>CAJWLW010000021.1 GCA_913042885.1 uncultured Lentisphaeria bacterium | reverse complement strand
TCGATGCTGCGCGCGCCATCAAGATGCTCACAGACGGCTTGGGCAAGGGACTGTTTGGAACGAACTGATTTTCTTGAGGCGTGTCCATCATCAGAACGCCGGTGGCGAAGAGCACGATGGCGTCGGCGCAGCGAGTCATCTACGTGCGGCGCTTGGCAGCCAGTTCGCGCAGTTCCTTGTCGAGCAGCGGCAAGCGTCCTACAAGCCAAGCTCCAAGGCTCCGCCAGGATGGATGAGCTGGGTGAAAAAATGGGTGGCGCGAAATTTTCCGAACAACCGCGGTGTGGGTATTTCCGGCAGCTACTCGAATAATACATCCGCAATATCATCGGTATCCGCGAGCACCATCAACAGTCGATCGATTCCCAACGCGCAGCCGGCGGTTGGCGGCATCCCGGCTTCAAGCGCCGCCAGAAATTTTTCGTCGATCGGATATGCTTCGCGCCCGTCGCTTCGACGTAGATCGGCACAGGCCTCGAAGCGTCGGCGTTGTTCGACAGGATCGACCAGTTCGCTGTAGGCGTTGGCCAGTTCAAGACCGGCGATATACAGTTCCCAGCGTTCGGCGATGCTTGGATCGGCAGGGGGTGTTCGGGCCAGCGCTGCCATCGCGGCGGGATAGTCGATCATGTAAAACGGACAGTTCCGACCGAGTCGCGGCTCCACAGTTTCGACCAGCAGGCAATTGAATTCGGTCGTGCTCAGTGCTGCGGCATCCGCATCTGCGAATTTCGCAAATGTCTCACGCACGGTGCGGACCTCGCAGGTGCCAAGGTCGATGGTTTCATTGCGACAGGGCAGGGGGTCAGGCCGGCCGAGTCCGGCGGCGACAGCCTGGAGCAGTTCCTGAGTTTCCTGCAGGATATCGCGGTAATCGGCATTTGCGCAGTACCACTCGAGCATGGTGAATTCAGGCCGATGCCGGGTGCCGTACTCCCCGGCGCGGAAGCACGGGCCGATCTGGAAGACCCGCGGGTGTCCGGCTTGGATCAGTCTTTTCATGTGGAGCTCGGGCGAGGTCCGCAGCCATTGATCACCGGCGGGGATGGCGTCGATGTAATCCTCGAGAGTCGGTGTTTCAACGCTGACCGGCGTCTGAACCTCGAGATAGTTGCGCCCGTCGAAGAAGGTCCGAATCAGGCGCAGGACGTCGCTGCGCAGTTGCAAGGTGCTCAAACTCTATATCTCTCGGGATGATGGAGTACTGGAGTCGTGGAGTAGCCCAGCGATGGGGACTGCCGGGTTCCCAAACTCCCGCACTCCTGCCGCGCCACGCGTCAGCCTTTGCTGACACGTTCCGAATATTCGCCGGTGCGCGTGTCGATCTTGATGGTATCGCCTTCGTTGATGAAAAGCGGCACCTGTATTTCATAACCGTTATCGATCCTGGCACCCTTGGTCACATTGGTGGCGGTGTCTCCGCGGACGCCAGGTTCGGTGTCGGTGATTTTCTTCTCGACGAAGTTCGGCAGGGTCACGCCGATAGACTGCCCGTTGAAGTTGAGAATCTTGCAGTCCATGTTCTCGATCAGAAACCATTTCTGTTCACCGAGCAGGTCACCGTCCAGCCGGACTTCCTCGTACGTTTCGTTGTCACTGAAAATGTACGTGTTGTCTTCGGCGTATGAAAAGATGAAATCGCGTTCCTCCAGAGTGGGCTTGCCGATCTTGTCGTTGGCGCGGTAGGTCTTGTCCATAGTGATGCCGCTGATCATGTTTTTCATCTTGCAGCGGTACAGGGCCTGGCCCTTTCCCGGCTTGCAGAAGTCAAAGTCGGTGACTTGCCAGGGAGCTCCGTCGATTTCGATTTTTATCCCCTTTCGCAGATCCGATGCGCTATACATGATTGCCTCACAAGTCTAAGTGTTCGGTGTCCAGTGTTTGTACGCGGGCAGTACAATAGCGTGTATGTCGGAGAGAGTCGAACAGTTCAGCGCCCGTCGAGGAATCGTTCGACCAGTTCCAGAATCTCGTCGCCGGCGTCCTCGACGACATAATGACCGGCATCGTGGAACTCGTGCACGTGCGCTTGCGGAAAACGCTGTCGCAGGTCTTTCAGGAAAAAGTCGGTGAAGCAGAAGTCCTTCGTGCCCCAGCAGATCATGACGGGTTTATCAGCTAGCTTGTGGATGTTGTCTACGACCGTTTTTGCGGCCTGCCACGACGGGTGCTTGTCATTCAGCGGAATATCACGGACAAAGGCGAGGGTCGCGACCCGATTGGCGTAACTGTCGTAGGGTTTGAGAAAGCCGGCAGCGATATCCTTCGTCATCTTCTCCGGGTTGCAACTGGCGAACCACACGGCGCACTTGGCGAACAGATTGAAGCCGCGCACGGCGATGCTGCCGAGCAAGGGGACTTTGCAGGCCAGAATGCCGATCGGGTACCTGCGCGTCAGGCAGGCAGTCGTATTGAAGACGATCAGACGCTCGACACGCTCCGGTTTGCGCCCGCCGACGCCGAAACCGATCGGCCCGCCCCAGTCGTGGACGGCGAGGCTATACTGCTCAATGCCGAGGTGTTCGAGCAGCGCCTCGACGTTGTTGATGTGGGTCTGCAGTCGATAGGGATAGCGCTGCGGCTTATCGGAGAATCCGCAGCCGATATGATCCGGGACGATTACGCGAAAGCGGTTGCGGAGTCCGCAAACGAGTTCTCGGTAGTAGAACGACCACGTCGGGTTGCCGTGCAGCATCAGGAGCACGGGACCGCTACCCTCGTCGAGGTAGTGATAGCGCAGCCCGTCGTGCTTAAAGAAGTTGGATTCGAAGGGGTAGAGTTCCGCGAAGGTATCTTTTGACATAAGGTGTACAGGATAGCCGCGGGCGTCAGAACCGCAACCCGTGCGGCCCTCTTTTGCGGCACGGTACCGAAGTGCCTTCGTCAAAATTCGGCGTCAGTGTTGGATCGTGGTGAGAAATTGCCGAGGCACGGCGTGGCACCATCGCCGATGGCGGCGAAGAAATCCTGGTCATCAAACTCTCGAATTCTCAAAATAGAAAAAAAGCGGGGCACTGGACCGTCGTGTTTTGGTCCAGTGCCCCGCTTGTATGGTGCATCGGGTGATGCACCGAAACCAGTTTAACGGCGGCAGTCCGTCGGTGGTTGTTTGTCGGACGGGGCGACGCGGACGGGAACTGTTACCGGCTTGTCGCCTGCCTTGCCTACCAACTTGCGGGCTCCATCGATTACTGCATCGAAGACGCGATCGTGAAGGTCCTTGATTTTTTCCAGAATGTTCATAGCTGATTCAATCCCCGTGGCCGTTGGCAAGCGCTGCCTTTGTCCAGGCTGCTATGTCCTCGCATGCTTTTGTAAGATACACGCGAATAGCCCAGAAAGTCAAGGCGCAGGAGATTCTTTTTCCGTTCGCCGGTGGTCATTCACAGTTCCTGCATAGCGGGGTAGAAATATGTTGACAAATTTCTGTTTTTTTCTTGATAATATTTGTGGATATGCCGAGAAAATAGGCTACAGCACAGTTCCGGCGAGATTAGTAATCTTCTTGACGCCCTGGTACGTCTTCTTGACCATTCCCGGCGTTTTTTCCGTGAAGACGCTGTGGTCGTTGAAGTCAGTGTTGATGACGGTTTCGCCGATGGCGATCTTATCGAGCAGGATGTCGACGCCGGAGTGGTACTGGGCATAGGCCTCCTTCGGTTGGTAGCGACCGTAAATTGTCACTTCGTCGCCTTTGCGTCGGCTTTCGGAGCAAATCTGGAAGCAGCGGCGCAGGATCTTTCGGTTGTAGCCGTCCTCGGCAACGCGCACCTTGACTTCAATCTTTGGAAAGATGAGCTGCCCAGCGATCGAATCGTTGAACTGCGGCTCCACGCCGAGCACCATGATCCACTGATCGGCATCGTCGGCATTGGTGCCGTACTCCATGCCGAGGATATATGCTTCGAGCACGACACGTTGGTCACGGAATGCTTCGCTGTCGCTGCGCAGTTGCTCGATGGACGTCGGCACGTACCCGTCTGCTGTCATCGTCATCGTCGTCGCTTTTTTGGTAGACGTGCATCCGACCAGGACCAAAGCCACGATCGCTGGAAGGGCCAGCATGCTGTTTGATTTTCGTGCCAGTAGTTTCATGTCATTCCTCAATGGTTTTGGTCCAATCATAGAAGGCCGCCATGTTGTGCACCGAACTCGTACCATCGTCGTATGCGAGGTTGATCGTCAGTCCGTCGAGAGTGACCGACTCCATTTTGACCCACAGCAGGTTCATTTCCTCGAGCAGGTTGCCATGAATCAGCCGGCCATGGACCGTGATCGGTTCGTTCCCGTCGAGCTGTGCGAGTTTCGCTCGGCAGTCTTCGAGAACCTTCTTGTTGTAGCCGACATAGGCGCAGCGCAGCATGGTGAGGCCCCGACTGTCGAAGACGATGCTCGGGAACTGAATTTCGAGTTGTTCGCCCAGGGCCCGGAAGCCACCGTTTATCGACGCGATTCCTTCGCCAAGATTGACAAATACCCGGCTCATCTCCCGAAAGTCGCGCTCGAGACCCGGCTCGTGAAGTTTTCGGTACTGCCAGGCTTCGGCTTCGAGCACATGCCCCACGGAGTGCAGCGCCAAACCGGTCTGGCTGGTCAGTTCGCTATGATCGAATCGGATGCTGCTGCGGTCGATCTCGTCACGGTTCGCGATGAGAAAATCCACTGCTTTCAAAAGCTCTTGGGCAGCCATCAGGATGTACGTTTGAAATCTTTGGGCCGGCTGTACATCGACGACCAACCGGGCATTGTCGACGACGTTTCCGCGGTCATCCGTGGCGGTGGGGTCAGGGATGTGGCGGGCGACCATTGCGATCGTCCCATAGGCTTCGCCGACTTGCCTGTAGCCCACGGCGATCTGATCGATGGCGACGCCGATTTCAGGCATGCCCTCGGCCTGGTAAAACAGCGACAGCGCCTTCATTTGACTGGCCGCTGCCCGCAGATCATAGGAGATTTGCTCGATCGGGTCGGCTTCAAGATCTTGGAAGGGTACGTCGTGGATGTTCTCGGAAGCCTGACGAAGGAGTGTAGCGACTTGTCCGAGGGGATCAACTACGGCAGCCTGGCCAGGATACGGCGAGGCTGAAATCTTTTGTGTGTTGGTACTGGTATCGCTTACATGCAGGGACAGCAGGGTCAGATCGTGTGACACTGGTTTGATCTGAGCGTCACGGACGAGACCCGAGATAGCTATCTGTCTATTGACATGCGGCTGTGGATCAGCCAATACGTTGCCGACGGTGCGGTCGGGGAGTTTCTGCGAGCGTCGGGTGCGTCTGGTCAGGCGAGCCGTGACAGCGTTCTTTTTTCTCGACTTTTCGATCAGCGTGGGCCGCGCCTGCTCTGTGGTGTTGCAGCCGGATATCACGATCAGACCGAAACCCAGCACACATGCCTGCCCCGCTGCCATCAATCGGTGTCGGGCGCCGCCTTTCATCATCCCACCTCGCGTCGGGTTATCCTATACCCCCGTCCCCCGTCACATCCTTTGTGTCTAACATCTAACACAAGCAATCCACAACCTAACTCATTTCTTTCGATGCGATGAGTGCAGAGAAGGTTTCAGTAATATTAGGATAATACTCATGATTCAGCCGTCATATTGATGTGTAAATAATTTAATCAGAATATTTTATGAATATTATATCTTGATAGAAAAAAACCTTCCCACACCGCAAAACCGTGCAGCGAACGATTGTTCATCGGCTGCACTATTTGACTTCGGCTGGATGAAATACCATCTTCCCGCCCGTGTGTAATCAATAGGAAATCTGTACGGCGCTATGTCGGCAGCCGAACGAGGAGTTGCATGGTCAAAGGCAAATGTTACGCAGCCGTCGATTTGGGCGCTGAGAGCGGTCGTGTTGTGGTTGGGATCTATGACGGTTCCCGGATGACTTTGGAGGAGATCCACCGGTTTCCGAACGGCGGCACGAATATCCTCGGCAGCATTTACTGGGACCCTGTTCGTTTGTTCAGTGAGATCAAGACCGGTCTGGCTCAGGCGGTGGCGCGGTTCGGTGATGCGTTGTGCAGCGTCGGGGTCGATACCTGGGGGGTCGATTATGGACTGCTCGACCGCACCGGGCAACTCATTAGTATGCCCCATTGCTACCGCGACCCACGCGTTGATCGGGTCATGGAAGCGTGTGGCGAGCGCCTGTCGATGGACGAACTCTACGCCGGGACCGGGATACAGATCATGTTTCTCAATACCGTCTTCCAGCTCTTTGCCGAAACCCAGGAAACGCCGCAACGACTCGAGATCGCCGACCAGCTGCTGTTCATGCCGGACCTGATGAACTACTGGCTCAGCGGCGTGACCGCGAACGAGTTCACGATCGCCAGCACCAGCGGCTGCATGAACATGCGTAATGGCCAATGGAATGATGAGATTCTCACACGGCTGGGCATACCATCGGACATTTTTCTGGAGCCGACGGCGCCGGGCACGACGCTGGGCCCGCTCACCGAGGCCATTGAAACAGAGATTCAGGCGAAGCTGAATGTCGTCACCGTGGGCAGCCACGACACCGCTTCTGCGGTTGCCGGTGTACCGGCAGTGGGCAGCGAGTATGCCTATGTGAGTTCTGGAACTTGGGCGCTGCTCGGTATCGAGACGGCGGCGCCGATCATCAATGACCAGAGCCAACGTTACAACCTCACGAACGAAGGCGGCATCTGCAACACCATTCGCGTGCTCGGGAATATCACCGGCATGTGGATCGTGCAGGAGTGTCGCCGCACCTTTGCCGGTGAAGGCGACAACTACGACTACGCAGAAATCACCCGGATGGCTGAACCCGCCGATCCGCACGTCGCTGTCATTGATCCAGACTATCCGGCGTTCAGCACGCCTGGCAACATGCCGAAAAAAATTCAGGACTACTGCCGCGATACCGGGCAGCAGGTGCCGGAGACGCGTGGTGAAATTCTGCGCACCGCCTTCGAAAGTATGGCGTTGAAATACCGGCTGGTTCTCGAGCGCCTCGAAGATCTGCGCGGCGGCCCGGTCGAAGTCCTCCACATCGTCGGTGGCGGCAGCCGGAACAGACTGCTGAATCAGATGGTCGCCGATGCTATCAACCGCCCGGTGATTACCGGTCCCGTGGAAGCGACATCCGTCGGCAATTTCCTGATGCAGATGATTGCCGGCGGTGACCTGAAGTCGTTGGACGAGGGCAAGGCGCTTGTTGGCGATTCGTTCGAAACCGCCGAATTCGAACCGGAAAATCCAGCACCCTGGGAGGCGCCGTTCGAGGTGCTCAAAAAAAACATCGGGTGAGTCTGCGTCTCACCCATAATTGCTTCTGCTGACCGACAACCTTGACCTGGCACTTTATCGCTCTTCTCATTCGATTTTCGCTGCCGGGTGACGCGCGATGAAAAGGAGCGATGAAGTGTGAGATGACGACGATATCACCTGAAACCTGAAACACGACCCGGGGTCTGACATGCCTTCGAAAAATCGTTACATCGGTGAACTACCCAAGATTGGCATTCGCCCGACCATCGACGGCCGTCTCGGTGGTGTGCGTGAGTCGCTCGAGAAGCAAACCATGGCCATGGCCAGGACCGTCGCCAAGTTTCTCTCCAGTCACCTCAAGCATTACAACGGCACCCGCGTTCAATGTGTCATCGCCGACACCTGTATTGGCAGTGTTGCGGAAACTGCGAAGTGTGCCGAGAAGTTTACTCGGGAATATGTCGGGGTATCGCTCACCGTGACGCCTTGCTGGTGCTATGGTTCCGAGACCATGGACATGGATCCTTTGATCCCGAAAGCGATCTGGGGCTTCAATGGGACGGAACGCCCGGGCGCCGTCTATCTCGCAGCCGTGCAGGCGGCGCATAACCAGAAGGGGTTGCCGGCGTTCACAATTTACGGGCGCGACGTGCAGGACGCCGATGACAAGTCGATCCCCGATGACGTCCAGGTCAAGCTGCTGCGCTTTGCGCGTGCCGGTATCGCTGTGGCCATGATGCGCGGCAAGTCCTATCTCGGCATGGGCAACATCTCGATGGGGATCATGGGGTCGTACGCCGATCACGAGTTTTTCGAGTCCTATCTCGGTATGCGGGTCGAAGCCATTGACATGACTGAGTTCATTCGCCGTATCGAGCGAGGTATTTACGACCCGGCAGAGTACCGCAAAGCGATGCGATGGGTCAAGGCCAACTGCCCCGAAGGCAGCGATTACAACACGGAAGAAAAGAAGCGCAGCCGTGAGCATCTCGATAGAGAATGGGAAGTTTCCGTCAAGTGCGCGCTCATTGCCCGTGACCTCATGGTTGGCAACCGGAAGTTGACCGACCTCGGGTTCGGCGAGGAAGCCCACGGGCACAACGCCATCGCCGGCGGTTTTCAGGGACAACGGCAATGGACCGATCACATGCCGAACGGCGATTTCCTCGAGGCCATGCTGACGACTTCGTTCGATTGGAACGGTAAGCGCCCACCTTTCATGATCGCGACCGAGAACGACACGCTCAACGGCATCGCCATGCTTTTCGGTCACCTGATCACCAACGCCGCCCAGGTCTTTGCGGACGTTCGCACGTACTGGAGCACGGATGCTGTCAAACGAGTCACCGGCCACACGCTTGATGGCGATGCTGCCGGCGGCGTCCTGCATCTGATTAATTCCGGCCCGGCTGCATTGGACGGCACCGGTGCACAAACTATCGACGGCCAACCCGCGATGAAGCCGTTCTGGGAAATCACCAACGATGAAGTCACGAAATGTCTCCAGGCCACAACCTGGCATCCGTCGATGACCGAGTACTTCCCGGGTGGCGGCTGGTCGACACGCTTCCGTACGCGCGGCGGTATGCCGGTGACCCTATGCCGGATCAACCTGGTGCGTGGCCAGGGTCCGGTCCTGCAGATCGCCGAAGGCGTCACCGTGTCATTAGCGGATCACGTGCACGATGCCCTTGATCAGCGCACTAATCCGACCTGGCCGACCACCTGGTTTGTGCCGCGTACCACGGGCAACGGTGTTTTCCGCGATGTTTACTCCGTGATGAATGCCTGGGGCTCGAATCACGGCGCCTTCAGCTACGGCCATGTCGGCGCCGAGCTCATCAGTCTCGCGTCGATTCTACGAATCCCGGTCTACATGCACAACGTCGCGGAGGAAGAAGTCTTTCGCCCGTCCGCCTGGAACTGCTTTGGCACGGCCGATCTCGAAGGAGCTGATTTCCGCGCCTGCGCCAACTTCGGTCCGTTGTACGGTTGAACTGTTTGTGATCCGAGGCTGACGAATTGAACGGATGCAGAATTCCGCTTTTCCTTGGCCGCCCAGGCGCCTACAACATTTGATTTCCTGCATGCTGTCGCCCGTGTCGGATATGGTCTATCCGTCGGGACAGCCCGCAAGGCACGGCGATGCGTTCCAGTGCAGTTCGACCGTATCAGTATTCGCGCGGTTGTGCAGCTCCCGATCGATCGCCTCGCGCAGTTCGGTATTGCCGAAAACGCTGAGCAGAAGCAGATGCTCGCTGCCGCAGAGTTGCAGGAGGCCGGTATGTGTTGTTTTTTTCATCTTCTCCTCCAATGGGTCGTGGATGCTGTTGCTGAAACGCACCATGCCCTCCAACCAATCTCAGATTTCCTTAACATCCTTGCACTTAATGAGTTGTGGATTCCAGGGCATCGCAACCTCACTATGTTAGAAACCAAATACATGCAAAAGTTGACAAATAATGTGTGATTTTTTCATAATTCCGCCTATTATGACCAACCTGAAGCAATTAATCTTCCATCTTGAATTCCCCTGCCAGGCGTTTCCTCTTTCAACCCACACTCCAAAATCCAGAATTCCACATGTCCCTTTCCGATCAGATCAGTGAAGACATCAAAGATGCCATGCGCGCTCGGGACGAACAGGGACTAAATGCCCTGCGTGCGGTGCGCGGCGAAATCATCAAGTTCGAGAAGAGCGGCGACAACAAGTCTCCGTCCGACGACGATGTCATCTCCATGGTCAAGCGCCTGGTCAAACAGCGCCAGGACTCTATTGAAATGTTCCGCAAAGGTGGGCGCGAGGATCTCGTTGAGGCGGAGGAGACGCAGATCAAAATCCTCCAAGTACTGCTGCCCGAGTCACTGACCCCGGATGAGCTCGCGGCTTTGGTCGCCCAGGCGGTTGAATCCACTGGCGCCTCGTCAATGAAAGAGATGGGCCAGGTAATGAAGGCCGTCCGTGACCTCGTTGCCGCCACCGGCAAGGATGCCGACAACCGGGCTCTGGCGGATCTCGTCAAGCAGTCACTCGGTTAATCGCGCCGATGAACGACGATACGACCATTCGCGCTGCGACCGATGCCGATATTGAGGGTATCGAAGCTTTGCTTGCCCCCTTTGTGAGTGAGCGGCAACTGCTCGACCGCACCGACAAGCAACTGTTGTACCTGGCGGAGAACGGTTTCGTCGCGGTATGTGGGGAACGCATTATTGGCTTTGCCGCGATCGAGGTATACTCACGCAAACTGGCGGAAATTCAGGCGTTGGGTGTGTCGGCGGAGTTTCAGGGGCAGGGCATCGGGCAAGCCCTGGTCGAGCATTGTGTCGAACGGGCAAAGGAGTTGAAGGTCGTCGAACTGATGGCAATCACCGCTTCCGAATCCGTCTTTCGCAGTTGCGGCTTCGATTTTGCACTTCCCGATCAGAAGCGCGCGGTGTTTTTGAAGTTCGAATAGTCCGTCGAAGCGCCGAGTTGGGCATTTCTCGCTTCTCCCCCGTTGCTTGTGGCCCAGTACCTGATCGTTGAACGAGTGTTTGCTGTTGAGCCTACTCTGCTTGCGGCCCGCCGTCTTAGGGGCATGTAACAGATTTTAATCAGAGCCGGTGTGGGAATAGTGTGTGACCAACGATCAGGTGTAGGACCCCGGGAGAGGCAAATCCACGCATACGCCAAACGCCCGTCAGCACTCGACATATTCCGTTGTGGCCGTAGGTTATCTGTTTGCCCCGACATATAACTCAAGTTGAGGTTCTCAAATGAAAGAGAAGCTGGCACCCTGGATAACTTTCCGTTCGGATATAAAAGTGTTGGATTGTACCGTGCGCGACGGCGGCCTGATCAACGACCATTTTTTCGATGATTCGTTTGTTAAAGGCGTTTATCAGGCCTGCATCGATGCCGGCATCGATTACATGGAAGTCGGGTATAAGGGATCGAAAGGCCTCTTTGCCCGAGATGCTTTCGGCGATTGGAAGTTCAGTGACGAGGACGATATCCGCCGGATTGTCGGCGACAACGATTCGCCACTCAAACTGTCCGCCATGGCGGATGCGGAAAAAACCGACTACAAGGTCGACATCCTCCCGAAAGACGACAGTGTGCTGGATGTCATCCGTGTCGCGACCTACGCGCACCAGCTTCCGACGGCTGTCGATATGATCAAGGACGCGCATGACAAGGGCTACGAGACTGCCTGCAACATCATGGCGATTTCGACAGTCTCAGAAGTCGAGATCGACCAGTGTCTGGAAACGCTGATAGAAACGCCGGTTGACACCGTCGTTGTCGTCGACAGCTATGGTGCCTTGTACCATGAGCAGATCCGCTACCTGGTGGAGAAGTACCAGAATGCCATGAAAGACGTCGGCAAGGAAGTGGGTATCCACGCCCACAACAATCAACAACTGGCCTTCGCCAACACGATCGAGGCACTTGTCACTGGAGCCAACCGGCTGGACTCGACGATGATGGGCCTCGGCCGCGGTGCCGGCAACTGCCCGACCGAGTTGCTCATCGGCTTCCTGCGTAACCCGAAATTCCATATTCGACCGATCTACGATTTCCTGGCGGAACATGTCAATCCGTTGCGGGACAGTCTTGACTGGGGCGCGCTGGTGCCGTACAACATCACTGGCCAGCTCAACGAACACCCGCGAACTGCCATCGGCGTGTTGAAGACGGATGACCGCGACGACTACGTGAAGTACTACGACAGTCTGATCGCCGACATTTAGTCCGCGTTGTTCACTGGCTTCACTATCCTCATCGTTTCAGCGATTCTAGGCGCCATTGTGCCGTTGCCGCTGCGGGTCAGCAGGCGTTTTCATACGGAGCATGTGCTGGTTGCCGGCTTCGGCTTCGCGTACCCTGGTCGTGCCGCTGGTTTTCGCGGTGCTGTTCATTGAATCCTGGCCGCATGCGTTGCAGCAGGCGGGCCTTGATCATGTCCTGACGGTCGTTGCCATGGGTTTGGGCTGGGGCATCGGCGCGCTGTGCTTCGGCCATGGCATCGCAGCAGTGGGCATCGGCATCGGGCTGGCGATGATCATGGGGATCAATACGGTCGTTGGCGCGCTCGTACCGATGGCACGTCAGTGGCGTGCCATCCCCGAATCGGCAAAGATCTGGATATTTGTCGGCATCGCTGTTTGCCTGGCCGGCATGATCCTTTGCGGTCGGGCTGGCTACCTGCGTGAACAGGACAAAGACGCTGGCCAGCCGACTGCCGCGCGGTCGGTAAGGGCGTTTGCTATCGGCATCATGCTGTGCGTTGTATCGGGGGTTATGAGTGCTTGCGCCAGCATCGGTTTCGATTACGGGCAACCGATCAAAGTCGCGGCGGCCGAATTGGGCACCGACGAGCGACTCGCGATGGTTTACGGCTGCCGATCTGGTGGGGCGGTGGTGTCGCAATGGTACTATGGTCCTGCTCGAAATTGCCCGACAAAAAACCTTCGCCCGCTTCACCTGTGTCGGCGCGAGCCGGGATTTTCTGCTGTGTGCGACGTTGATTGGGTTCTGTATGCCGGCGGTGCACGTCAGCTTCGGGATTGGCGCCTATTACCTGGGAGACAGCCTGGGCCGGACCGTTGGCTGGGTCATTTCGATCGCCTTGTCTCTTGTCGCGGGCAATGCAGTCGGCTTTATGACCGGCGAGTGGCGTGGCGCCACGGCCCGATCGAAAGGTTTTCTGTACGCCGGCATTGTCGTCCTGATCGTTGCCACCGTCTGCCTGGCATTCGCCAGTAGTCTGGGGACGGGATCGGGCAGAGCGTTCAATAATTAACATCTAACGCGGTTGTATCAGGCTCAACGGCGCATATAACTGTATTGCTTTCAACCTCGATCTGGACGATCTATGGCAAAACGAACTCGAGTAGTGCTGGTCGGATGCGGCGGTATATGCGACAAGTGGATGACGGCGGCCGTACGAGAGCGTATCGAACTGGTTGGCCTGGTCGATCTGTCGCCGGCCGCGGCCGAACAGCGTCGCGTCGACTTTAACGCGCCCGGCGCCCTTTTCGGCACCGATCTGAAAGCAATGCTCAAGGCCACCGATCCCGAAGTGGTCTTCGACTGCACCGTGCCGGAGGCGCATCACAGTGTCACAATGACGGCATTGAAACATGGCTGCCATGTCCTCGGCGAGAAGCCGCTGGCCGACACTATGACGCACGCACGCGCCATGGTTGCTGCCGCCGGGAAAGCGGACCGCATCTATGCCGTCATTCAGAACCGGCGATACAGATCGGAGATTCGTGCCCTCCGTAAATTTATCGAGAGCGGCAAGATCGGGCGGGTGACGACAGTGCAGAGCAACTTTTTCGTCGCCGCCCATTTCGGCGGTTTCCGCGATGTCATGGCGCATGCCCTGCTGCTGGAGATGTCGATCCACTCGTTTGACCAGGCGCGACTGATCACCGGGGCGGATGCGCAACATGTCTACTGTCACGAGTGGAACCCGGCCGGTTCACGGTACAAGCACGGTGCTTCAGCGGTCGCAATTTTCGAAATGACCGACGACATCGTCTACACCTACCAGGGTGCGTGGAGCAGTGAGGGCTGTAACACGTCATGGGAATGCGCCTGGCACATAATCGGTGACAAAGGCAGCGTCACCTGGGACGGAGATGAGAGCTTCAAAGCGCAGGCAGTACGTAGCGACGAGGGATTCCACCGGCCGCTGCGCGAGCTGACTGTTCCGGTTCGGGTGCCGCAGAAAAAAACCGGGAGCCATAGCGGCGTGATTCTCGAGTTCCTCGATTGCGTGCGCCATGGCGGCCGGCCCGAAACGCACGCCGTCGAGAACATCAAGAGCCTGGCGATGGTCTTCGGCGCCATCAAAAGTGCAACCGCAGGGAAACGGGTCCGCGTTGACTAACAACGACTCGGAAGAGGTATCACGGGATCTGGCCTGGCAGATTGAAATGCGGAATTATGTTCGTAATTTCTGCTCGTCACGATACCACTCTATTCCACACGGTGACGAATGAGAATGCAAAAGACGACGTACATGTGTTTCGGCATGATCGGGCTCAGCCTGCTGCTGACAAGTTGTGCCACGCGACGCAATCTTGAGAAATCAGGGGATCTCAACCTGCGACTTAGCCAGAATCGCCAGGTCAAAGTCTGGGGATCCGCCTGGGAAGAAAACGGCGCTTTGACGGTGGCGGGGTCGGTTCGTCCGAGGAACCCGAAGGAAGGTGTGGATGCGGGGCATCTCCATATCACGATCCGCGAGCGGAGCGGCAACGAGTTCGCTGCACAGTTGATCAAACTCCGCCGTATCGAGGCGCGGGACCGCGTGCCGGACTACATCAAATTCTCGGCGCCCTTTGCTTCGATACCTCCGAAGCATTCCACCATTCGCCTCGAATGGCACGCCGGTTCCGATTGCAGCGAGTGAATCGTTGAGCGTGCTCGCGAGCAGCATTGCGGCGTTGCCCCGGCATCTGCATTCGTGTGATTGCAGAAATTGAACGACGCCGGTTCCCCGCAGGCATTGTGCTGCTGTGGTCCGAATACTGCGACATCAATGGCAGACGGCCAATCGAATGTATTCCGGGGCGCTGTCTGAAGAGTTCGTATATTCTTGACATCGTAAAGTTCATGCAGCACCTTAATAGAATGAAGCACGCACATTCAGCATCGATGATCCTCATCTTGATGGCGGTATGCATCCTCCCGCAAGGCATGGGCTGGGTTATTTGCCCGCATCAGGGGACCTTCAGCGTTCAATCCTGCGGGGTATGCTCACTTGCGCCTGCGGCGGGTGTCGAAGAGGGTGGCGACCAGGAAAGTTGTTGTGACGCTTCCGTATCCACTGCTGTTACTGTTGCGCCGCCGGATATTCTGACGACGACCTGTTGCCGGCGCTTGAGCGAGGTGACGGGCTACATCGCGCAGCAGACGGACCCTTGTCGTATCGCGGCGCCGACGGCCGCTGCCATCGACACTTCTTTCCATGTTGAAGATCAGCCTCTCTTCCAGGCGACTGTTGGGGCTTACCATTCGGCCTTGACCCGGCAGTCCCTATCCCGGTACTTGTTCCAGGACAACTGTGCCCTGCTGATCTGACCTCGCTGCGGCGCCCTGCCGCATTTTAGTTCCAGTTGCAACACCAGAATTGTAACTGCTGATTCCAGTTGTGCCATCGGCGCAACCGCTCACGGACCTGAAAGCGAGATCACTGATCAACATGAATGTTCACACCCGAATCCGGGGATGCATACTGTGCATCTTTCTCCTGCTGCTGAATGCTATCAGCCAAGCGCAAGAGGTGCCTGGCCAGCCGTGGTGTCCTGTCACCACGGATGAGGCTGCGTCGAAGAAATTCTCCGTAGTCTACGAAGCGCAGGAAATTTATTTCTGCTGCCGTGGCTGCCGCAAGGATTTCCTTGCCGATCCGGAACAGTACCTGGGCAACCTTGGCGGAGCCGTCGCGACCGGTGATGCTGGGCAAACTGCCACTGCGGCCGCTACCTCCGAACAGGCGCTCCCGGTTCCGGATGATCACGACGGTCGCCAGCCAAACAGCTTCCTGCAGCTCATCGGGAAAATGCATCCGCTGGTGGTACATTTCCCGATCGCTTTCATCCCTTTGGTGCTGTTCATGGAGTTGTATACGACCTGCAAACGTCGCGAATCCTTTGCCAGTACCCGTGTCATACTGCCGCTGGCCGCATTGAGTGCTCTTGCAGCCGCCAGCCTCGGCTGGGTCGATGCGATGCATGTGAACTATCCCGAGGATCTCCAGACGACTCTGTTTCGTCATCGCTGGGCCGGTGTGACGACAGCCGTGATTGCGGTCGCGGCGGCGGTTATGCAGCACCTGTCGCAGTTCGGCGGCAAGCGCCGCGATATCATCTACGGAATTTTGTTGGGACTCGCCTGTGTCCTGGTCGCAGTAACCGGGCATCTGGGCGCCACCCTGATTTACGGAGTGGACTATTTTGCATTCTAATCCGACAACACCTGACATTGACACGACAGTCCCTGGCGACACTTGGTTTGCCAGGTACGCAGGAGGTGCCATGCATCGTTGCAGACATTACTTGATCGCCATTGTCGCGATTCTCGCAGGCCCCGGCATTCTTGCCGCCAATTCGGATTCTATTGCCAAGGTTGACCTGCCGGGCCTGATTCGTCAGGGGCCGGAGCGGAATCCGTCGATCAAAACGGCATTAATTGAATGGCAGGCGACGGTCGCGAAGCTGCCGCAGGCGGTTGCCTTGCCGGATCCGAAATTGCGTCTCGATTATTTCGTCGACAGCGTCGAAACGCGGGTCGGTCCTCAGCAATACCGCATCGGGCTCTCACAACGGTTTCCGTTTCCCGGGACTCTCGCCCAGGCCGGCGAGGTTGTCGAGCGTGACATCCGCATCCGGCACGCAGAATATGATAAGGCTGTTCGTGACTTCATCGTCGATATGACGGTCAGTTATAACGAGCTCGTTTACCTTCGCGGCGCGGCGGAAATTACGCGACAGAACCAGGGGCTGCTCGGCCACGTCCTGAAAGTCGCCAGTACGCGCTACGCCGAGGGCACGGCAAAACTGAACGACGTGCTCAAGGCCCAGAGTCAGCTCGCACAGTTGTCGTACGACCTGATTCTTTTGCACGAACTCGAACAGGTCGAGACCGCACAGATCAATGCCTTGTTGGATCGCCCGTCCGAGACGCCGCTCGGTGAACTGCGGACGCCGCAGTTGCCACTGTTGCGGACGTCGCTGCCGGAGATCGAAGCAGTGGCGCTCGGGCAGCGGCAGGAGATCAAGATCGCTGCCGGCCAGGTCGACAAGGCAGCCGAGTCCGTGCGTCTCGCCGAGCTGAAAAATTGGCCGTCATTGACCCTGAACTCTACGCATGTGCTCACTGGCGACGCCACGGGAAACGTCGCTGACAGCGGTAAGGACGCCTGGATGCTCGGTGTCGGCATCTCTCTGCCTGTCTGGCGCAGTCGCAATCGCAGCCGTGTCGACGAGGCGGAATTACGGCATGCCTCGGCCGTCCAGCAGCAGCGGACGATTGAGAATGAGACACGCGCTGCTTTGCGCGCTGTGTATTTCCGGCTCGAAAATGCCCGTCGTCTGATCGAGCTCTACGAGAAAAGCCTGATTCCGCAAGCTGCGCAGGCCATGGAAGTCGCCGAGCAGTGGCACGACACCGAGGTCAATGATATTGCCGGTTTCCTCGAGACTCAGGGTGTGTGGTTCAATTTCAATCTTGCTCGGCTGCGCGCCGTTACCGACTATCAGCAGTACCTCGTGCGCCTCGAACAGTTGACTGGCGGCCTTGTTCCCGAATCATCTGTCAAACCGGAGGCCCAGCCATGAGTCGTCCATACGGCATTCTTGTGAATTTATGCTTGGTGTTCGTGATGTCCGGCTGTGCCACCCGAAGTCGGCAACTCGCGCTGGCGGACACCCTCGAACAGCCGCAGCCCGACGCCTACTATGCCGCGAAATCGGCGTTGGCCGAGGTCGCTGTCGCAGATGCTTCCGAAACGGACCTCTTCGATGATGTGCAGCGGCAGCTCATGCATTCGAAAGCTCGCTGGGAAGCCACGCTGACGAATGATACACCGCTGGCGGCGTTATCGGGCTTGGGCCCGGAAGACTATGCTGCATACCGCAAGCTCGCTGCCGATCCGAATCTCGATGCGCGGCTGGCGACGGCCATCGATCTGGCGACGCTGACTGGATTGGCTCCTGAGTTGAACCCGACGGTCAAGGCAGCGGCAGCGCAGTTGCGGGCAACTTTGGAACAGTACCCGCAGGCTACCCAGCTCGACAATATCCTGCAGCAGTACAACGCCTTTACCAAGCAGCTCGAAACAGGCGTCGGCCCGACCGGTCACAAGCAGATGGCGGCCATGTCCTTTCCGTTTCCCGATGCACTGGCTCTGAAGGGAAAGCTCATAGATGAAGCCGTCGAGATAGCCCGACGCCGGCATGAAATTGCGGTCCGGGATGTTGTCACGGAGTTGAGCCAGGCCTACTACCGCCTCCTGTTCGCCGATGCAGCGATCGCCGTCAACAAAGAAAACCAGGCACTGCTCGAACAGGTGACAAATGTCGCGCTGCAGGGGATTCGTAGCGGAAATTCCAGTTCGAACGTGGTGATCATGGCACAGGTGGAGCTGGCGACTTTGAGTGACGCGATCATTACACTCGAAGAGGAGCGGGAGACATTGATTGCGCGCCTCAATTCCCTGCTAAGTCGCTTGCCAGACGCCGTGCTGGGCCCACCTACAGCGCTTGCCGATGCCGACCTGAACATCGATCTCGAAACGCTCTATGACCTTGCCGTCGATGGTCGCCAGGAGTTACAGGAGCAACGCCTGCGTATCGCGCGAATGGGCACGGGGGTTGAGTTGGCCAGGCGCATGACTTACCCGGATCCAACCATGGGCTCGGGATACTTCGAGAACCGTATGCGATTGAGCAGCGGCACCGGAGACGAAACCCCTGCCTTCATGCCGCAGCGTGACCTTGATCATAGAAAGACGCCCTGGTTCGGACAGCGCGACGCCTACATTCGCGAAGTCGAAGTTCGAATCGAAGCCATGCAAAGCTTGCTTGCTGCGATGGAGGACCAGACGCGATTCGCAGTGAAGCAGGCGCATTTCGGTCTCGAAACCGCCCGCCGCAGCATTGCCTTGTACCGCACATCGCTGCTGCCGCAGGCACAGCAGTCGCTGGAGAATCTGGACTCCGCTTATCGCTCCGGAAAAACGGATTTTCTCAATTTTCTGGACGCCCAGCGGACGCTGCTGCAGTTCCGCCTCGAAGAGCAGCGGGCGTTCCTCGAGTTCCGCCTGCATCTGACACGACTGGATCAACTCGCGGGCCGGGCGCTCCCCAGGAAGTCATTCACAAATGATCAGGAGACGGACTAATGACAAACGAATCAACACAGCAGCACAACAAGACAATCACCGTCGTTATCGTAGTGATCGTGGCAACCATGCTGGTTGGCGGCGGGTTCCTGATTGGGCAGCTCCGCGTTGCCGCGCCCCGGCATGACACCAGCGCCGCCGGTGCGCCGCTTCCGGAAGCTGATGAGGCAATAATCTGGACATGCACCATGCACCTGCAGATCCGATCACGCGGACCGGGAGACTGTCCCGTCTGCGGCATGAAGCTGATCCCGGCCTCCACGGATTTCAGACTCTCTGCAGAGGCTCGGGCACTGGCACAGGTTGCAGTGGTGCCTGTCGAGCGACGCTGGGTCACAAGGAAGGTTCGACTGGTGGGCTCGATCGAATACGACGAAACCCAATTGCGAACGATCACCGCCTGGGTAGGGGGGCGCCTGGACCGGCTCTATGTCGATTACACGGGCATATCGGTGCGCGAGGGCGATCACATGGTGTGGATGTACAGCCCCGAGATCCTCGCGGCGGAGGCCGAACTGATCGAGTCGATCAAGGCGGTCGCAGCCATGAAGGACAGTACTTTGGAACTGGTGCGAAAGAGTGCAGAGGCAACCCTCGCCGCGACCAGGGACAAACTGCGGCTGTGGGGATTGACGCCGGAACAGATTGCCGAAATCGAAGCGCGTGGCGAACCGTCTGATCATATCCAGATCAATGCGCCGATCGGCGGCATTGTTATTCAGAAAAACGCCGAAGAAGGCATGTACGTGCAGACCGGGACACCGATCTATCGGATCGCCGATCTCTCGAAGGTGTGGGTGAAGATCGACGCCTATGAGTCCGACCTGCCGTGGTTGCGCTATGGGCAGGAAGTGACGTTCACCACCGAGTCACTGCCCGGCGAGACGATCAGTGGCCGGATCTCCTTCATCGATCCCGTGCTCACGGTCAAAACGCGCACCGTCAAGATTCGTGTCAATGTGTCTAATGACGACGGTAAACTCAAGCCCGGCATGTTCGTCCGCGCGGTCGTGGAATCCCGCCTGGCCGCCGGCGGCAGAACACTCGACGCGAATCTGGCGGGGAAATGGATCAGCCCGATGCATCCGGAAGTCGTCCGCGACGAGCCGGGGCCATGCCCGGTTTGCGGCATGGCACTGGTCAAAGCCGAAGACCTCGGATTCGTCAGTGCGGACTCTTCACGAGATCTGGCACCGCTGGTTATCCCCGTCACTGCCGCGTTGCGCACAGGCAGGCGGGCCGTCGTCTACGTGCAGAACCCCGATGACCCGAGTCGCTATGAGGGACGCGAAGTCGTCCTGGGACCGCGGGCCGGTGATTTCTTTCTGGTTCAATCCGGAGTCGAAGAAGGCGAGCTGGTCGTAACCAACGGCAACTTCAAGATCGACAGTGCCCGGCAGATCCTGGCAGAGCCCAGCATGATGAACCCCGCCGAACCCAAATCCGGGAAGGGGGGGGCAGACCCCCCGCACGCGGGAAATCACATGGAAGGCAGCCACCACGAAGGAAGTCATAAGGATGAGTGAGCCGACGCTGCCAATCAATCCCCGTGAGCTTGGGTTGCTGGACAGGTTGATCTACTGCTGTCTGCACAACCGGCTGGTCGTTGTTCTGGTCGTCGCCTTCACCGTTGTCTGGGGCGTCATCGTCGCGCCGTTCGACTGGCAGATCGACTGGCTGCCGCGCCACCCGGTAGCGGTGGATGCGATTCCCGATATCGGCGAGAATCAGCAGATCGTTTTTACCGAGTGGCGGGGGCGCTCGCCGCAGGACGTCGAAGCCCAGGTGACCCAGCCGCTGACCGGCGCTATGCTGGGCATGCCGGGCGTCAAGACGGTGCGCAGCTATTCGATGTTCGGGTTCTCCTCGATCTATGTCATTTTCAAGGAGGACATCGAATTCTACTGGTCCAGATCCCGCATCCTCGAGAAACTGAACAGCCTGCCGAAAGACACCTTGCCGCCGGACGTGCAACCGACTCTTGGTCCGGACGCGACGGCACTCGGCCAGGTTTTCTGGTACACGCTCGAAGGTCGCGATGAGGATGGCAACGTCACCGGCGGTTGGGATCCGCATGAATTGCGATCGGTCCAGGACTGGGATGTCCGCTATAGCCTCCTGTCGGCCGACGGTATCGCCGAGGTCGCATCAGTCGGCGGTTACGTGCAGGAATACCAGATCGACGTCGACCCCGACGCCATGCGCGCCCACGGCGTCACCCTCGATCAGGTCTTCGCCGCGGTCAAGATGTCGAACGTCGATGTCGGCGCCCGGACGATCGAAGTCAACAAGGTTGAGTATGTCATCCGCGGTCTCGGGTTCATCAAAGACATCGATGACCTCGAAAACACGATGATCAAGGCGAACGACAACGTCCCGATTTTTATCCGCAATGTCGCCAACGTGACATTAGGGCCGGCATGGCGCCGTGGTGCTCTAGACAAGGGCGGCGCCGAAGTTGTCGGCGGCGTTGCGGTCGTACGCTATGGCAGCAATCCCCTGGCGGCGATCAAGGCCTTGAAAGAGAAGATCACGGCAATCTCGCCCGGATTGCCGGCCAAGGTCATCATCGACTACAGCAAAGTCAGTGCGCAGGCAGTTCGAGAGTTTGCCGCCGACCGGCAATTCCGCGCTTTCGACAGGGGCCACCTCGACCAACCGGCATGGCTCGACTGGGTCGCATCGACGTCACGCGCGGAGCGTCCGGACTGGTTGACCGTCAGCAAGATAGAGATCGTACCGTTCTATGACCGCACCGGTCTGATATACGAAACCCTGGGCACGCTCAAGACGGCACTGAGCCAGCAGATTCTGGTGACGATTATTGTCATCATCATCATGGTGATGCACCTGCGAAGCTCGGCGGTGATCGCCGGCACATTGCCATTGGCGGTGCTGATGTGTTTCATCGCGATGAAATCTTTCGGCGTCGATGCCAATGTCGTGGCGCTGTCCGGCATCGCGATCGCCATCGGTACGATTGTCGATATGGGCGTGATCATGTGCGAGAACATCCTGCGCCACCTCGACTCGGCACCGGCCGATGAGGATCGCCTGCAGGTCGTGTTCCGCGCCAGTAGCGAAGTGGCGGGAGCGGTGCTGACCGCGATTGCCACGACGATCATCGGGTTCCTGCCGGTGTTCACGATGATCGGTGCAGAGGGCAAGCTGTTCCGGCCGCTGGCCTTCACCAAGACTTTCGCACTGTTAGCCTCGGTCATCTTGGCGCTGGCCGTCGTACCGGTGCTGGCTCACTGGTTTTTTACGTTCCGCATCAGTTCACACCGGCTGCGCGGTGTGGTACTTTGGAGCCTCGTCGCGGCGGGGGCTGCATGTTGGATTTTCTGGGTTTGGTGGCTCGGCGCCATCGTCGTCGGCATCGCCGCGTGGCATCTGCTGGCACCAACGCTGCCGGATACTTTGGTGGTGTGGTTGCCCAAACTGTCCAACGTGCTGCTGGCCGTGCTCTTTGGCATCCTGTTGACGCAGCACTGGCTGCCGCTGGGGCCGGCCGCCGGGTTCGTCGCCAATGCTGTCGTCGTGATGGGGCCGATTGCCGGGCTTTTGACTTTCTTTCTGCTGTTCGCCAGATACTACGAACGCCTGTTGGAATTCCTGCTGCGTTTCAAGACGGTGTTTTTGATTGTGCCGCTGCTTATGCTTTTGGTTGGCGTTCTGATCTGTCTCGGAATGCGGCGGGAGTTTATGCCCGATCTCGATGAGGGCTCCTATCTGTACATGCCAAGCACGATGCAGCATGCCTCCATCGGCGAGGCACTGGATGTCCTCCAGAAGCAGGACAAAGCCTTTGCCGCGATTCCCGAGATTACTTCGGCGGTCGGCAAAATCGGCCGCGCCGAATCAGCGCTCGACCCGGCGCCGATTTCGATGATCGAAACGATCATCAACTACAAACCCCAGTACCTCGTCGATCGTGACGGCAAACGGTTGCGTTTCAAGTTTGACGCCGGGGGGACAGACTTTTTTCGTAATGAACTCAACGAACCGGTTATTGCGCTGGACGGCTTGCCGTACAAGGTGCGTGGCGTTTTCGAACGTGATCAAGAGGGCCGGCTGATCAGGGATCCCGGGGGCATGCCGTTTCGAGTCTGGCGACCGGCACTCGATCCGGAGCTGAACGGTGGGCGCCCTGCCTGGCCCGGCATTCGCAGTGCCGACGATATCTGGGAGGCGATCAGCGAGGCCGGAAAAATTCCCGGCACGACATCGGCACCGAAGCTGCAGCCGATTGCCGCCCGCCTTGTGATGCTGCAGACCGGCATGCGGGCGCCGATGGGTGTGAAGATCAAGGGACCGGACCTGGCAACCATCGAGGGCGTCGGCCTCGAACTGGAGCGCCTGCTCAAGGAGGTCCCGGGGGTGGAACCCGATGCGGTCATCGCCGACCGCATCGTTGGCAAACCTTATATCGAGATCGACATCGATCGCGATGCAATCGCGCGATACGGCATTCAGGTCGGCGCGGTGCAGGATATTATCGAGATCGCTGTCGGCGGGCGCCATATCACAACGACTGTCGAGGGGCGGGAGCGCTATCCGGTGCGCGTGCGGTACCAGCGCGAACTCCGCGACTCGATCGAAGACCTGGGCCAGGTGCTCGTCCCCGGACCTGATGGACAGCAGATCCCCTTGCTGCAATTGTCAGAGATCCGCTACGTGCGGGGGCTTCAGACGATCAAAAGCGAAGGGATGTTTCTCGTCGGACACGTACTGCTTGACAAGAGGCCCGGTTTTGCCGAGGTCGATGTGGTCGAGAGCTGCAAAGCATACCTGCAAAGTAAAATCGACAGCGGCGAGCTGAAGATTCCCCAGGGCGTTTCGTACACCTTCGCCGGGACCTACGAAAGCCAGTTGCGCGCCAGTAAAACGTTGCGGATCGTGTTGCCGCTGGCGCTGTTCATCATCTTCATGATCCTCTATGTGAAATTTAAGTCTGTACCGGTCTCGCTGGTGGTGTTCAGCAGTATCCTTGTTGCCTGGGCCGGCGGTTTTATCCTGCTATGGCTCTACGGACAACCGGGCTTCATGGACTTTGAACTGTTCGGCACGAACGCCCGCGATTTTTTTCAGGTGTCGCCGGTGAACATGAGTGTCGCTGTGTGGGTTGGTTTCCTGGCGCTGTTCGGCATTGCCTCGGACGATGGCGTTGTCATGACGACTTACCTCGAGCAAACCTTTGCGGGCGACACAGCGGACTCGATCGCCGGTATTCGATCGGCGGTTGTCGAAGGTGCCATGCGCCGCATTCGCCCGTGCCTGATGACCACAGCCACGACCATTCTCGCCCTGTTGCCCGTGCTCACCTCGACCGGACGCGGCTCCGAAATCATGGTGCCCATGGCTATTCCGTGTTTCGGGGGCATGCTCATTGCATTGCTGACGATGTTCGTTGTGCCGGTGCTTTACTGCCTGATTAAGGAGACCCGTTTTCGTTTCGCCCGGCTTGCCGCCGAATGAATGCCGTGCAAATTATTGAAAATTCAAACAAGGAGGTTGCTCCGCAAATTCAGTTGCAATTGTTCCGAGAAACCCGGGAGGCAGTTTGCCGTCCCAAAAAACCTGGAGACAAAATAATGAAGACTCGAATCAACACAAAACTCGCCGTTGCTGTGCTCACGGCTATGATGATCACCGGTTGCGGCGGCAGCAAAGACACGGCCGCTCCGATTGCTCCGAACGCTCCGAACGCTCCGAGTGCCTCTGGGAACACTGATACGGCGACTGCCGAGACGAAGACCTATGAAGTGGGTTGCGGCGGGTGCATCTTCGAAATGGCAGACGCCGAAGGCTGTGAGGCCGCGGTAAAGGTCGACGGCAAAGCCTACCGGATCGAGGGCGTGGAAATCCCAGCCCACAAAATTGGCCTGTGTTCGGGCAGCGCCGAGGCTGACATGGCTGGTGAAGTGCAGGACGGCATATTCGTCGCGACGTCGTTCGCCTTGACGGGAGCTGACGATGATGCTGGTGCCGAGCAGGAAGGTGACAAGCAGGAAGGTAGCCGACAGGAAGGTGCCGATGGTGGTGCCCAGGGCCATGAAGGTCACGACCATGGCCATGAAGGCCACGGCCACTGATCCAGCCGGATCTCTGGCGATGGCATATTTTTTCTGCTGAGGTACTAAGAAATATCCGTGTTCGGACGTCTTCATTGGTGAATGGCTCGCCAGTTACCTGATGCAAGCCCACAATGGAGGCGTCATGAACACTCGATTTTTGTCACTCGCTGTATTTTTCCTGGCCCTGGCCGCCCGGCCGGCATACCTGGAATCCGACCACGGCACAGTCGCCGATCCCCAGCCCGATCCGCCGATCCACACCCCGCGCCCCATACCGGAGCCGGTCGATCAGCCGCCCCTGGCCCGTCTCGTCGACCGGCTCGATATCGGTGTGGCCCGGCAGTATGGGCAGTTGACGGTATATCCGCTGCAACTGCGCTGGCGGCACCCGACACACCAGCGTCTCCAGACTCTGGATGCCGCCCTCGGCAACGGGTGGCTGGAAATCCGCGAGCGCGAGGCTGCCTCTGTCAATCGCCTGCGGGTGCGCAACGTTTCCGATCACCACCTTTTCCTGATGGCCGGCGAAATGATCCTCGGCGGCAAACAAAACCGCACAATCGCTGTCGATGTGATTTTGCCGCCGCGTTCGGGGTTTATCGACATTGAAGTATACTGTGTCGAACAGGGACGTTGGGATGCCGGTGTCGGCTTCAAATCCTCCAGCGCCGTCGCCGCCGGCAGCGTCCGTAAGCTGGCGGCTGCGGCTGCCGATCAGCGCAGCGTGTGGAACGACATCGACCGGCAATTGTCCGCTGCCGAGGTCGAGGCGAGTAACAGCGATTACGATGCACTCTACAAGGCGCCGGACGTTGAACGGCGGATGCGCGAAGCGATCGAGCGCCTGCGCATGCCGCTGCAGCGCACAGTCGGCGTGGTTGCCGTGGTGCATGGCCGGATTGTCGCGGTCGATATTTTCTCGAGTGCAAATCTGTTTGAGGCGCTGTGGCCGAAGCTTTGCCGGTCGTATGTCACCGATGTCATCGTGCCGTTCCCGCAAGCGCGGCGCGAACACCGGCAAGGTCACCCGGACATCCGCGGTTATCTGAATCAGTTGCGGGATTCGCAGTTCCGTGACCGGGGGACCCCGGGTCTCGGGCGCAGCTGGCAGATGGTCCACGGCATGGGCGGCAGCGTGCTCGAGTGGCAGGGGGGCATCGTGCACACCTCTTCGTTCGGTCGTTGATCCGGAAAAAACCGGGAAGTGTCCCGGCAACGGATGGGAAAACTTCCACTTTCAATCTCAACCCTCAAAGCGCAACCCCTTCATCCTTCACCTTTCACCGCTTCACCCCATGAGAAATCCAATGAAACTGAATCACAGACTGTTCCTGCTGTCGACCATCCTCGTAACCGTTTTCGGTTCCGGGCTCGGGATCAAAGTATGGGCGAAAACCCCACCGGCTCACGGCATCGTCAAATCACTTGGCGGCGACACCCGCTACCTGGGACACGTGAGCACGGATAAGCCGATCTATCGTGCCGGTGAAAAGGTCTATGTGCGCACGGTTGTACTCGATGCGCATACGCATAAACCGATAACTGCTGCCGCTTCCTGCGGCTTTGTGATTGCCGGGCCCAAGGGCGATCAGATCACCAGCGGCTACTCCAAAATTGTCGACAGCGTCGCGGCCTATGAATGGCTGGTCCCGGACGGGCAGCCCGGTGGCCGGTACACGGTTGAGGTGCAGGGCAACGGTGTGGCGATGCCGGCCGGCAAACGTGGATTTGAGATTCGTGCCTATCGGGCGCCGCGGCTCAATACCCAGATCGAGTTTGTCCGCGACGGCTACGGTCCAGGCGACGACGTCGTCGCCATCCTCGAAGCCAGCCGCGCCGAAGGCGGCGTACCCGCCGGCGCTGCCGTCGACATTGTCGCCACGGTCGATGGCATCGACGTGTATCAGGGCGCCACCGAGATCGACGCCAAAGGATATTGCGAAGCCAGATTCGAATTGCCGAACCGTATTGAGACCGGCGACGGCACGTTGACCTTTGTCGTGCGGGACGGGGGTGTTGTCGAGACTGCGGCCAAGACGATTCCGATTTTGCTGCAGACCCTCGATATAAGTATGTACCCGGAAGGCGGCGACCTGGTGGCCGGGCTCACCAACTATGTCTATCTCGAAGCGCGCACACCGGCGCGGAAGCCAGCGGACATCGCCGGCGCCGTGCTCGATTCCGACGACAATGAAGTGACGACGTTTCGGACGGTACACGAGGGCAGGGGACGCTTTGCCTTCATGCCGCGGACCGGCGAATCGTATCGGCTGCGCATCGACGAACCTGCCGGCATTGAGCGGACCTTTGACTTGCCGAAGCCGGCGTCCCGCGGCGTCGTACTGCATGCAGTTCATGAGAGCTTCGACTATCGCTGGCCGGTTGTCCTGGAACTCGCATCGACGATGGAGCAGGAACTGGATGTCCGGTTGTACAAGCGCGAGAAGGAATTGACAGGAACAACGGTGACCGCGGGCACGACGCCGGCGGAGATACGTCTGGATGTACCGCCTGGGATCGATGGGGTGTTGACCGCGACTGTTTTCAATGCCGCGGGCAGGCCGATAGCCGAGCGCCTGGTCTTTCGGCAGGCGGAGAAGGTGGTCAATGTCTCCATCGAAGCAGACCGCAAACGTTATGTGCCCGGCGACAAGGTCGAGTTGACCGTGCGTACCACAGGTGCCGACGGCAAACCGGTGAGCACCGTTGTCGGCATGACCGTCACCGATGAGACCGTGCTGGAAATGATCGACAAGCGGGAACAGGCGCCCCGCCTGCCGGTCATGGTTTTTCTGGATAATGACGTGCGTGACCTGGCTGATGCCCATGTCTATCTCGACAGCAGCAATCCGGATTCGCCGCGCGCTGTCGATCTGTTGCTCGGCACGCAGGGTTGGCGCCGTTTTGCCGTGACCGATTTGAAGTCATTCATCAGCAAGTATGGCAATGATGCCCGTCGTGTTCTGGCACAGGCACCGCCAATAGCCAAGGTGAAACGCATGTCGGCGCGGTTCAATGGCGGCAGGCTCGGCGATCTCCATGAGGAAGCGGAGGCCGTCATCAACATGGCAATGGCGATTGATGATGAAATGGCCGAACAGGCAATGGAAGAGCCTGCGGCGGTACTGGTGCCGCAGATGAAACCAGCAGCACCACCAGCACCGTTTGCCGTGGCAGCGCTCGTGATGGACGCCAAAAGGGTTCGTAAGCAGGAGGCGAACCGAAGAGAGCGGGGCATGCTTGCTGAAGATTTCGATCAGGCCTTCGGCATCAGTTCGTTTCACGGCAACTACGTCACGATCCGCCAGTACGCCCACCCGCACCGGCCGCAACGCCGGCCGGATGAACGTACTGACTTCACGGAAACACTCTACTGGCACGCCGGTATCCGCACCGATGCAACGACCGGCGAGGTAAAAGTGCAATTCGCCCTCAGCGATTCAGTCACCAGTTTCACGGTTGCGGCCGATGCCTTCGACGGCGACGGCGTGATCGGCTCGGGCACTATCGGTATCGAGTCGGTACGCCCGTTCTACATCGAGCCGAAACTGCCGCTCGAGGTCACTGCCGGTGACCGTATCCGCCTTCCTGTTGCCTTTGTCAACGGCACCAGCACGACGCTGACCGGTGTCCGCCTGACGGCGAATGTCGACCCGAAGATTCGTATCAACGATATCACCGTTGTCGATCTCCAGGCCGGGGACCGCGGTCGTGGCATCCTTGAATTGCCGGTTGACGGGCGTGACGACATCAGCCTTACACTCACGGGTACGGCCGACGCCTACAGAGACCAGGTGACACGTCATATCCAGGTGGTGCCGCGCGGGTTCCCGATGCAGATTGCCCAGGGCGGCAAGCTCGAGCCGGACTCGAGCTGCGTCGTCACAGTCACGATTCCCGAGAGCGTGGTGCCGGGCAGCATCAGCACCGCGATCGTCGTGTACCCGGCGCCGTTGGCGAATCTGACCGATGCCGTGTCCGCATTGTTACGTGAACCGCATGGCTGTTTCGAGCAGACCAGTTCGACGAATTACCCGGTAGTCATGGCTCAGCAGTACTTCGAGACCCATGCCGGCATCGACCCGCAACTGGTGAGCAGGGGACGTGCGTTGCTCGACAAGGGCTATAAACGGCTGACCAGTTTTGAATGCAACTCAAACGGTTACGAATGGTTCGGCCAGGCGCCGGCGCACGAAGCGCTCAGTGCGTACGGGTTGCTGCAGTTCACCGACATGGCCGAGGTGTATGCGGTGGATGCCTCCATGGTTGGCCGCACGACAGACTGGGTGATGGCAGCGCGCGATGGCGCGGGCGGTTTCAAGCGGGAGCGCCGGGCCCTGCACACCTGGATTCAGGATCGCGATTGTTCGGATGCCTACATCACGTGGTCACTCCTGCAGAGCGGTATGCCGCCGGCGAAGTTGCTGGCCGAGATCGACAGCATATTGAAGCGCGCTGATGCCGGCAGCAACAGCTATGTGACTGCGCTTGGTGCGAACGTCGCACTGGCGAGCGGCAACAGCGGCGTCAAACTGCTGGACAGGTTGGCGCAGGCGCAGGCCGAATCAGGCGTTGTCGATGGCGCCACCACCTCGATCGTTGGCAGCAGTGGCATATCGTTGCAGGTCGAGACGACAGCGCTCGCCGTGCTGGCGTGGCTGCAGGCCGATCGCTACACCGGTAACGTCGAGAGCGGCATTCGCTGGATTGCGGAGAGCTGCAAAGCTGGGCGCTACGGGTCTACCCAGTCGACTGTTCTGGCGCTGCGGGCGATCATGGCCTATGACAAAGCCCGCGCCGGCGACCGCAAGCCGGGTGCCGTTTCGCTCTATGTCGACGGCCGGCGCTGCGGCACGCCCGTGCAGTTCGACAGTGACACGCAGACGACGATTGAATTGACCGATGTCAGTGAGCTGATGTCGCCCGGCAAACACACCATTGAACTCCGGTTGGCCGGGGGGTCGAGCATGCCGTGCAGCGTTGCGGTGCAGATGAACTCCGCGAAACCGGACTCCAGCGAGGCGTGCCTGATCGAAGTGACAGCGACACTCAATCATCAGAAAATCCGTGAAGGTGAACTGGTGAATGCGCAGATTGCGGTAAGAAACCGCAGTGCGGAGGCGGTGCCGAATCCCGTCGCCATAATCGGCATTCCGGGTGGGCTGGAGGTGCGCCATGATCAACTCAAGGAACTGGTCGATGCGAAGCGCATTGCGGCGTACGAAGTCATCGGTCGTGACGTGGTGCTGTATTGGCGATCGCTGCAGGCGAAGCAGATCGTTGAGCTGCCGCTGGACCTGATTGCTGCGGTGCCCGGGACTTACACCGGCCCGGCAAGCCGTGCTTATCTCTACTACGGCGACGAGCACAAACACTGGAGCGATCCGTTGACGATCGAGATCGCGCCGCGGCAGGGCTGAGCGGAACAGGAAGTGCAGGTGTCGAGAGTCTGGATGCGTTTGGTGTTCATTCGTTCAGCTTTTCAGCAGAAAGGGCACAGCCCCCACGTAGAAATACACACTGCCTGCAACTAACTTGTGTGGATCGGGGTACAAGAACCAACCCGGATCCGGAAAGCTTGATGTACGAACTCAATGATCTCATTCACGGCTTTCGTCTGCAGCGAAAGGAGTGGATCGAAGAAATCGCCAACGAGGCGTTTACATTCTGCCACGAGGCAACCGGCGCCAGCCTGATCCTGCTCAAGAGCGACGACGACAACAAAGTCTTTATGGCCAGTTTCCGGACGCCGCCGGGGAACCACACGGGCGTGGCGCACATCCTCGAGCACTCGGTTCTCAACGGTTCGGAGCGCTACCCGGTCAAGGAACCGTTCTCCGAGCTCCTCAAGGGCAGCCTCAATACGTTCCTCAACGCGATGACCTACCCGGACCGCACGGTCTATCCCGTTGCCAGCCGGAACCTGCAGGACTTCACCAACCTTACGAACGTTTATCTTGACGCGATTTTTCGCCCGAAACTGACCGCAGCTACGTTCAAACAGGAGGGTTGGCATTACGAGCTGAAAAACGTCGACGCGCCGCTGATCTACTCCGGCGTCGTTTACAACGAGATGCTCGGGGCTTACTCGGATCCGGAACAACTGTTCTCCGACAAGCTCGATCGCCTGTTGTTTCCCGATAACGTCTACGGTCAGGCGTCTGGGGGTGATCCGGAGTTCATACCGGATCTGACGTTCGAAGAGTTCCGGGCTTTTTACGACACCTGTTATCATCCGTCGAACTGTCTGTTCGTGCTTTACGGTGATCTCGAGATTGAACCGCAACTGGAACAGATCCAGGGCTACCTGCAGGACGCCGACCGTGGCGAACCGACACCGCCAGTGATGCCGCAGCGCCGCTTCGAACCGCAACAGCACACGACCTCCTACCCGATCACCAGCGGCGAGAGCACCGTGGGCAAGACGTATGCGGCGCATGCCATTGTGGTCGGTAAGCCGACGGCGGCTGAAGAACATATGGCGATGGGGATCCTGGCATGCATCCTCTCCGGGACCCCGGCATCGCCGCTCTTCAAGGCGCTGGTCGACTCGCGCCTGGGAGAGGATGTTTTCTTCGCGGGGTACGACGGAGACATTTTGGATACCTACTATTCGATCGGCCTGAAGGGGACTGAACCCGAGCGCGTGCCCGAGATGGTGGATCTGATCGAGACCACCTTGCGGAAGTTGGCCGATGACGGCATCGATCCGAAGATGATCGAGGCGGCAGTTAACTCCATCGAGTTCGACCTGCGCGAAGCCAATTTCGGGGGCTACCCGAAGGGCCTGGTGTACGGACTGATAC
>CAJWLW010000020.1 GCA_913042885.1 uncultured Lentisphaeria bacterium | reverse complement strand
TGGCGCTAACTTCAGCGGCACTACCGACAATGGCATGCGGTTGGTGATCGGCAATAACCATACGGGAACCGCGATGGTGGTCAACCAGGCGGGTCGTGTCGGTATCGGGGTGGAAAATCCCTCCGCCAACCTCGAGGTTGCAGGCAATATCCAGGCATCGAGCGCTTTGATCGTGAATAACGGCGCCGGTGGGAACTGGCACTACCGGCTCAATGGCTCGACTTTGGAGTGGTTTGAGAACCAGGTGATCGGCAGGGTAAACATGTCGTTGACGCTGGGCGGCCAGTTGGCGGTCTTTGGCGGCATCCAAGCCGGCGGCACTGGTTACAAGATCAATGGCGATAATGGCGGGGCCGGCAACTGGGACATGAAACTCGGTAACGGCGGTGACCTGGTCTGGTACGAGAATGCGACCTACGGGGCGGAGCGTATGCGTCTCAAGAAGAACGGCAACCTCGGTGTAGCCAACGACAATCCCGGTCAGATGTTCCAGGTTGCCGGGGCCTATTGTGACGGCGCGAACTGGGTCAGCGTGTCAACCCGGGACGCCAAGAAGAACATCGAGCCGTTGTCACTGGATGTGGCGCTGCAGACGCTTGCCGACCTTGATCCGGTTACGTTCGAGTACAAGGATGCCAGGACGCCGGACGGGCATGTTGGCTTTATTGCCGAAGACGTTCCCGAAATCGTGGCGACACCCGACCGAAAAGGCCTTGTGTCGATGGACATCGTCGGTGTGCTCACCGCCGTGGTCAAGGAGCAGCAGAAGCAGATGGAAATTATGCGGGCTGAGTTGACAGAATTAAAGGCAACCGTGCAGCCGTAGTCGTTCGCCAATGAGGTAATCCGATGGCCCGATCTGCCTTGGCGGATCGGGCCGTTCTGTTCCACGACACCGGGGCTGCTGGTGCTCTTGTGAACGCGCACGATACTTGTGACACGATAACATTACGGTTGCGTGTACAGGGTCAGTCCCGTCGTGTCGTAGAGATCCAGCTTCCGGTCAGCGGCGATGAGATGAACCGGTTTGTAGATCCCACCCATTCCGCCACGACTGTAAACGCGCACCGCAACCGTATTCTTCTGTCCGAATTTCAAGTGCGGCCTGACATCAAGAACGAATGGCATCGTCCAGATATCGCTGGGATGCAGGCCGGTCGAGTCGCAGCTGTGTTCGTGCACCAGCTTTCCGTTCAAATAGACATAGGCGTCTTCGTCAACTGCGCCGAAGTGCAGGTAGAGAAACTCTCGCTGCTCGAGCTCGGCGGCCACATCGAAGGTTCCCCGATACCAGCCGAAGCCAACGTAGCTGGGAAACCCCTGGCGTTCCCAACCCCTGTCCCGATCGCTGCGCACGACTGCCCATCGATTGTCACTGAAGGCATCGGCAAACCACTTGCCGGTTACACCGACATCATTGGGATCGATGGCGAATCTCCAGGAGGGCGACAGCGGTTGCAAGGTCACTGTGGCTTCAATCTTCTCGACGCGCCGCCGTAAGGCGGGGTCGGCAGTCTGCCATTTTCCGGTTGCCTCGAGAGCCTCGCCGTCACTGCGCCACTTGCCCAGCTCGGTCTCGAGCAGACGGCTCCCGTCGGCCAGGGATGAGACACCGGATTCCCTGGCTGTCTGCTCGAGTTTCGACACCGCGGCCTCGTACTTTTTCAACGATGAAAAAAACTCGTCGTGTCTGCTGATCTTGACCAGCTGGATTCCCATTCGTGCCTGCTTCACGCGCAACAGCGACACCGGGTCATCTGCGGTGGCCGCCTCGGCCTCATCGAACAGCTCGTCGGCCCGGTTGACCAATTCACGGGTCAGGTATTCTGAGGGCGCCGCCGTTGCATGGATGTCATCGCGCCGCACCTTTTGATGAAGCAGGTCGATGTATTGCCGTAGCGGCCCGGCGGCGCGGCCGTAGCAGGCATCGAGGAATGCATCCATTTCCTTCTCCCAGTCGCATTCCGGGTCCCACAGGCACCTGGCCAGAATGTACGAGCGCAGCGCCGCAAACTCGGAGCCATCAGTCGCACTGATGCCTTGCGCAAATATCCCCTTGGCACCATGGTCGACGAGAAACTTGATCTTTGGCTGAAGCGCATGGAGGTTGGGCCACGGCATCAGGATGTCGCCGTAATTGGCCACGTAGTCCCACACGTACAGGCGCGGGCTTATCTTCGACCATCCGACTGTGTCTTCACGGAGGTGACGATTGCCCGCGCAATCGGCCGTGGTCAGCGGGTGAAACTGACAATGCTCGGCGGTGCTCATTCGCACAACAACATTGGTACGGGGCTTGACATGCCTGGGCGGCCTGCGCGTGCCATGGTGCTTGTAGGCTAAAGAGCCGACCGCTACATCCGGGAACTCTTCCTTGATACTGTCGGCTATCTGGTTGACAAAGTGCAGAACAGGACCGGTCTGACTGCCTTCGCGCGCAACCAGTGCGCGGCACTCGCCACACTCGCAAGGCCGGCCATGGTCACCTTCGGAGACCGAGACAATGTTGCACTCGGGTTCATCCCGCAGCCACTGGCGGACGCTTTCAAGGGTAATGTCGGCCACATCCGGATTGGTCAGGCAGAGCTGGTCGTTCTCGCCTCTACGGCCATGCCGTTTGCCATCAATCAGGTAGAAGGCGAAGTACTCGGGATGTTCCTGGAAGTACTTCTCGGCGGCAACGGCGGCAGGCAGCGTGTGAACGAAATGCAAGTTATGAAAACGAACCTTGCCACCGTGCTGCGGGCCCAGCCGCGAATTTATGCCGGTGACGTGATTTCGTGCCGACCAGTCGCCGTCCCAAGCTTCCCGATAGAATATATCACGGTACTCCAAGGCCGGTATCTTGCGGTAGTCGATGGTGGGAATCGTGACCGTTTCCCGGCGCGGAATGCGACTGACTTTCGGAGTGAACCAGCGGCAATCCAGGTATCGGTACAGAAACTCGTAGCAGGCGTACAGGCTGCCCCGCGGCTTGCCGCCCGCCAGAACCAGATGCGGTCCGGCGGTCTTGATGACAAACCCCTCGTCGCCCAGCGTTGCAAAGTCGATTTCCAATTGCAGCCGCTCCAGCGCCTTGCTGTTACCCACGAATATTGCCGGGTCGGTACCCGAATCATGCACAATGGGCAGCTTGACCCCGCAGATTTGCGCCAGAAAACGTTGAAGCTCATCCGCCCCGTGGCGCTCCGAGGGCGAGCAGTCCGGGGCAATCGCTATTTTGTAGCTGGACTGGCCCCGGCGGGCCAGGACAAGGTCCGCTTGCTGGCGCCGCTTGTAGCTCCTGGCAATCTCGGCGGCGCTCAGAACGCCGTCGTACAGACGGACGTCATCTATCTTGCCGCTGAAATTGAGGTTCCGCACCGGCTGATTCGTAACGTTGTCCCAAGTCGACCCGGCGCCGACCAACGAGGCCCACAGGTCCTCGTAAGCCCGAAAATTCTCCGTGTACGACGTGGTCGTCTGCTTGACACCGTTGACGTACAGGTCCGCTCCCCGGCCCGTCCCCTTGTAAACGGCTGCCACATGATGCCAGCGGTCGGTGACGTACGGGCCGAGGGCGTAGTTGCCGGTGGCGACACTTTGTACCAAGACCAGGTGATCAGCGGGATTGAAAACGATGCCGAAGGGCCGCGTTCGGTCGGAGCGGCCGCAGAAGAAAGCGGCCTGCTGATGTTCGGTGCCCTCGGGCCTGGCCCACAACGACACCGTAAAAGCCTTGTCGGGGTGAATCCAGGTCTCGAGACGGGGCTCGGAACTGTCTTGCCGCAGGTCGACGTAGTCGTCGCGCCCGTCAAACGCCAGGGCATGCGACGAGTCGGACCCCGGCGTATCCGTGCTCCACCGGGCGCCGTGGATCGTGCCGTCGTTGTCACCCGCAGAATCCCCGATCCCTGTGCCGGTACCTTCCTCGATCTCCCAACGGCCGACAACGCGGGCGTTCGCCTTGGGGGCTTCGGCGGCCCGCCTGCGGTCCACGACCTGTTGTCGCCACTTCTGAAGCTCCTTCTCGAGCGGGCGCTGATTCCCCTCCGCCAGGTGCGAGATGCCGCATGCTTCGGCCGTCCGGGCAAATGCTTCCACCGCCGCTTCGTGTGCCTCTGGTGAAGGCAGGAGCTCTTCATGTCTGTAGATCCTGGTGAGCGCGATGCCGAGACGTTCTTTCTTCACTCGCAGCAGCAGCACCGGATCGTCGGCAACGGCTGCCGCCGCTTTGTCAAACAGTTGATCGGCGCGATCGACCACGGCGCGGGTCAGGTATGCCGCGGGTTGTGCCCGCTGTGAATGAAAGTCGCTGCCCGCAACCTGCTCGTGCAACAGGTCGATATACGCCCTGATGGACGTTGCCGCCGCCCCATAGTAGGCTTCGAGGAATTCATCCATCACCTGCTGCCAGTCGCATTCCGGCTGCCACAGACACCTGGCCAGAAGGTACGAGCGCAGCTCGGCGAACTCCCCGCCGGGCATTCCGGATATGCCCTGTTCGAATATGCCCTTGACGTTGTGCTCAATGAAAAACCTGATGTCGGACTGGAGGATGTGGAGGTTGGGTAAGGGCGCCAGAAAGTCGCCATAGTCGGCGACATAGTTCCACACGTACAGGCTGTCGCCGGCGTTCTTCCAGCCCGTAATGTCGTCACGAAACTGGACACTCCCCTCGTAGGCGAAGTCACTGTCACATGTGGCCAGGGAATGGAAACGACAGCAGCCGCTGGTGACCAGGCGGACGACGACGTTGGGGCGGGGCCTGACGTGTTTTGGCGGTATCCTGCTGTACATGTGATTGTAGGCCAGCATGCCGACGGCCAGCTCCGGGAACTCCTCCCTGATATTGTCGGCTATCCGGTTGACGAAGTGCAGAAGCGGCCCGGCATGGCTGCCCTCCCGATCGATCAGAATCCGACAGTTTCCGCATTGACAGTGGCCGTGCGAGTCGGTCTCGGAGACGGAGATGATGTCGGCCTCGGGTTCATCCCGTGCCCACTGGCGGACGCCGGCGGTCGCGATCTTCAATACATCAGGATTGGACAGGCAAAGCTGCCCCCCCTTGCCGACACGTTTGCCGTTGACCTCGGAGAAGTACTCGGGATGTGCCCCGAAGTATTGGTCGGGCGGCACCAGCGAGTAAGCGGTATGAGCGAAGTGGAGGTTATGGTACCGGCGCTTGCCGCCGTGCCTCGTTTTCAGGCGCGAATTGATACCGGTGACATGGTTGCGTGCGGACCAGTCGCCGTCCCAGGCTTCCTGATAGAATATGTCACGGTACTCCAAGGCCGGTATCTTTCGGTAGTCGATGGCGGGAATCGTGATCGTTTCGCGGCGCGGAATACGATTGACCGAGGGGGTGAACCAGCGGCAACCCAGGTATTGGTACAGAAATTCATAGCAGGCGTACAGGCTGCCCCGCGACTTGCCGCCCGCCAGGATCAGATGGGGCCCGACGGTCTTGATGACAAACCCCTCGTCGCCCAGCGTTGCGAAGTCGAGTCCCAGTTGCAGGCGGTCCAGCGCCGCGCTGCGGCCCACGAAAATACTGCCCTGGCGACCGGCGGATGTTGGGGGCGCGTCTGTAATCGGCAGGCGCGCCCCGCAGATTTGCTTGAGGAACATCTGCAGCTCGGTCGCACCATACCGTTCGGAGGGCGAGCAATCCGTGCCGACTACGATTGTGTAATCAGACTGCCCGTTGCGGGCCACGACAAGCTCTGCCCGCAGCTCACAGCACAGCGCCATCAACAGCAAGGATATTGCTACAGATGTGATCGTTGGCGGGGTTGCTGTGGTAATCATGGGTCACTCATCCTGATGCCGTGCAATTTATGGCATAATCACCGACGTGAACTCGGCGCCTGGGACCAGGCCAAGCAGCTGGCCCTTCGAAAACGACTCGACATGACCGTCGGGCATCACGCCGTTTGCCCGGTCCATGTGGGGGCGGGTGATCTGTGGCCAGAATACCATGAACTGAACAATGAAAATGGAACTGCCGCCGTCATTGTTCGAGGTGATAGCATCGGCCAGGAATGGAAGGTCGAGGCGCAATTTTTCGAACTTGCCGACATAGACGTTTACCTCGGTTGGCCCGGCTACGCCGACTGTTTCCAGGCTCCACTTTTCACCGGTGTATTGACCTTCGCCGTTCGCCGATGTTCGCATGCCGAAACCGCGGCTGCTGAATATGAAGTCATCGGGGCTGTTGCTGTTGGAATACGCCCCTATTACCGGGCAGTGGATGGCACCGAGACCCGACATTCGCGTGGAAGCCACGTAGGCTGATCCCGGGGGATCGTAGTCGTATTGGATGACCTGGCCGTCCGGCATGTAGCCCAGGTGGAGCATTGACGAGGTCCAGTCGCGACACATCGCTCCGGGCGGGCCGGCGGTACCGCCAAAGGCATCGGCAAAGGGCGCCCAACCGTCCTGGCCATCACTGTACATGGCGAAGGACAGGTAGGATTGCTTCAGGTTGCTTATGCACACCGCCCTCAAACCCGCTTCCTTTGCCCGGGTCAGGGCCGGCAGAAGCATCGATGCCAATATCGCGATGACGGCGATCACGACAAGCAATTCTATCAGGGTAAACCCGAGTCGAATTGACCTGTTGAGCCTGACCCCAAGCGATTCGACCGGTGTGAACGCATGCCGTTGCCCGAGAAGCGTATTTGGTCGCTTCGTCATCTCTTCTCCGACGCTGGAAGTTTCTGATCATTGGTCATTGCCAACGCCCATGAATTACACTATGACCTTGACGTTCCGCAGTCAAGCGGCGGCAGTTCCTCGAACAACCCCGGGAAATCCTTGTAAAGACGGTTATGCAATTGTTTTCTCAACATGTATGTTCCGGTGTACTCACGCCTGCAGCACTACGCAATCCCAAACATCAAGCAAACGGTATCAGCTTGCGACCACGCCCGATCAACGACGCCGAATCGGTGATCGAAGCTTTCTGGGACCCGACCCTGTCGGAGCTGGATACGTATACCTTCGAACCGGTCGACGGCACCGGAGCGGCGGCCTCGCAGAACTGGTGCTGGGTCGATTTTTCCTGGCACGATTCAATGCCGGGCACGCCGATTTTCACGATGTGGCGCGACGTCGACATATCGTTGACCGGCTATGACGCCATGCGTATCCGTTGTGCTTTGCCGGGCTCTGTTGTCGTCACCCTTGCAGCAACGATTGACGGCAGCGAACAGACCGTCCTCGAACGGGTCCGTGGCCAGGACAAGAAATGGGAGTTCACCGGGCCGATCACCGGCCAGACCCTGCAGCGTATCCGGTTCACCTGCGATGCCATTGATGGGGGAATCGGCAGCGCCACTGTCCAGTACATCAACCTCGTCAATCTGCAAATCGAGCGAATCCGTCAAAGCCGACCGCCGGCATACACCGCGGATTGGCCCGAATTCCTGCTGCCTGCCGACCGGCCAATCGATGCACGCCCATCGATCGGGTTGCTGTTCGACGAACCCGAGCTCGAATCAATTCGGACAAAAGCCCGACATCCCGGCTTCCGATGGATGATAGAACGCATCTGCACACAGGCGCACAGTTACATCGGTTCCGAGCCCGAGCAGTTCATCATGACGTCCGGCGCGACGACCAACCGCCATCATCGGGCCCATGAGATCGAGCGTGGGGAAAGTGATCCGGCGAATATAGTCGTCACCTGTGGCTTTGTCGGCCTGCTTGAGAACGACCCGCAATTGCTGCGCCTGGCGGCCCGCGCCATGCTCTCGATCGCCCATGCCGAATACTGGGACGAGTGTTTCCAGGAGCATTTCCCCGGCAGCACTTTTTCACACCGCGCCTTCAGTGCCTTCGACAATTGCTATGCCCTCGCCCTTGGTCTGGACTGGGCCGGTGCTGCGCTGACCGATGCCGGCCGCAAGATCGTCATGGACGCGATATCAAAGAAGGGCCTGACGCTGATCAATCGTGATTTTCTCGAATGCGAATACATCTATCATTGCAATCAGGCGGCGTGCTTTGCCCAAGGCAGGATTGCGGCGCTGCTGGCGCTGCGGTCGACCTTTCCGCGGGCCGATTCGTGGCTCGACCAGGCGGAGGGCGAACTGCTGGAATCGATCGACCTGGTGTTCAATGCAACGGATGACCATGGCGGGCACGAGGGCCCAGGCTATACCTCGGCGACGATCGTCCGGGCACTCTACGCGCTGGTGATGCTGGCCCGTTATCGGGGTAAATCGCTGGCGGAGATGACGCCGCGCGCGATGATCGGCTGCACCGATTTCTGCTTTATGTTTCTGTCGACTGTCGAATCCGCGGGCGAGATCTTGCCGTATGGTGACAGCGCCGGCACGTACGGGCTGGATCTTGCCGCCCTGATGTCCGTCGCGTGCGATGATCCGCGCTGGGAACGTCTGCGTCAGGCCATGCTGCATGAGCAGGCCATCCCGTATGCCAGTGGCAACGCCACCGTTGATGGACTGCATACCTTGATCCTGACCGACCCGCCAACCGCGGACGGTGCTGTCGATCTGCCGCACTTCTGCCTGCTGCCGAGCACCGGTATCGTCGCCAGTTGTCGGCCCACGGCGCACGGGCCCGTCCGCTGCCAGCTTTTTGGCGCCGCCGCCGGAGGGGGCCATCTGCATCAGGACAAGGGCAGCTTCATCCTCGAGATTTTTCACGAAGCTGTGTGCATCGATCGTGGCAAACTGGGTGGCTCCCATCCTGGCGAGCGGGTACTCGTGGAGGCTCATATGCACAATGTCCTGAGCCCGGCAAAGACAGGGGATCGCCATGAAGCACAGCATATGCACCCGCATCAGCCGATCCTGCCGACCGGCCACGGCGACGAAACCATTTTTGACGCGAGCATCGACACGACGTCTGTTTGGATCGGTCTGCCATTCAGGAAACATATCAGGCGGATCTACTCGCCCGAGCCGTCACTGTTCTTTGTTGATGATGCTGTCAGCTTCGAACATGCGCGCGGCGCAACATTTCATCTTCATACACGTTTGCCCATCAAGTCGGACGACGGGCGATTCGTGATAGGCGGCGGCCAGGCCGATCTCATTGTCACGCCGGCCTGGGATGTGAGTGCGGCGGAACACGGTCCTGATTTCATCGACGGTAATGAACGCCCGGTCAACCATCTGGCCATGACCAGTGTGCCGGGCACCGACTATCGGTTGGTCACGGTGCTCGAAGTGGTACCGGCGGGCACGGCTTCGACGTGGACCATCGACTGCTCACAGCACGAGGTCATTGTCGCCCGTCGCGGTGAGTGCGAACATCGCTATCGGACTGAATAATTCAGGCTGAGCACTCTAGCGCCACCACTCGGCCGCCAACACGCCGAGAGGCATGGTGATCGAGCCCAGAAAGACCGGGCACTTCCATGCTTCTTTCTCCGGGCCGATGCATTCCCAGGGCCCGCCGAGCTCCGGCCCGCGCCGAAAATCATGCTCGCGCATGTGTGCGACATAGGCGTCCAGCACCGCACGGGCGCGGTCCGGATCCTCCCGGGACAGCAGGTTGATCAGCCAGCCGGTGGGCACGTGCCAGTACGCACCGTTCATGTAGCGGTTATACGGCACCTCGGTGCGCTCCCAGGCCGAGGTCTCGGAGGCATCGCCGTCCAGCGGCACGTGGCGAACCGCGCCTTCGTAGAGGATGGTTCCGTCATCCAGCGCGCGCAGGATCTGCCGGTAAGCCTTCTGCGCCGGCGGCCCCACAAGTACGCGGCGCCACAGGGCGTAGATCGTTCCCCAGACATCATCCTGGTTGGAGACGCCGGTGGACGCGGGCAGCCACCCTCGACCCGGGCGCGGTGTGAACGCGGTCGGGACGTTCTGTTCAATCTGCCGAACCATGTCGCGCATGGCCTCGGCATGGTCCTCCCGGCCGACAAGGGCATAGAGATCCGCCAGGTGCCCGGCCGCCCGGTGCCGCAGCAGCGACGCCGTCAACAGGCGCCCGGTCATGTAGATGGCGTCGCAGAAGAGGAACCCCACAAATCGCTCCTCAGCCGTGGTGGCGACCAGGCCGGTGTCGGTCTCGGCGGGCACGGCGTCGAACGCCCGCCGCAGCCGGTCCAGGAGCGGCACGTCTGAGAATTCCTCGCGCAGCAGCTCCGGGCTGCCGGTGTGCCGAACCAGCAGCCACGCCAGCCAGATGAAGTCGTAGTGGTTGCTCGCCGGGGGCCGCACACCGTATGGTTCGCCGCCCTGGTCGTCGTCGGGGCTGTAGGTGCCTGGAAAGAAAACCGCGGTGCCGTCGAAGTTCACATGGTCGGGCACCGCGTACGGCCAGAGCGCTGCCGCGCCGTCCAGTGCTCGCCATTCCGGGCCGTTCTGACAAGCTGCGATCAGTCGCAAATGGTTCAGGCCTTCCTCGACCGGCACCAGGCCGGTGGCGAAGCTGTAGGGGATTTCCTCCACCCAAAGGGCCGGATAGTGGGCCCGCCCGCCCGGGGGGATGATCGCAAAGTCCAGCGTGTTGGGGCGGCCCGTCGGCTTGCCTTCGGGGTCCAAAGCGCTGGCGCCCGGCTCGAGCCGGGCCGAATCGATCGCTGCCTGCGCCAGCTCGATCAGGAATTGTCGGTCGTTGTCGTTCATGTCGGCGGATTGGGGAACCGGTGTTGCATCGGCCTTAGTCGTGTAACTTACCACGAACTCGTTATTGATCGATGCGAATAGCCGCATTTGAGCGCGAAATGCCATGAACCATCATCTGAACTCGGAACAGCTGGCCCGATTCCATTCCTTGGGCTACCTCGATTGCGGTCGGGTCATGTCGGACGCTGCCGTGACGGAGCTGCGCGACATTGCAGACCGGTTCGCGGCGGAGGCACAGGCCGGCAGCATCGGGCTCAGCACCGAGCCGGATCAGTCGTACACGTTGTTCACGCCGGTGTTCACGCGGAACGCGCGTTACAAAGAGCTCGTGCTGCAGCACGCAGTCATTCTCGATATTGTCGAGTCTGTCCTGGGACCGGTGTTTCGACTGGTGGAGGATCAGCTGTTTTACAAGCCTCCCCGGTACGGCGGCGCACTGGCGCTTCATCAGGACAATGTCTACTACGGCTATGACGAGCCGAAAATCGTGACCTGCTGGATCGCACTCGATGACGCCACACCGGAGAACGGGTGTCTCAAGATACTGCCCGGCAGTCATCGGCAGGAGGTTCGCCACGACCCGATTCCGGGGTCCATCGTCGTCCGCGCCGAGGTCGATGAATCGCAATTGATCGACGTGCCCGCGGCCGCCGGCACACTGATCGTCTTCGATGGACTTCTCGTTCACGGCAGCGGCCCCAACACGACCGATCGCCCCCGTCGCGTTGCCAACATGGTGGCCATCGTACCAACTGCCGACGGCACCTTCCGCAAATTCGACGATACACTCAATCCGTATTTGCGCGGCGCGCCGGCGTGATGGAGCCGCTGATCGCCGAGGCTTGAGGTCGAAGCTTGAATGGGTCGCCACTTCCTGTCATAATCGTTGGCGCCAGATAAAATGTCAAAACCTCCAAGTCACAGAGATTTGGCACTCCCGAACGTTCAATTCTGCGCTGCGTCGCTAATGCCTGCGAGCTTCAGTTCACTGGCCCGCTTCGCGTCGACGACCTGGGAGGTCTTGCGTCCGAAGAGCGAGCAGAGGGCTGGGAGCACCAGCAGCGTCAACAGGTTGTCGGTAATGACGCCGCCGATAACGACGGTCGCGAGCGGACGCTGCACCTCCGCTCCGATGCCCGTATTGAGCGCCATCGGCACAAAGCCGAGCCCGGCGACGAGAGCAGTCATGAGGACGGGACGCAGGCGCATGAGCGCGCTTTTCTCGATGGCGTCGTTGAGCGGTATGCCCTTTTCCTGGAGCTGGTTGATCGTGGACATCATGACCAGGCCATTGAGCATGGCAACGCCGGAAACCGCCACGAACCCGACGCCCGCGGAGATGGTGAATGGCATGTCCCGCAGCCACAGGGCCAGAATGCCGCCCATGGCCGCAAAGGGCGCCCCGGTAAAAATAATCAGGGACTCGCGCACCGTCCCCATAGAGGTGTAGAGCAAGAAGAGAATAAGCGCCAAGGCCAAGGGGACGACGATCAGCAGACGTTGCTGGGCACGCTCGATGTTTTCAAATTGGCCGCCATACGCCAGGTAATAGCCGTTCGGCAAGGCCACGTCGGCGGCGAGACGTCGTTGCACCTCCTCCACGAAACCGCCGATGTCGCGGTCGCTGACGTTGCATTGGATGACGATGCGTCGGCGCTGCCATTCGCGGGTGATGGTGGAGGGCCCTTCGACATGCCGAATGTCGGCCAGTTGATCGAGTGGAATGCGTTCGCCGCTCTCGGTCGGCACCAGGATACGGCCGATGGCAACAGCGTCCCGCTGGTAGGGCTCGGCCAAGCGCACGACGAGGTCGAATCGCCGCTGATCCTCCCGCACTTCCCCAACTTTACGGCCGCCGATCGCTTCGACAATTTCGAGCACGTGGCGAGCCGGTACCCCGTGCCGCGCAATCGCCTGCTGATCGACGGTTATCTCCAGGGACGGTTGACCGGTGATTTGTTCCGTATAAATATCGGCAGCACCGGGGATGGTGTTCAGCACGGCCTCAACTTCTGCGGCTTTCTCCCCCAAGACGTCCAGGTCATCGCCAAAGAGCTTGATGCCGAGATCAGAGCGAATGCCCGCAACCATTTCGTTGACGCGCATTTCGATCGGCTGGGTGAAGATCATGCGCATTCCCGGTAAACCATCGAGATCCCGGCGCATTATCGCGGTGAGTTCGGTTTGATTGTGCGCACGTGTCCATTGGTCGCGTGGGGTGAGCGTAATGAAAACGTCGGACAGCTCAATGCCCATGGGATCGGTTGCGACCGCTGCGGTGCCGGTTCGCACCCAGACATCCTTGACTTCATCGGGAAACTTGTCAAGGATGAAGCGCTCCAGGTGGGAGCCGTAGCGGGTGGATTCCTCCAAGGAGACACCAGCCAGCCGGACGGTGTTGATGACGATACCCATTTCCGAGAGCCTCGGCACGAACTCCGAGCCAAGCCGCTGGCTTAATACGATGCTGCCAATCAGCAGGATGATCGCCCCGCCAACGAACGCCAGCCGCCAGCGAAGCGCCAGGCGCAGGAGCGGCCGGTAACACCACTGCGCACCGCGCACCAGCCAGTTCGGGCGTTTTTCCACACCCTTGCGCAAGAAAATGCTGGTCAGCACCGGCATCAGCGTCAATGACAGAACCAGTGAACCGAGCAAGGCGAAAATGACCGTCAGCGCCATGGGCCGGAACAGTTTACCTTCGATGCCCTCCAGGGTCAGGATAGGCAGATAGACGATCATGATGATCAGTTCACCGTACATCGTTGCGCGGCGCACTTCGATCGAGGCGTCACGAACGATGTCCTGCACGGAACGTTGGTCGTCCCGGTCGCCGAGCCGGCGCACACTGTTCTCGACCATAATGACGGAGCTGTCGACAATTAGTCCGAAGTCGATGGCGCCCAGGCTCATCAGGCTGCCGGCGACACCGAAGCGCAGCATGCCGTTGAAGGCACAGAGCATCGAAAGCGGGATAGCCAAGGCAACGATCAGGCCGGCCCTCAGGTTGCCCAGGAACATGAAGAGTACAGCGACCACCAGGATCGCACCTTCGAATAGATTCTCCTTGACGGTGTCGATGACCTGATTCACCAACGTCGTGCGCTGGTAGACGATCTTAATCTCGACTGCTTCCGGCAGCGTGGGTCGGATTGCCTCAAGTCGCGACTTCAGGCGCCGTGTGACCTCATGGCTGTTCTCTCCCATGAGCATGAAGCCCAGGCCGAGGACGACCTCTCCCTGGCCATTGGCGGTGGCCGAACCCCGGCGAATCTCGTGACCGATCGCGACCTCCGCCACATCTCGCACCAGCACAGGGACGCCGTCGTGGGCAGTAATGACGATGTTGCCGATTTCCGCCTTCGTGGTGGTCAGGCTGACGCCACGGACGAGGTGCAGCTCACCGGCCTGTACGATGTTGCCACCGCCCACTGTCAGATTGTTGCGCTCCAGGGCAAAGACGAGATCGTCCATGGTCAAGTCGTACTTGAGCAGTGCCGCGACATCCACCAGCACATGATACTGACGCAGTTCGCCGCCCCAGGTGTTGATCTCTGCCACGCCCGGCACAGCACTCAGCCGCGGCTTGATTACCCAATCATGCAACGTGGTCAGTTCCTCGAGGCTCATGGTCTGGCTACTGAGCACGTAATGGAAGACCTCGCCGAGACCGGTCGCCACCGGTCCCATTTTTGGTGCGGCGATGCCAGACGGCAACTCCACCGTCTGTAAGCGTTCCATGATCAACTGGCGGGCAAAGTAGATGCCCGTCCCATCCTCGAAGACGACCGTCACCTGGGAGAACCCGAACTTCGAAATCGAGCGAACGACCTCCAGTCCCGGCAGGCCGCTGATGGCCTGTTCAACTGGAAACGTGATCTGCTGTTCGATCTCTAACGGCGACAGAGCCGGGGCAGTGGTGTTGATCTGCACCTGTACCGGCGTAGTATCCGGGAACGCATCAATTGGCAGATTCCGGACGGCGAAGATGCCGGTCAACACCAGGATCAGCGCCAGCGCAATGACCACCAATCGGTGTTCCAGCGACCAGGTAATAACTTTGTTGATCATCTATTGCCCCTCAGCGCGGGAAAAGCCTCAGTCGACGCCGGGTTCCACTTCACAACAGCCGGCGCCGATGTTGCCTTTCATGATCTCCGTCTTCATCAGGAAGCTGCCTGTGGTGACGACTTCCTCACCGGCGCGCAAGCCGCTGTCGACCAGGTAGAAACGATCGGTCTCGTAGCCGAGTTTTACCTTGCGCGGCTCATACAGCTGATCGGAGTGACGAACAAAGACCAGGTTGCAGCACCCGTCCCACTGCAACGCCTCCCGCGGCACGATCAGGGAGTTGGCACGGTCCCGAATAGTGACCTCGGCGCTGCCGTACATGCCGGCGCGCAACAAGCCATCGGGGTTGTCCACGGGGACTCGGACTTTCAGTGTCCTTGTCCGGCGGTCGACCTGCGTACTCAGCCAGGTCACCATTCCGGCGAAGCGCTGGCCACGCAGTCCGGCCAAGTCCAGGATCGCCGATTGGCCCATGCGAATCCGGGGCAGATCCGCTTCCTTGACATCAAGGATAGCCCACATCAGAGAAATGTCGGCGATGGCGAACAGCACGTTGTCACCTGTCTTCATTTCCCCCAGCGTACACTGGCGATCAATGATGACACCGGCGAAGGGGGCCGTAACCGCCAACAGCCCCGACGTGTCCTCCTCGTCGACGACCTTTTGGATAGCGGCCGGGTCGAGGCCAAGTACGCGCAGCTGGTCGTGGGCAGCGCGACGCTGTGCAGACAGCACTGACACCGATCGCTGCGCTTCAAGTACGGGTTGTTCGGAAGTGCTGCCCTGGCCGTCCAGCGTGGCGATCTGCTCCGGCGTAAGGTTTTTCAAGGTTTCAGAATCGATGCCGAAGAGCTTCAGCTTGCGCTCGTTTTCAGAGACCGTATTCCTGGCCCGCACCATTGCGCTTTGCGCGTCCATCAGCTCCCGTTTCGAGGTTACCCCACGCGCTATCAGTGATTCTTCACGATTGAAATTTTCTTCCGCGAGCTTCACCAATGACAGGCTTTCGAGGTAACTGTTGCCAGTCAGACGGATCTCCATATCATTCATTCGCCGATGCCACGCTTCGAGCTGTCGCACGAGTTTCTCGGCAGCCTGCGCTTCGCGATAGAGACGTAGGTACTCGGCCTTGCGCTGACTTAATTCCGCCGCTTCGAGAACGGCCAGAACCTGTCCCGCTGCCACCGTGTCGCCCAGCGCCGCCTTAACCTCGTGAACGATTCCACCGGTGCGCGGCTTCAACCGGGCATGGCGATTGGCATCGTAGTGCAACTCGGCCGGCGCTGAAACGCTCTGGCTGACCGGCTGTTCCGTCACCTTTTCCACCTTGATCCCGGCAGCCTTGGCGATCTCAGGCGTGGCGAACTGTACGCGCAGCTTCTGCGTGTTGCAGGTGACATTCGGGTTGCGCAGATGCCGCGGCGTCTCTTCACCCGACAATAACGGTTCCGTCGGCGGCAGAACCGATCCGGTGGCCGCTTGCGGCCTCTCCGCACCCACGGCGTCCACGGGTGCGAATTTGGACAGTGCGCCGGGATTGCACAATTCGCACTGGGATTCCGGGCGTGAATGCCCGACGCACCAGTCGTCGACAGCCTTGAAGGCCGCCGCGAGTGCCGGCCAGCAAGACGTACACAGTGCTTCGGGGACACTGTGCCCCTGACAGAAGCCCATACTGTCGATCAGAGATTCGTCGCAGAAGGGGCACTTCGCGTCAGGCATGCCATGAGGACAGGCGGGCGCAGCGGCCGACTGCGTGTCGTTGCCCGCCGCCGATCCGTTGATCCAGCCCAGACGATCCACCGCAACGATGGCGCCGAAGCCAACGCCCAGCAACACGACTGCAAGACCGATTTTGACGGGCCGGGGGGTCATTTAGGACCCCGTTCGTCCGGCGGGAGGTTGCCCGCTTTGCATTCGGCGCATTGTGATTCCGGTATTTTGTGCCCGGCACACCAGTCCCTTTCGGCTTTGAAGCCGGCAATCAAAGCCGGACTGCAAACCGTACACAGAGCTTCGGCCACGTCGTGTTCCTTGCAGAAGCCCTTCGATTCGATCAGCGACGGCTTGCACCACGGGCAATCCGCCTCGGCGATCTGGTGCCCGGCACACCATTCTCCGGTAGTTTCGTGTCCAGGCACGTGACCATTGGCCGCACCGGGACCAGGAGTTGCCGGCGCAGGTGATGACGGAGTACTTTTGCCGCACTTGAGGTAGGCGAAGCCGGCGCCAGCTCCGACCACGACAATGATGATGGCAAGCATGAGGTTGTTCTTCATGGTGTTTCTTCTCCATTGGATTGTATTTGCAGGTGCATAACGGGGGAACCAGTGAGATTCTCGATATTCGCCCATGCCAGATTCAATTCATAGAGAACAAGCAACCGGTTCTGCTTGATCCGCGCCTGTGTGCGCTGGGCGTCAAGAAGATCGAGTAACGAGGCTTTTCCCGCGCGATAACGGTGTGTCGACTGGGCATAGGAGGCATTGCCTTTGGGAATAATGTGTTCGTTGTAGCGTCGCAACGCCCGACGCCGGTTCTCCAGCTGAGCCAACCAAGCCTGTAACTCGGCAAGTAACTCCCGCTCAAGCGCGGATACCAACGAGCGACTCGCTGCTGCTCGATTGCGAGCCGCCTCGATATGCCCCTGTCGCCGATCGAACACAGGTAGCGGCAACGAAATTCCGAACTCCGCAAAGTCTTCGTCATTTGCATGGTTGCGACTGTAGGCAACGTTGATATCCAAATCGGGTACACGCTTGGCGTTCTCGTGTTCCTCCCGTGCCTCGGCCACCGAGACCGCCCGCCTCTGTCGCTGCAGTTGCGGGTGATGCTCAAGAAGTGCGGTACGTAGACGACTCCAAGTCGGTGGAGGCTCCGGCTCAGTCAGCACCAGTTTCAGGCGGTCATGTGGAAATCGGTCCAGTGCAAGGAGCGCTTCCAGGTGCCCTCGCACCGAGGCCTGGCGCCGCAGTGCACTTTCCCGCTCCTGACTCGACAGCTCGTGCTCAACCTGGATTCGCTGTGTTTCTGCAGGCGATACCGCACCCGCCTCAGCGCGCTCTTCAGAAAGTCGGCGTGCCGCCTCGACTTCCTCCATCACTGCTGCTAACTGCCGCTCCCGCATTGCCAGGTATGCCAGTTCAGCATACACCTTGCGGATGCGGGACTGAAGATCATGCAGCAGCGCCTGGGCCGATTGAGCACTGGCCGCGGTCTCGGCCTGGCCCAGCTGCCTGGCCGTCCGCAAGCGATCCCCGATTACCAGCGGTTGGGTTAGGAACAGGCGATCACCCCCTTCATCTATGTCCAGACCGGAAGCTGGAACGTCCTCCGCTTCCAGGCCAATCGCGGGGTTTGGATACAGCAGGCGCTGGCGGGCGTCGCTGGCGGTAGCCCGCAGCTGATAGTGAGCAGCCTGCACACGCGGATGTTCGGCAGCAACGACAAGCAGGTCGACCAGCGTTAATTCCGCCTTGGCCAGGCGCGACGATGCTGCATTTGCAGGCACTGGCGCAACCGCCCCGGAATTGCCGAGAACCGTCATCGGCGCACGTCTGTTGCTGGCACAGCCGAGACACAGCAAAAGCGTTGACATTATTGCAATCAAGCGGAACATCACGTCTGTCTACGCTCCCGCGATAACTTTGGATTGCAGCACCAGTTCCTCCGATAGGTCACTGCGAGCCAGGGAGTAAATCAGGCGCTTCCCCTCCTGGCACGCCTCCAAAAAGCCCAGTCTGACGCAGCGTCTTGAGGTGCTGCAAAACCGAGATGTTATCCTGTCCCGCCACGGCAAAGTACTTCAGCCTGGCACCCTCGACTTCTCGTGCCGGATCAATAGCCCTTTTTGTCCGCAACCGGACTGATAGGGGATTGCTTTCGGAACCCTTGAACGATAGCACGGAAGGGCTGGGATGCGAACATGAGAACAGACAATCCGGTCCAGGCGGCACAACAGTAGCCAAGGTAGTAGACTTCTTTTACGATACACTCAATCCGTATTTGCGCGGCGCGCCGGCGTGATGGAGTCGCTGATCAGACGTCGGGGTGGCGGGATCGGCCTTATCCCCAGCGGCCATACTCGTGGGCGGCTTTCTGCTCTTCGCGTGCCTGCAGGCCCTTGTCCGGCTCATCCCGGCGCCGGCCGATACTGCCGCCCACGGTGACCCCACTGGACAGGGTGAACGACATCGATACCGGCCCCGCCACCTTCACGGGTGCGATACGACGATCGACCGGTTCATGATCGCGCTGTGGCTGCAACCGGTACGATTGTCCCGGACAGGTAGCGAAGCGAAGGACGTTGCCGTCCAGCTCGCGCGTTGCGCCGTCCACTTCGGTGAGAAAACACGGTTGTTGCCAGGGATTACGAATGCGGCACGCTTCACCAAGGCGTGACTCGAGCTCGACAAACTCGACCTCACCATCCCGCACGGCTGCGGTAACCAGAAAGCCGCCGCGCGCCAGGAGGCGAAAGTTTGCCCGCCAGGCTTTGGGCCAGGCGGGGCAGACACTGATGATTTCCGGTTCGCCCGGACGCGGCGACACGCTTTGCAGGAGGCCTTCCTGCATGACCGTCGCCAGCAATCCGGAATGTTCGATGCCCATGGACTGGACACCGGTTTCGAAGAGACTCAGGCCGTTTGCCAACAGTGGTGTGTAGGCCGCCAGGTGGGACGCCAGGATCGCCGGAAGCTCTTCGCCGCGGCCGGCTCTGGCACAGGATATGGGTGTGCGAATGAGCGATGGTCGCCAGCCGCCGGTTTCCATGACGAACTTGTGGTTCGGGACCAGATCGATCAACCTCTGTACAATGCGGTCTTCGGCCGGGTCGCGGGTCTCCAGCGTCCAGTTTTCAAAAGGAAACACCGGAAACAGCCATACATCTTCGGAACCGTGTCCCGCGGGTCGGAGGTCGACATCGCCGAGGTGCCCGGCAGCCCAGACGTCGTCGGCCAGGACGCCAAGAGTAAGTGCTTGCGACGCTGGTTCGTGCCCCATGGGGTGCGGTGCGAGATTGTCCAGCAGCTCCCGCCACTGATCGCGCAGTTTTGTATCGACACCGAGAATCTCCGCCGCTCGAATCGCCAGCGGTGCGGTGCCCCGGATCGCCGCCAGATCCACCAGGCTGTCCTTGACCAGGTAAAACTGTTCATGAACGTTTGTGCCATGAAGATGATAGCGAACGTCATTACCTTTGACAACGAAATGGCGGTAGAACTCGGTGGTTTCACGCAGCAGCGGATAAGCTGTCTCGGCCAGCCAGGCGGTGTCGCCGGTGCAGCGATAACACCACCATGCGGCAACCGCGATTTCACTGGCGGACGACACGACATGACCGATGGGGGCAAAGGCCCGGCTCGAGGTTTCGCCGTCATCCTTGTGGTTGCTCATGTAGAACAACTGGCTCTCGTACGCGCACCGCGCCCGTGTTTCCGGGGAAAGTGAATCGACTGCAGCTTTCCCGAGCAGCAGATCCTGAACTTCCTGTGCCGATTCCCGCGGCAACACAACCGGCCCGTCAAACGCCGTGGTTTCCGAGAAGAACGCACCGCCATCCACGCCCCAGCGCTGGCGTGCAGCTTCAATGCAGTCAGGCAGTTGCCGGATGTGCATGTTGAAGTACGGCTCGACCAGGTCCATGGCATCGGCCGCGAAGGCGGGATAGATCGCCATCTCCTGTATCCATACCCAAAACTGCGCACCGGCATGGTGCACGTCGCCGCCTGTCTGAAACAAAAGCCCAATACCGTTGGGCGGAAACGCACCACGCGACGACGATGCCAGATAGTACAGATGGAGTGTCCGCAGGTGCGCCATGAATTCCGCGACACCATCGGCACTGCTCAGGTGTATGAAGGTCCGGGCCCAGAAATCGTGCCACCACTCGGCGTGCACCCGGCGCAACGCATCGTAAGAAGAATCCGCAATTGCATCCGGCAATTCGATCGTTTCCGATGCGGCGCTGGCGATGTGAAACGTTGCCTTTCCGTTCATCGCCGATGCTACCAACGTGCGGCTGCGGTCGTCGCCGGTGTCGATTGTGACCGGCCTGTCAGTCACCGTCGCCGCGACGGCGGAGGCGCTGTGATACGATGAGTCGGTGAACTCGCGGATTTCGTCAAACGCCTGGTGGAGCACGATGCTGTGGGCGCCTTCCTCAAACGTGTAACGCGCCACATGTGTACCGGTTTTCAGCGTCTTGTCCGGCCACAGGGTCAGGACAGTTTCGACTTGCGGCGGCCGCCACATGGAAACGGTGAGCCGCAGCGGCTGCGGGTCGGGCCGCTGGTCATCGACCTGGAGCACCATCACATCGTCGGCCGAGTGAACAAAGCCGCGCACATAAATGTCCGCGGCTGCGACCGTGACTTCCGCGTCATAGACGGACAGATGCTGGCGGAACCCGTTTCCGGTGTGGAACACGTCTTCGCCGACATCGAGCGTGACCTGGGCGCACGCACCGGCGTAATCGCACGCGCCATACTGATGGCCCGCGTGGTATCGGTCGATGGCAAAGAGATCGCAACGGTTAATCTGAAAGTGAACCGCTGAAGGCGTTGTCCAGACCATCGTGCCCATGCGGCCGTTGCCGACCGGTGTGCCTTCGACCGACCATTCCGCAGGGCTTTCATAGATCAGGTCTGCCTGCGACACGAGCGTTCGGTAATCGATGTCGACCATTTTGCTACCCATGTATTTCAATCACTGCGTCTATAATCAGCATCCGAGTCGAATCAGTGCGGCCAAAGGGCAGGCGACGGAGGTCATGTAAATGGGAACCGGCGTGCGGAACCCGTCCGGATGGAACCACTCCAGCGGCGATCCCCGGGTGTCGGGTCTGCGATAGTCGCCTTCGATCAATTCGTCAATATACTCGGCAATGAAACGGGCGCAGGCGGCCCGGTCGATCTGCGCCAGCGCGTGGAGATACCAGCCCGAAGGGGTCCCCCAGTATCCGCCGTTCTGATAGTTGTTGTGCTCGGTCGGTGTCGACTCCCAGGCCGAGGTCGAACTGAAATCCTCGCTGGTCAGGACGTGACGGACATTTCCCCGGAAGGTGGCGGTACCGTTATTGTAAGCGTCCAGAACCGCTGCCAGTGCCCGCTCTCGTACCTTACCCGAGAGGGCATCTTCGTAAAGGGCAAACACCGTGCCCCAGACATCGTGCTGACGACATTGGCCGGTTGCAGCCAAAAGCCAGCCAGAGTCCGTACCGAATGCGACCGGGATGGATGACTTGATCGTGTCGGCGATACCCCGGTATTTGGCAGCCTTTTCATTCTCATGCAGCGCCGAGAAAAAGTTTGCAAGCCGATCCGCCGCCCGCATCCGCAGGAGTGAGCAGAACAGCAGATGACCGGTCATGGCGATAGTGTCGACGAAGCCCCAGTTGGTGCCGCGTTCGTCCGGGCTCACTCGAATTAACTGTGTCTCCGGGTCGTATGGCGGGACATAAAAGGCGCGCTCGAGCCGCTCGATCACCGGCATGTCGTTGATTGCAGCGGTAAGGAAGCCGATATCCTGTGTCTGTTGAAAATACCAGGACGCCGTCTGGGCGACATGGAAATTGTCATCCAATTCGGGCAGGTTCCCCCACATACCGCCGCCCTGGTCCGGCCCGGACGAATAGGTGCCGGCGAAATACACCGCACTGGCGTCGAAGAGCACATGGTCGGGTATCTGAAATGGCGGCACCCGTGCGCCGCTGTCGAGGTGCCAGGTTTCAGGCCCTTGTTGCGCCTCGAATGTCAGGTCGAGCATATCCTTGACTTCATCGGTGGTGATGAAGCCGCAGTCGAGTGCGAACGTAAAGTCTTCGAGCCAGAAGGCCGGGTACCCGTCACCGGCAGCAGCGAAAAGCGTCCTGCCGGTGACGTTTGCGGGCAAGCCTTCGCGGGTGGTGCCGGGCCGCACTCGACAGGCCTCGACCACGTCCCGGGTGAGCTCACGGAGAAACAGCAGCCTGGCACTGTCAATCAAGTCGGTCGACATTGGAACCCTATTCGTCTGCAATGCGAAAGGAGAACACGTGCGCGTCACACAGATACAACCGGACCTTGTAAAATCCCGGCAGTGAATTGACGTCGGTCCGGCCGTTCCATGACATGACATGGCTGATATCGTCGCCGGTGAACAGATCCGATTCGTCGGCCGTAAAGCCCGGCCAGGGATTGCCCCAATTGTCGGTGATCTCGGCACGAACGAATCCGTTCGTCTCGCAACTGGCGTTGATGATGAGCTTGGATCCCGTCGAGAACAACGGAAACGACTGGACATAGCCCTCGCGCTTGAGTGCGCACAGGGACACCCAGCGATCGACGCCGATGGTGGCGAGGTTCAAAGAGGTGCCATGGGCGAGATCTTCCTTGATGCCGGCCGCTTCCCGGTCGTCGATGCAGCCTGGTGGCGGTACGTCGCTCCAGTCGTGATGGACTTTGGCGCCACCGTAAAAGATCCAGTGTTCGTCGCCGACGGTGATCGGGGGTGTCGGACATTCGGCCATGAATTCGTCGCAGCTGTCCGCCGCACCTAGCGGGATCAGTTGCGGCCGATCCTGGGTGCGATACCAGCCGGCGCCATCGTAACTCCAGGCCAGCTGCAAGGTAACGGTATTGGGCACCGCATGGAACACAGTCAGGAAACCGAGGTGATAGTCATCGACATACCAGTGCGTCAGGCTGTAGTGCTGGTCGTCGAGATTATCGGTCTGGTCCGGCGCGAAGACCAGAACCGGTTCCGACCAGTGGATGCAGTCGTCCGACTCGAGCCGGTAGACCATGCGGACGGGATACGATGCATTACGCGGGTCATTGGGCCGCGTCGGTGCGAAGAAATGCTGAAAGTCCGGATGCGGTGAATACCATGGACCATCCGAGCGCCCCATGATGACGTACTTGCGACGGTGGGCGTCATAGTTCAGCACTTCGACGTCACTGCCCCAATCAAGTACCAACGGGCTGTCTGGATGCAGGCTCCACTCTTGGCCGTCGGGCGAATATGCCAGGCACAGTCCGGCGCCTGCCGGAATGCGTTGTTCGTTTTTCTTGGGGTGATTGGCATTCTTGCGGATGCCGTTGTACATCATTTTGTAGCGCCGTGCCGGATCGGATTCCTGCGTATCGAGCAGGACCGTGGCAGAATGCGGCATGGCACCCAGCGCCTCACTGCCCTCGATCAGAATGTTGGTCTTCCCGCCGTTGAACGGAACCTTGTCGAACAACGTTTTTTCCCAGTTGATGCCATCCTTGCTTTCGGCATACAAGAGCCCGCCCGATTCACAATAATCGGACTCGACCGGGTGGAGATTGAGATCCTCATACCAACACTGAAAGCGATGGTTGTCGGCGTCGAACGCAACGCTGTAGTTGCTGCTGCGGAAATAAACCGCCTTCTCCCAGTCGCGATCCTGGATGATCAGCGGGTTGGCCGGATGCTTGACCGGATGATGTTGGACGCGGCGAAGGTTTTTGACTTCCTCCACGATCCGGTTGTCCAGGAAAAGTTGCTTCTTGTGATCGATCCGGATGTATTGCCGGGTGTGCCTGTCCACGTGCCGGTCAGGCCCGGGAAGCGTGGGTTGTGTTGTAGAGGACATGTGTGGCTCCCACGGTGTATGCGTTTAATTGAGGCGGTCGGCTTGATCTTGGCTTGGTCAAAGACCGGGTGAATTCGAGATTCCCGTGGTTGCTGCGCTTAGTCGTGATAAAAACGATCGGCGTCGGGTGTTGACGAATTCATGTCCTTGAAAGGAGGCACTTGTACGGCACGCTGCCGCCGGGCAAGATGTCCCGGTTTTGGAGTTGGTTTGGTCTTCAATATAGCGCTTGCTGCAAAGGTCGCTGTACGGTGCAAAACGCATGCTGAGTTTTCTTCCAATTGTTTCGGCGCCTTGGTCAGCGATTGTCTGAATATTTACAACGGCCTCGATCTACTCCAGCGAAAATGTGAAGTTGTTTTGTGCGAACCCCAAGTTCGCCGACGAGCCCGGTGTGCGCTTCTTTGGCGATGGTCTCGGCGATCTCGTCAACCTATCCGTTCGGCACAAGATCTCGAGCCGCACGGAGAGAGGGAAAGCCGAAAGGGTGTGGCTCCGCAGTCCCGTTGACATGCTGATGAATCCCGCGTCCTATGTCCCGGAACTCATTCATCGAGTCGCCGGAAAAATCTTCGATCCCGTGCAGGGTGAAGATCACATCGGCCAGCATTATTCGGCTTGCTGAAAGCAATGACTCGTTTCATGATAAGGTTCTTCTCTGTCAGTTCGCTTGATTGGAGCGCCGAGACCACCAGCCTTCGACGAGTCCGTAGACGACTGGAATCACGAACAGCGTCAGCAGTGTCGAGGTCGTCAGACCAAATATTACGACCGTTGCCAAGGGGCGCTGCACCTCAGCACCGATGCCGCTGGACAGAAGCAGCGGCAGCAAGCCGAGGTTGGTCGCCACGGCCGTCATAAGTACCGGCCGGAGACGCAACAGCGCCCCCTCCACGATGGCATCACCCAGCGGTTTTCCGCGCGCAATCAGGTCGTTGAAATAGCTCACCAGCACGTTGCCGTTCAGCACCGCAATGCCGAAGAGCGCGATGAAACCGATCGAGGCCGGGACCGACAGATATTCTCCCATGATAAACAGCCCTGCCACGCCGCCGATAAGCGCCAGTGGTACGTTGAGGATGATAATAAGGGCGTGACGGAGAGTGCCGAAAGCCATGTAGAGCAGGAGGAATATCGCCAACAAGACGAGCGGCACAATAATCGCCAGGCGCCCCATGGCGCGTTGCTGGTTCTCGAACTGGCCGCCGTACTCGATGAAGTATCCCGGTGCAAACGTTACCCGTTCCGCGATTCGGTTCCGGATTTCGGCCACAACACTTCCCAGGTCTCGTCCGCGCACATTGCCCTGCACGATCCAGCGGCGTTGGTTCTTTTCACGGTTGATCTGGATCGCGCCGAATGTCTTCCTGACCGTGGCTACCTCCGCCAATGGGATGACCGAGCCGTCAGTGGTCTGAACCAAGAGTCTTTCGATGGCATCCGTGTCATCGCGATAGGGTTCCTGGTAGCGCAGGTGAATGCTGAAGCGCCGCGTGCCGAGATAGATGGTGTCGATGACCTCTCCGCCGACTGCGAGCTCAACCAATTCGAGCACCTGTTCGGCGTTGATACCGTAACGGGCGCAGGCCTGGCGATCCACGGAAACCTGAACCTGTGGCTGGCCGTAGCTCTGCTCCGTCGACAGGTCCACCAGGCCAGGGACGTCTTCGATCGCGGCGCTGATCTCGTCCGCTTTCGCCCGCAACTCGTCAAGTTCCTCGCCGTAAATCTTTATTGCCAGCTGCGCGCGGATGCCGGAGAGCAGTTCGTCGAAGGCGTTCTGGATCGGTTGGGTGAAATTAAGCTGCACACCAGGGAAGCGTCCTAAATCCGTGGCGAGTGCCTCCACCAGTTCGGCCTTGGTCTTATACCGCTTCCATTCCGCTTGCGGTTTCAACTCGATGTGAACCTCGGCATAGTTGACCGGATGCGGATGACTCCCGGCTTCCGGTCGGCCAACGCGCGAAATGACCTCGCTCACCTCGTGGTATTCCATGATTTCGCGCTCCAGCGTGAGAACGGTTTCTGTTCCCTGCTGGAGCGAGGTGGAAGGCGCCATGGTCACGCCGATCAGAATACTGCCCTCCTCGAGTGTCGGTATGAACTCGGTGCCGAGAAAGGGTACCGCCGCTACGGCAGCAAGAAAGGCTGCCACAGCGCCACCGAGCATCGCCGTCTTGAAGCGCAGCGCGAACTCCAGGGCCGGGCGGTAAATGGCCTTGAGCCAGCGCAACACGATGAACTCCTGTTCCGCTTCGTGCCGCATCAGGTAATGGGCCAGGGCCGGGGTCACTACCAAGGTGGCGATCATCGACCCGAGCAAGGCAAAGGTGATGGTAAACGCCATCGGCGAGAACATCTTGCCCTCCACACCCTCGAGGGTGAAGATCGGCAGGAATACCATGACGATGATCCCAAGCGAAAACAGGACGGGCCGAGCCACCTCGCGGCACGCCTCCCAGATAATCTTGTCCCGCGGCTCGTCGTGATCTCGCTTCTCGCCGAGGTGGCGGTAGATGTTTTCAACCATCACGATGGGACCGTCGTTCAGCATGCCGATAGCAATGGCAATGCCCCCAAGAGACATGAGGTTGGCGCTGATCCCCTCGAGCCCCATAAAAATCACCGCAAAAAAGGTCGAGAACGGCAAGCCGACGATTACGATGAAGGAGCTTCGGACGTTGCCGAGGAAGGCTGCCAACGTGAGGATCACCAACACGATTCCTATCAACAGCGCTTCTTTCACGGTATGGGTGGCCTTCGCCACAAGTTTCGCCTGCTCGTAGTAGGGTTCGAGCTTTACACCTGGCGGCAGACTGGCCTGGACTTCATTCACCTTTTCGTAGAGCCCCTCAATGACCCCCGACGTATTTTCGCCGAACAACTTGAGGACAATGCCGGAGACCACTTCGCCTTTGCCGTTACGGGTGACTACGCCACGCCGCACCTCCTTGCCGTAGACCACACGAGCGACATCACCGATGGTGACGGGTACCCCGTCGACCGTCTTGACCTTGATGCTTCGTATCTGATCCAAGGACCCCAGCAGCCCCATGCCGCGCACCAAATACTCCTCTGCGCCAAGCACCAAGAACTGGCCACCGACATTCCGGTTGTTCGCCTGTACCGACTCGACAACGGATTCGAGGTCCACCGCGTACTTTCGCAGGGCAGTGGGATCGATCTGGATCTGATACTGCAATACGTACCCGCCGATGGAGAGGATGTCGGTGACACCGGGCACCGTGCGCAGCTGGAATTTTACGATCCAGTCGTTGATCTCGCGCAGGTAGGTGTCCGGATCTTTGTCGCCGGTGTCCGTGCCGGGCGCCAGTGTCAGATAATAGAGAAACACCTGGCCGAGCCCGGTTGAGATGGGACCGAGCGTGGGTGGATCATGCATTTCCGGGAGGTCATTCATGGCGCCGGCCAGGCGCTCGGACACCAGTTGCCGGGCGAAGTAGATATCGACATTCTCCCGGAAATAAACGTAGATCACGGCCATGCCGAAAGCTGAAGTGGATTTGATTTGCGTAACTCCAGGAAGGCCGTTCATCACTGCCTCGATGGGATACGTGATGAGGCGTTCCACCTCCTCCGGCGCCATGCCGTGCGCCTCTGCGAACACCGGCACCATGATGGGCGAGATGTCCGGAAACGCGTCCACGGGCATATTCCAATACTCGTAGGCCCCCAGCCCTATAACCGCCACAACGACGATGACCACGAGTGTGCGTAGGCGGATAGATGACTCGATAATTTTATCAATCATGCTGCCGTTCTCCCTGCACTAATGACCGTGCCCGGCGTGTGAGCCGAGGCCGCTGATGGTAATCTTGGCTTTGAGCTGGAAGGCGCCCTCGGCGACGTAACGCTGGCCGGGCGACAGCCCACTCAGCAACTCGACATATTTCTTGTCCGACCGGCCCGTGGTCACGGGACGCGGCGTGAAACTTTGACCATTTGCGATGAACACGACTGCCTGCTCGTCGAGTATCTGCACCGCATTCTTCGGTACCAGTACGGCGGCCGGGGCATCCCCCGAGTCGACCTCTGCCACGACGAACAACCCCGGTCGCCAATCGCCACTGGCGTTATCAATCTCGAGGCGTGCCAAAACCGTACGGGTGGACTCGTCGATGGTCGGTGACAGGTAAGTCACCTTGCCGGCTGCAGTCGCATCGACGTGGCGAGCCGCAACCCGCACCGGCTGATCGAGGTGCACATACATCAAGTCCGTCTGCGTCAGACTCAAGTTCACCCACACCGTGCGCAAATCGGCAATCGTGAAGGCGTCGGAGTCTTCGCCCAGCCATTCACCCCGACTGATGTGCTTTTCGGTGATTGTCCCGTCGAAGGGCGCTGTGACCGGCAGATAGGTGATGGGCTGATCCGAGCCCGCCAGTTTCTGCACGGCATCGTGGGAAAGGCCGAGGACCCGGAGTTTGTCCACAGAGATCTTCAGTTGTTGTTCGGCCAGCCCGTGTGTCTGCCGTGCATTCAGGAGCGCCACATCGGCATCGAAAACCACCTGCTCGAGCAGCGCAGGATAGGTGATGGTCGCCGCTATCGCCTCCTGTTTCGCCGTCAGGTACTCGCGCTGTGCTTCCAGGTGTACCTGCTCCGCGTCCAGTCGTACCTGTTCGAACAGGGCATCGTGCGTGGAAACAGCGGTATCGAGATCACGTCGCGCCTCTTGCATGGCCTTCGCCGAACCCACTTCTTGTTGCAGGAGTTGTTCCTGGCGCTTGAAATTGGCGCGGGCCAGTTCTACATCTGCAAGTGCTTCGATGATCTCCTTCTTGGCTACGCCGATATCGAGGTGTTCGAGTGTCTTCTGTGCCTCAGCCGCCGTCGAGGTGCTCTCGAGAAGCTCCAGCATCTTGACTGTATTATCGTAGATCGGTTGCTGGTAATTGAACAACTTCTCGGCCATGGCGACGGAGACCTGGGCTAAATCCCGGGTCGTCAGCGCGTCGAGCACGTCGGCTTTGGCGGCACCGATTTTCAGGCCGCTCACGAGATCGGCTACTGTCTGTGGATCGGCCTCGCGACTCAAGATCTCCAACATCTTGTGCGTGTTGGCAGTGATCATTTTCTGGCGCTCGAAGTCGGCGACAGCAAGTTCATAGGCGGTCAGTGCATCGCTGTGTTCCAATGCGGCTTCACCGACTTCGCGACTGTCGAGGATGGCCAGTACATCGCCGGCCTGCACGCGCTCGCCGATGTCGGCCGCGACCTCGCGAACGACCCCGGCGGCAGCCGGCACGATGTGGGCAAAGGTGTTCTCGTTGAACGATATCTCACCGATCAGTTTGATTCGTTTTCCCAGTGTCCCCGGTCCGGCGACGCGCACCCGGATACCGGTGGCCTCGATGATTTCGGGCGTCAAACGGATGCCGCCGTCTTGCTCGTGGCCTGTGTGTTCGTCGTGCCCGTCGTGATCGTCACTGCCTTCGTCTTTGTCGTGGCCTTGGCGCTCACCATGCTCGCCATGATCGTGGCCCGCGTGGTCGTCATGCCGTTCGTCAGCGGCCTGAGCCTGGGGCGCCAGCACGGATTCGAGTAGAGGAAACCCTGGCCAGATAAAGAACAACAGGCAACAGCCGGTCAGCATTGTACCGCTTCCCGTCTTGCGCAGGCCGTTCCGGCGATTACCAAGTATGTGTGCAACAGACATGTTCATTCGCTCCTTTGCGTAGTGCCGTTTCCAGCGGTCGTGAAAGTAAGGCCCTGGAGTTCTGCCTGCGCTTGCCGCAGATCCGCCAGGTTATCGATATATGCCAGTTCCGCTTCGATCAAACTCTGCTGCGCATCGAGCAGTTCGAGTTGGTTGATTTCTCCTGCTTCGTACGAACGTTTCACCAGATCGAAGGCGCGTTGTGCGCCGGGCACAACCTCACTCCGGTAAGTCTCTGTCGATTGCCGTGCCGCGACATAATTGCGCAGGGCTTGCCGCAGTTGTGTGGTCAGCTGGACGCGGCCCGCGCGGTACTGCAGTTCTGCCTGGCGATAAGCCGATTTGGCTGCTGCGATCGCGCCCTGATTACGGTCGAAAACAGGCAGTGGCAGGCTGAGCTCGATGACGAACGATTCGTCGCGTCCGTCGTTCTCGTCCGGTACGGACTCGATGCCGAACCCGGCCTCGATGTTCGGCCACCGTTCCTTGCGCGCCAGGGTCAGCTCACCCGCGGCCAGAGACACGGCGGCCTGCAGGGCCCTGGCAGCGGGATGCTGTTCGAGCGCCGCCAGCAGCGACGCTTCCGACTCGGCCTCGGATGGTAACTCGTAGAGCGTCGTGGCGGAGCCGATCTGCGGCAGTGCGCCATCGGAACAACCTGTCAGCTGTTGCAGCGCGACGTTGGCATTCGCCGCCGCAGCGCCGGCATGACGGTGGCCGATGACGGCCTGGCTCAGGGCGACCCCGGCACGGACGGTGTCAACCGGCGACGCATCGCCGGCCTCGACGCGATGCCGGCTCGCCTCGGCACCGCGCCGGGCGATGTCGAGCAGCCGTTCGAAGGCGGCCACGCGTTCCTGCGCCGCCAACAATGTGAAGAATGCCTGTCTGCCGTGAGTCAGCATTTCGCGTTCGAGCACCTCGTATTCGAGAGACGAAATCGTGACCTCGGTATCGGCGATTGCCGTCATCGCCCTGCGTTTGTCAGCCGTCACGAACTCCTGGGAGAGCAGGAATGTGTTGACCGACTCGCCCAAGTCGCCAAATCTGTCCGTCGCCATGTCCCCAACTTCCACTTCCAGCGTAGGGTTGGGCAGTAACCGTGCCTGGCTGCGCCAGCCGCGGGCGACGTCGATGCCGCTCCGTGCCGCGGTCAGCACCGGGTTCTCCCGGCGCACCAGTGCCAGGAACGTGTCGAGAGTAAGCGGTGCCGCGGGCGCGGATGGGTTTCCGATCGTTGCGGCCGAACTGGAATCCGCATAAACAGGAACGGTGGACAGAGTAATGATGACGAACCACGCTGTCAGCAGTGGTTGTTTGATTCGCATCGGCGGAATGTCTCCTTTCCTTGTGTGTATTGCGATCCCGGGAAACGGACAGTTAGCGCCGGGAAGAGTTGGTGGGCGTTCTGAACTACTGCAAGACATTACCACAGCGACCCGATTTTAACCATTGCAATGAGTGGGTGCAGCGCAGTACCCAAACGGCACGCTGCCGTCGGACGAGATGTCCCGCTTCATTGGATTTTGTTTGGTCTTCAATATAGCGCTTGTTGCAAAGGTCGCTGTACGGTGCAAAACGCATGCTGAGTTTTTTTCCAATTGTTTCAGCGCCTTGGTCAGCGACTGTCTGAATATTGTACAACGGCCTCAATCTACTCCAGCAATGTGTAAAATTATTGTGTGCGAGCCCAAAGTTCGTCCCCGAGGCAGTGCGCGAGAGCAGCAACGGCTACCTGATGGGCAATGCCACCAGAGAACATAGTTGCTGATTTTTTACTTGGAATCTGAGGGATTTAGTTATATAACGATATTGTGAAACGGCACAGGATCTCCTGTGAAACCCTTAACACAGAAGCTTAATTGAATCTGGCAGAAGCACTTACCTCTTTCTGCAAAACTTCCAATTCGCAACAGTAAACTCGAAGGAGCCGTAAACAATGAAGATTAAAATGCACATCAACGCTGCGCTCATCTGCATGGGCATCGTCCTGGCCGGCATCGCCCAGGCCGCTACAATCCCGGCCATGATCAATTACCAGGGCGTGTTGAAAGACGCTGCCGGTGCCAAGATCGACGGTACGGTGAACATCGACCTGCGCCTGCTGGAGCTGGGCGGCGGTGCCGAGGCATTCAGCGAGTCACACACCGGCGTGTCTGTCGTGGGCGGCCTGTTCAGCCTCAAGATCGGTGGCGTCAACGACATGTCGGCGGTATCGT
>CAJWLW010000019.1 GCA_913042885.1 uncultured Lentisphaeria bacterium | reverse complement strand
GCGGCCGTGCGGTGCAACAATCGCACCTCGACGACTGGTCGCTGATCGACGACATCGGCCAGGCAGCAGCCGACACCGGCGTGTCGATCTGTTGCATTCACGCACCGCCGCCCGGCATCAAGCTCGGCGATCCGGACTTCGACGACAACTTCTTCATCTACGAAGCACTGCTCGCCCGCATGCAGAAACTCGGCATCAGCCTGCTGCTGCACCACGCCGGCAATGGCAAGCTCGGCGAATTCCAGGAAGGTGCCAATCAACCGATGTGGAACGCCATCGTCGGCAGTCTCAAAAAGCTTCGTGATGTTGCCGCCAACTACGGTGTGCAGCTTACCATCGAAACCGGCTCCGGCCTGCAGGACCTCACACGTCCCGAAGCGCTGAAGCGACTGCTCGACGAAGTCGAAGGCCTGTCGTGGGCAATCGACGTGCAGCATGCCTTTCGCCCCGGGCAATGGACCTACCCGGAATACTTCGAGGCCGTCGGTGACAAGCTCGCACACATGCACGTGCCGGACGGCGATGGCTTCATTTCCCACGGCGGCATTCCCGGCCAATGCACGATAGATTGGGACGAGGTAATGGGACTGGTGCGCCAGACCGGGTACGACGGCAACGCCATTATCGAGACTGACCTGCGGGCCCTCGATAACATTCTCGGATACTACCTCAACATGATGAAGGAAGAGGGCATTTCGTCGGCGCAAATCAGATCGATCCCTTACAGTCCGCCAAACCAATACCGCTACGGCACCGCTGCCGAAGGCAACACCAAGCTAACCCCGGTTTTCGATCGCATGCCCGGGGCCGTGATCACCTTGAATGAAAACGCTGACGAGATCACGGATATCCGCGATCATGTCATCATCACCGCGAAGAAACACCTGGAACGATTCTGGAATCGAAGCGACGATACAACATGACATCAACAAACATCGTGCTGACCGGTAAACAGCAGGTGGCAATCCGCAGCGAGGATGTGCCGGCGCTTTCACCTGGCAGATTGTTGGCCCGCACACGGGTAAGCCTGATCAGCACCGGCACCGAATCGATCTGCTATCGCGGCGAAATGGACGACGGCACCCACTGGCATAATTGGGTGCAGTATCCGTTCTACCCCGGCTACAGCAACGTGGCGGAAGTTGAAGCAATCGGTGACGGTGTTGCGGGCTTCGAAATCGGCGACCGCATCTTCAGCGGATCGCCGCACCACCAGTTGCCCATGGTGGACGCTGACCAGGCCGTCAGGATTCCGGATAACATCAGCGACGAGGCTGCTGCCTGGTCGAAGTTGGCGACAATCGCACAGACAGGTGTCCGGCGCGCCGAGCTGGGCATGGGTGCAAATGTCGTCATCATCGGTGCCGGACCGCTCGGACAGCTGCTGACACAATACGTCACGGTGATGGGCGCGCGACAGGTCCTCGTCGTCGACCCAATCGAAAGCCGCCTGGCAATGGCTCAGGCGCATGGTGCCACAGACATTTTCTGCGGCAGTGCAGCGGATGCAGCAACGTTCGTGGGCGACCACACGAATGGCGACCTGGCCGATGTCGTGTTCGAGGCGACCGGACACTATGCAGTGTTCCCCATGGCCCTGCCGCTCGTCCGCCAATTCGGCACGTTGCTGCTGATCGGAGATTCACCGACACCGAGCAAGCAGGTCCTGACCGCTGACGTCATTACCCGGCAGATCAGCATTCGCGGTACACACAACGAAAACCTGGAGCCGGACATCGCAACCTGGAGTTGGGTTCGACAGATTGAGCTGTTTTATACCTATCTGCAACGTGACCAGATGCGGGTCACGGATCTCATTACCTCGCGGCACACGCCCGACGAGGCACCGGCGGTGTACGCGAAACTGATGAACGACAGGGCCGATACTCTCGGCGTCGTCTTCGATTGGCGGGGGATGTAGCATTATGGCGATCAGACAATCGGTGTGTCTCACGATTTTGCCGGACATGGAACCGAATGAATTATTCCGTGAGATCGCCGCCATCGGCTATCACGCCGTGGAAATCTGGGAACGCGATGATACCTTCCCGGACCTCTGCGAAACAGCATCACGACACGGCCTGCAGATGGTCAACATGATCGGGCACAAGTCACTGTACGACGGTCTCAACAAACGGGAAAACCACGATCGGATCGAAGCGGAACTGCGGGCCTCGATCGATTGCGCCGTTACCTACGGGCTGCGCGGGCTCATTTGTTTCAGCGGTGCACGCGTTGAGGGTATGAGCGACGACGAGGCAATTGCAAACACCGCAGCCGGTCTGGCACGTGTCGCACCGTACGCCGAGGAAAAAGGCGTCAATCTGAACCTGGAGCTCCTGAATTCCATCGTCGACCACCCCGGCTACCAATGCGACCATACGGCATGGGGTCTGGAGGCCGTTGCGCGTGTCGGCAGCCCGCGTGTAAAACTCCTGTACGACATCTATCACATGCAGGTCATGGAGGGCAACATCATCCAGAACCTCACTGCGAACATAGACGTAATCGGACATATCCATACCGCGGGCAGTCCGGGACGCAACGATCTTGACGACAACCAGGAACTTAATTACCGCGGCATCTGCCGCACCGTCAATGCAACGGGATACGACGGTTTTATCGGCCACGAATTTCAGCCGAAAAACGATGTGATCGCGGCGCTGCGACAAGCGTTCGAAATATGCCATACATAACACCGCATAGACACACGCAGTTCGGTATCGCCGCATTCGTGCTTTGGCTGGCTGCTGCCCATCTCTGTCCGGGCGACACCACGATTGTTGAATCCGTGTCGATGCCTCCGGATTCCTACTCGAAGACCCACGACACCTTTGTCCCGATTCCTGCCCCCAAGACGGCACGGGCCAACTCCGAGTGGTTCGCCTGTGAACCGAGCGAAAGATGGGGTACCTGGATCGGCGACGGCAAAGCCGAGTTTTACCTCGATACAATCAAGGAAAACGGCGAGACCTTCAAAGCCTGCCGCACACGTATCAACAAAGAGACCGAAGCCTACACGCGCGGGTGCTTTACCAAACTGCTCATTGACACGCCGCAGGGTTACGTCTACCGCGTGCATACCCATTACAAAGCGTCCGGTGGTGCGAAGACAATCAGCCTGCGGCCAATCTTCCGACCACCGGTCGGCGACCCGACGTATTCCGGACGATCGATGCCGCTGTCGACCGAATGGACAACCTATCGCACGCCGTGGCTGGCACCGCCGGCAGCCGACTGCAAGATGGATGTGGAAGTTCTCTACGGTCAACTCAACCCCGGTGACGACCACCTCGACTGCTGGTTTCGTGCTTTCCAGGTCGAACGCATCCCGGTCACGCTGCGCCACCCGGCCGACAACGCCACGCTGCAAACGCGATCGCCCGTCTTCTCCTGGGACGTGGCACGCGTCGACCTCCTGCAGGTTTCGACTTCCCCGGATTTTCCCGACGCCGCGACCCGTACCGTGACACGGGACATGATTCCGGTCGCCGCCTGGCGCTTTGACGAACCGTTTGAGATTGGGACGTATTACTGGCGGATCGGCTTCAACGGCGGAGACGGCACCTTCTGGATCGGTCCGAACCGTTTCGAACTGACGCCGTTGCCGGAGGGCCAATGGGGGTTTGATTTCGGTCCGAAGACATCACCCGTGGATCCAGACGCACACGGCATCGATGAGAGTGGCCTGCCACATCTGAGCGGCGACGGGGCCTTGCGAGGTTACTCGGAACCGGATGCGTTGTATCGCCGATTTGAATTCCGTGATGACAAAACAACATGGCGCGGTGACGGCGGCAAGACCTATTACTACAACCGCAAACTGACGCTGAACGCTGCCATCACTCGTGATTTCATCGAGGGCGAAGGACCGCATCGATTCACCGTGGACGTGGCGGACGGCGCCTACCGTGTTCTGATCATCTCCGGGCACCCCAACGAGTCGACCGTAGGTTCGGCGCGCGTGTACGAATTCGAGGCGCGCACCAATCGCGACACGCAGCGGTTCCGTAAGACCTGGCCGATGCAGCTGCACGAAATCTGGCAGTTTCGTGCGACCGCAGTCGATGGTAAACTGACCGTCGATTTTGTGCCGACGGCCGGCGACGACAAATGGGTGGTCAACGGTCTGCTGATTCAGACCGAGGCGTTTGCGCGCACGCCGGCCGGCAAGCGAACACGACGCCGATGGCATGAACTCGTCTACACCGCGCCACCGGCTATTATGGACGGTATCGATCCGGACTGGCGGTCGGTTTTCGCCGCTACCCAGTCAAACCCGACGGCGCCGTTCAACGACAACTGGGCATTCACAAAGGCTCCACCCGCCACGCCTACGGCGACCGAGAAGGAGCGGGGTTTCATCCTCTATTCGCGCACCACGAAACATCCGTTGCATCCGGTGATTGTGCCGCGCGCCGATGAACGCATCGACCGGCTGCAGGCCGTCGGTTCTCGAACCGAACCCGTTCAACTCACCTTCAGTCTGTGGGGCATCCGTGACCTGTACCATGTACGGGCCGTGCTGCACGAACTTCGCGGACCGAATGGCGCCACGATCGATACGAGCGCTGTACGCATTCGCAGCATCTTTACCCGCACCAACACGGTATCGTTCGAATCGGCCCGGGACTGGGACGCGATCCTGATGCCGCCGCACGAGCTCGATATCGATGCACAGCACACGCAGCAGTATCTGGTCACCGCCGACATACCCGCCGATGCCGCCGCCGGAACCTATGCCGGAACCATTGTCATCACCGAAGACAGCCACGAAATCCACCGTCTGCCAATCGAGCTGCAGGTCACGCCCTTTGACCTGGCGCCATCGGATTTCCTGTTCGCGCTCTCGGCTTCGGATCGGTGGGACGAGCACGGCGAGGATTCCGATGCCGTGCGCGACCTGTTGCGCATGGGCAAGCGGGCATCATTCGGGAGTCTGTCGAGCCACGGTTCAACAACGATCGAGTTCAGCGGCAGCATCGGCAACACGAAGGGCAACGGCACACTGGAACCGAAGCTCGATGGGATCCGCAAGCGGATTCATGATTTTCGCGACGCCGGCGGTGTCTGTGATTTCGCGTTCGTCGCCATCGGCTGGGGTACATCCCAAGCCATGCTCCGGGCCTGGGCGCCGGAGGAAGCGCCCAAGCACAAGGGTAAGCGCATCCAGAAAGTCATCCAGCTGACCGACACGTTCAAAACGGAATTCCCAAAATGGCTCAGAAAAGTAGATGACTGCATACGCGCCGAAGGCATCCGCCGGGTGGTCTACAGTATTCATGACGAACCCCATTCCGAACCGGAAACCAGTTTTGTGCGGGACGTCGGTATCCTGATTCGACAGCACACGGAATCCGAGGTGTATGTCAATACGATGAACGGGCAGTACATGCAGTACCTTGCCGCTTCCGAGGCGCTCGATGGCGCGCCGGTTGCCACCATGTGGTGGACCTACGGCGGCATTTCGGAAGCACAGAAAGAGGCACTGTTCAAACGCGGCGTACGCTTTCTCGGCAGCATCGGCGGGCGCCAGTTCGAACGGGAAGGCCTGGGATTCCTGGCGTGGCGACGGCGGCAGTACGGTGGCATCGACTGGACGTTCGGCAGCTACTACGCCAGCGCTGCAAGCAATTCCGACGGCCCCGATTGGGGTGGCGATGCTTCACAGATCATACCGTCGGTACCGCCGATCGACCGGTATCGCTGGGAACTGATTCAGCAGGGGGTGTACGACTTTCGCTACATCCGTACGCTCGAGCAGGCCATCGCCGCAGCAAAGGCGTCGGGGGATGCCCGAAAGATGGATGCAGCCGGGAACGCACAAGCAATGCTCGACGGCTATTGGCAGCAGATCGATCCGCTGTCACGCAACATGGGAAATGTCGATCCAATCATCGCACGCCGCGAAATCATCAAAGCGATCACGCAACTGCAATGACGAACAAGCTGCACCTGGGAACCAGGTCTGCCGGAAGCTCATCCGGGCGTTGCATTCATTTTTTTGCCGGCAGTCCCATCCGCCTTATATGATCACCGACATCACACCCTGCGGCATACTGGCCGGAGACTGCTCCCTGCCCGGCGAGACGCGAAATGATGATCGGTTTGTCGGCTTGCTCAACGGCATACAAGTGGGCCGTGATCGTTTTGTGCTGGTCTTCACGACGCGTGGGTTTCGCGGCACGGATGACAACTGCAGTGTCGTCTACCAGCTTCGCGACGGTGACTACGATGGACGAATCATCAAGGAAGGTATGCTGGCCCGGGCCGTCGATGACTGGGATGTCCTCGAGACCGGCAGGCTCTGCTGCCGCACGCATCTCTGTCCGGCACCGTTCGGCGTTCCCAAAGGGGCTGTCATCGACGGCAAACCCGCGCCGAGTGCCAATGTCTTCGCCGTCACCTGGGAGCGCAAGGCACGATTTATCGATCCGGATACCGGGTTCATGCTCAATACGCGTGAGACCGATCCGTGGCTGCACGCCAGCAGCGTGGCAATCGAATGGCTGCAGTTCCGGCTGAACGACGACGACGACGACATCGAGATCATTCAGCCCAAGGCCGTCATGCGTCAGAAGGGCTTCCAGTGCGCCTACGCCTTCTGCAACGCAGACGTTCACCAGATGATGCAGCCTGCCGGGGCGCCGCTGCCGTACAACGATGACGGCACGCAGTGGGTCGGCAGCGGTTTCTTTGATACCCACTTTGCCGGCCGCGGCCGAATCGCGGCACTCCTTTTCACGTTCAACCCCGAAAGCGGCCTGTATGAATGGACCCGCACCAGCCCAATCCTCTGCAACGGTGTTATCGAGCCCAGTCTCGCGCGCCTCAATGACACGTGGATCATTTCGGCACGGCAGATCGCCAGCATGAAGGCGGCCTGGGGCGGCTCTGTCGCATGGATGCAAACCAACGACTTGTTCGGTGATCCGCCCAATGTCACCACGCCGTCCGAGCCGCTGACCACCTCCCCGGTGCTGATCACCACCGGTGCCGATGGTGGCCTGCGGCTATTCACCAACGATGCCAATATCTCGCCGTACGATCATCCCCGCGACCCGCTTTATTGTTGGGACATCGATCCGGATCGTGATTTCATTGCCGAGCATCGTCGCGTCGTTTTCGACAGCCGCAAAGCAGGGGTGCCGATCAAACGTGAGAGCGGGATCGCGGTGGACAACGGCAAGCTTCTGCCCCATGCCGGCGGTGATACCCAAATCCTGGCGCACCGCGTCCGTCCCGTCGCCACCAACGATCCGCGCAAGCTCGGCGTACCGGTTACCGAGCAATGCAAACGGGCCGCCGGGATCTACTACGCCAAGGTTCGGTACGACGAGGCCTGCGACGGATTGTGGCGTTTTTGTTGATCTACAAGCCGAAGACAAACGACCTGGCTTTGCAGGTTCCGTTTCGTTTTGCCTGGCTTGATCATGGGGCGGGTATCGAGTCAAGGGTGTAATGCTGGAATGCTGTCTGGCATGGATTGCCTATGGCAATGTACATCTCCCGGGCAGTCAGGTCGGAAACGATCGCCGCGGTCGTCCAGATCAAGGCATCCGGGGCCTGGTGGCTGCAGATTGACTGCGGATCGTTGCCGTGATCGGCAGTGAGCTGCTGCAACGATTCGACGGTGATGTCGTCGGCGAGATGGTCGAGAACCGATTGCACCCGCTTGCCTCGAACCGGCGAGCAGGCAACACTCGGTTCGTCAAGCTCATGGACTTTCAGGCGTTCGCATAAAATCGTGTTTGCATGGCCATAAGCCGTAGTGGAGATGTCTTCGATGTCGACATCACCCGATACCCACTCCATCCGCACTAGGTGACCGGTGGCGTCCCCGACCATATAGCAGCCGTTGCTGAACCGCAGACCGGCCATCGAGTCGAGGACATCACGCACCGACGCCGATTCCATGATGATGCGTTTGAGCAATGAGCTTGGGGCAACGTCACCTTGCGGCATCCTGGCGTACAGCGAATTACCGGTGAACGCCATGCCTTGCGAGGTCACGCACAGGTTGGCAATCCAGCCCGGATAGTTCAGCATCAGCCGGCGCTCATCGCGATCATCTGTTACGCGCATGATCCGATACCGTTCGAGCGGGGCACCGGTATCCTTGGTCTGGCCCATCAGGACATGGCCGTCGCGCGTGGCACTCATGCCACAGGCAAAAGCTGTGCAGCCATCAGCCTCGGAGCGCATTGGCATTTGATCGCGCGTGGCACAGAAGAAGGCGTGGGCATATGACAGTTCGGCGCCGTCTGCAATACCGCGAACCTCTTCGAGTGCTCGCGGCGTGTACTGCCGGAACAACGGCTCGTATGCATCGACCATGTACTGCAGTGCGGCAGTCTCCGACCAACTCCGAAGATTGGTCAACTGGGCGATCGCAGCGGCGGACTCCTCGATAATTGCCTGGCGCATGGCAACGCCATGCTGAGTGCCGATTTCGTACGGTGTACCATGAAAATTATAAAACTGCCCAATCACGGAGAAGTCGTCCGGTTCGCCAATCGTTGACAGATTTCGACCGCATAGATCGCCGCCCGCGGCAGATGAAACGGATCCTTGACCGGCAGGATGATGTAGTCGGCATGGCGGTTGCCCTTGCGGTCCAGGCGTTGCGTCCACTCACCGTGTTCGCGATCGGGGAACTTGTCGAAGGCGTAGTTGTGTGATTTCGTGTACCAATCCAGGCACCATTGCTCACCGCTGACTTCGTAGGCCAGCAACGTGCCGCACAAGGCTTCGCAATGCGGCCACCATATCTTCTTTTCCGAATGCTCGAACAACGGTTCGCCGCCGTCGATGTCGATGCCGAGAAACAACCCGTCGTATTCCGTGTCCCAGCCTTTTTCGAAAGACCACCGCATGATGTCAAGGATCTCCGGCAGATTTTCGATATCTGTGCCCCGCAGATTCTCGATCTGGAACCAGGCTGTCTCGATGCCGTGTCCCGGCCCCATGTATGTCCCTATCGGGGCCGGCAAAAGACTGTTGTCCAGGGCAACGTATTCGAGTATCGCCTGGCGTTCAGGAACACGAAAATTACCCAGGATATCGTCGGTTAGTTTTCGCGATTCGGCCAGCAGTGCCTCGTCATCGAATGCCTTGCCTGCCTCGGCCAAAGCCAGGGAATGCTGCATAGCGACGCGCTGCGCTTTGGTGCCTTCAGGAATCGGGTATGGCGTGGTGCCGTAACTACCCGGCACAGCCAACGCTTCCAGCACGGCATTGGCTGTTCGCAATCCCATGGTCCGGGCGCTTTCTTCGCCAGTCAAACGATAGTACTCGGCCAGCCCGCAGATGGCAAAGGCATCGCACTGAATGCTCTCGAGTCCCTTCTTCACCTCGCCGTCGCAGGAGGTAAGAAAATTCCATCGGCCGCTGGCGTGCTGCTGGTTGTTGCCGCTGATGAAGCGGAACATGTGATCCGCCGCTTCGTGCCAGTCCGGTTGGTCCTCGACACGATTGCAGGCACCGGCGAACGTCCACAACGCCCGCAACTGGCTCCAGACGAACTTGTCACGGTTGACGATCGTGCCATCGTCCTGAATACACGAGCAGATGCCGCCCGACTCACGATCGAGACCGTGCTCGAGCCACCACGGCAGCAGATCCTCTGTCAGCAGTTGCCGGTAGAACGCCCCCAGATCCCGCCACATGTCGTTCGTGTCGGTCAAGGGCGTGGTCAAACAACCGCGACTGTCAAACATGTCAGTCATCAACAGCAACCTCCGGTCCTACTGCGGCAAGTCGCAGTGGTGTGTAGTGTGTTTCCAGCAAGGTACGATCGCCCGATCGCTTTATGAACGCCCACATCCTGGTCATCATCGCTTCAACCTTTTGCCGGTGTTCCGGCAGTGATGCCAGGTTGGTCAGTTCATGCGGATCGGTGTGGAGGTCGTACAGTTCGTCTTCGTCAAAACCGTTGAAGACAAACTTCCAGTCATCGTCCCAGAGAATGCGCTGCATGAGCGGATACCGTGACCCGTGATTTTCTGCAAACCCAGTAGTGAAGGCCGATGCCTCTGCGTGTCCCTGGAGCAAGCTTGCAAACGAGGTTGCGTCCGACGGCGTGATCGGCTTCGCTCCTGCCAGCTCGAGGATCGTTGGACACAGGTCGTGCAACCCCACCCGGGCTGTTGTTGCAGTGTCGCAGGCAATGCCGGGACCAGCGATGACCAGCGGGATGTGGAAGGCCTCTTCGTAGGCGCCGATGTTGTGCGAGTCCATGCCGTGCGCCCCGAGGCAGCGGCCATGATCGCTGACCACAATGACGATGGTGTTCGCCAGCGCGTCCCGACCCTCGATCTTGTCCAACAATTGTCCCAGCATGCTATCGATTTCGTTGACCAGTCCAAAGTAGCAGGCTCGCGCCTGCCTCCATTGCCCGTCTGTCATGCTGTCATAAATGCGTTGCGACCGCCGATACAATGCGGGCGCACCGGTCATCGGATCGTTCACACTTGCCGGCAGTTCCAGCTGATCGACCGACTGCTCTTCAAAGGATCTGCGATGGCACACCAGCGGCTCGTTCGGTTCTGAGAAACTGACACACACCGCCCACGGATCGTCATCGGCCAGCACGCCGTCGAGATACGACAAGGCGCGTTGCGTGACTTGACCATACGTGCGGTCATCGGGTTCGACCTCGGTCACGCCGTAATGCAGGAATGAACGATAGCCGGGCGGTTCGGTCTGGTAGTGCGTAAGCAGGTCATCGCGTATCAGGGCGCCCTCGCCGGAGTCGCCGGTGCCTGCCCGTATCACCGCCTTGGCATCGGCACCATTTTCCTGCCAGCCGTATTGCTCGACAGCACGGCTGCGTTCGATGTGCCACTTGCCGAAGTAACCTGTGCGATAACCGGCATCGACGAGGTTCTGCGCCCAATGCGTGTACTGCGAGCGCAGGACCGATTGATCGTCGTCGACACAATGCTCGACTTGCAGCACCCCGTGATTGTGTGGCAACAGACCCGTCATCAGGCTGGCGCGGGCAGGAGAGCACACCTGGCTTGGCGTGTAGGCACGGGAGAAGTGTGTGCCTCGCCGCATCACCCGATCGAAATTCGGAGTCCGGCAGGCAGGATTGCTCAGCACGTCAGCCTGCATGCCGTCGGGCAGGAACAGCAGGATATTGGGTTTCCGACTCATGCCTGAGTAATGCCGGCCAACTGCTCGATGTCCTCGGGGCAAGAATCCTGGTCGAGAAAAATAGTGCCGTCGAACCGGCTCAAAATTGTCGCCGGCAGATCCGTCGTCGGCTCCGGTTCTGCCAGAACCCTCGACACGATTGGGCGCTTGCTGCTGTACGGCACCATCGTGAACCTGTGGGCCGCCGAGAGCAGCGCCGGGATGGTCATGGAAATGCCTTTCTCCGGAATATAGCCGAGCCCCATGAAGCTGGGATCCTCGAGCAACTGCTGTTTCGAGATATCGACGATATCCATCACGCGTACCCAGCGCTGGTCGTCGAAGTCGACCTGCCCGGGTTCATTAAAGGCCAGATGTCCGGAACGGCCGATGCCCTGACAAAGAATATCGAACGATCCGGCGCTGCGCAACAGCGCTTCATACCGGGCAACCTCGGCCTCGGGATCGGGCGCGTCGTACCGGACCAGATGGACCTCTTTCGGGTGCACCTTGTCATACAGCTTTGTGATGGTGAAATATCCAACCGAGTATTCTTCCGGCAACCGTACGTCCCAAAAGTCGTCCATGTTGAAACAGACAACCCGCTGCCAGTCCAGGTCGGGTTCGACACAGAGCTCCTCGAGAAAGGTTGTCTGACTCTCGCCGCCGGCAAAGATCACACGGATTTCGTCCTGTTCTGCGAGACGTTGCCTCATCACCGCGGCAACCGCTGCGGCGGCATGCCGGCCCAGTTGTGACGCATCGGAGGACAGGTGTATTCTTGTCTGGCCGTAATGCATTGCGGTTCTCCCTTTTTGCGGGATAAGGTAGCGGCAACCCAAGCTCGATCAAGACAGTCGCCAAAACTGTCAACGATGCTCCTGCCGTTTTGCTATGGTGTTGCCGATTGCGTGGTAGGTTAGTCGGATCATCGCAATCATCTCGTCAATGACCAACGCCCCGTCTCTCTATGACCGGAACCGTTTTTGCCCTTGTGCTGCTGTCATCGGTGCTCCACGCATCGTGGAACTTCGCGGCACGCAAGGTCCAGGGCAACCTCGTGGTCATGTGGCTGGCGCCTGCTGTCGTGGGCATAGTGCTCGCCCCGTTCGCACTGTGGCTGGCGTATCAGTCGCCGACTTCCGTCATCGCTTCATCAACGGGAAACATCTGCATCGTTGCCAGTGGCGTTGTACACGCACTGTATTACCTGTTCCTCGCACACACCTATCAACACGGTGAAATTTCCGTCGTCTACCCCATTGCCCGCGGTTCGGGAATAGCGGCAACCGCACTGCTTGGCTGGATGTTGCTGGGTGAAACAATTTCTTTCCTTGGCGCCGCCGGTGTCGCGGCAGTCTCGGCCGGCATCCTGTCGATGAGTGTGCCGTCATTGCGACAACACCGTGAACGTCGCGGCATCGTGCTGGCGCTGTGTGTCGGCGCAACGATTGTGACCTACTCGATCATCGACAAGAAAGGGGTCGAGTTCGTCAAGCCCGTTGTCTATTTGTGTATTGCGGAATTGCTCACCGCCGCTCTGATGTTCCCGTACGTCTATCGCAAATGCAGGACGGAGTTCATCGCGACGGCGAAACGATATTGGCGGTACGGCCTCGGCATTGGCGTCTTCGCGGCAATATCGTACCTGTTGATTCTATACGCGTTCACCATGGGCCCGGTCGGTTACATCGTCGCGTGCCGGGAAATATCTGTCGCCTTCGGAGCCTTTCTCGGCATCGTGATCCTGAAGGAACGCCTCACCGTCGCAAAGAGCATCGCGATCGTCCTGATCGTCATCGGGCTGTTGTTGGTGAAAATCGCTTGAATAGAGTATTGTTGGGTACCCGAACACGTATCGGAACACCATGAAACTCCCATTTCTGAACGTTGAGCTGGAAGTCGGCAGCAAATACCTGACGACCGACCTGCGCGACAGCAGCGGCATCGTAGGCGATCACGATGCCTTGCAGACACGGATGGCCGCGGACGGGTACCTGCTCCTGCGTGGATTACACGACCGTGACCACGTCTTGTCGGCACGCCGGCATATCCTCGAGAAGCTGTCTGAGCGCGGCATGCTTGACGCCGGCGCACCCCTGGCAGACGGCATTTTCAACCCTGGATACGACGAGGAGCCTACCTCCGGCGCGATGGGTAATATCGAACTGACCAGGCTCCCGTCATTCAGACAAGTGGTCGAGGGCAGACCGATCATCAACTTCTTCGAACACTTCCTCGGCGGCGACGTGTTGACGTACGATCACAAATGGCTGCGCACGGTCGGCACCGGTGCCGGTTCGGCGATTCACTGCGATGTCGTCTACATGGGGCGCGGCACCCGAAATTTGTACACCTGCTGGACACCGATCGGCGATATCTCGCTGGACATGGGGCCACTCGTCCTCTGTCTTGGCTCGCATCGTTTCGACAAGGTCACACAGACCTACGGCCAGGCAGACGTTGACCGGGACCTGATCGAGGGCCACTTCAGTAACGACCCGATAGAGCTCGTCGACAAGTTCGGCGGCCGCTGGGCGACCACTGAGTTTCAAGCGGGCGACACGATCATATTCTGCATAAACCTCATGCATGCATCCCTGATCAACACGTCCAACAAAGTGCGCATCAGCGTCGACGTCCGCCACCAGCTCGCCTCCGAGCCGGTCGATGAGCGTTGGGTCGGCGACAATCCAATCAGACATTACGCCTGGCAGGCGCCCGGTGTGCAACACGAGCCGCTCGAGGAATCTCGCCGGCGCTGGGACATTTGAGTCGCCGCATGGATGCAGTGAAACAACTCGCTGTCGACGATCGCTGGATTGCAGATTCCGCATGCATCCGACGCCAGATTCATCCGCCGCGTATGCATCCGCAGCCGGTCCTGTCCGCCGATCGACCGTGGGAAAAGCTGGGCATCACCTTGTACGGCACCGTCGACTATGATGAAGCGGGCGGCTTCCGCATGTGGTACAAGGCGCATGACCACGAACGTTTCCCGCGCGTCTGCTATGCCACCAGCAGCAACGGCATGGATTGGCAGAAGCCGGAGCTGGGCATCTGCGAGTTCGGTGGCAACACGCGCAACAACATCGTCTTTGTCCCGCCCGGACAATTGGACGGGCCCAACGTCATCTTCGACCCGGATGATGCAGCAGCTCCCTACAAGATGGTCATCCATCTTGACCATGACGGGCGCCGGGCCGTGTGGGGCGTGACGTCTCCAGACGGGTTGCACTGGAAACTGCAGGCCCAACCGTTCGGGCACGACTTCGACGACCGGCCGCAGGCAATGGCGCATCGCGATCACGAGGGTAAACTGGTCGTACTCGGCCGCAAGCACGACATGTTCGCCACCTACAACGAACGCGTCGTCTATCGCATGACTTCCGACGACTTCGAGACCTGGTCGGAACCGCAGGTCGTCATGAAATCCGACCTCGCCGACCCGCCATACATGCAGTGTTACAGCATGACCGGATTTCAATGGGACTCGATCTACCTGGGCATCCTCGAGAAAATGTACGTCGAGCCGGATGTGATTGACTGCGAGCTGGTGTTCAGCCCGGACGGCAAGGACTGGCAGCGGATCGAACCGCGCACGACGTTTCTGCCGCGCGGCCCGGCCGGCTCGTGGAACAGTCACTGGGTATGCACCGGCTCGAATCCGCCGCCGGTTTACAATGACCGGCTATGGTGGTTTCTTTCCGGCCGCACCGCGTGCCACGGCATCCGCCAGCCGGACAGCTTGAAGGAGATCGGCGTGGCGAGTGGGCGGATCGATGGTTTTGCATCGTTGACGACCACCGAGCAAGGCGGCTGGATTCGCACCAGGCCGTTTCTCTGGCCGGGTGGCGAGCTGGACATCAACGCCGACACGCGCCGCAGCATGACCATGGACCCTCGCTTCGTAAGCGGTGAAATCCGTGTCGAGGTTCTCGACGAAAACGGCGCGGTAATCCCCGGCTTGTCACGGGACGCGTGCCAGCCGTTTCGACGTGACAAAGGTCTCCACACGATGACCTGGACGGACAAAAACATGGCGTCGCTGGCGGGCCGGACCATCGCACTGGTCTTTGTCATGCACGAGGCCCATTTGTACGGGTTTGAAAACAGTGCGTAGGGGTGCAGTCAACCCGGATAATTCACAAAATTAGTCGCCGGGCTTCAACCTCTGCCTGACGTGGCAAAACGTGTCTATCCGCTGTAAGTTTTACTGTCGTGTCGCCCACCCAAAGCGCACCGGAAATCCCGGTCACTGGACAATCCCGAACAAGACATGAAGCACAAAACACTCACCCTTATCGAACTGTTGCCAGTTCTCCCGTCAAAGCCACTGGGGCAGAGGCGAGAGAAGCGGATGCGGTTTACACTCATTGAGCTTCTCGTGGTCATCGCAATTATCGCAATTCTTGCTTCGATGCTTCTGCCGGCATTGAACTTGGCCAAGAGCAAGGGCAGGATGGTTTTGTGCATGAACAATATGCGGCAGATCGGCCTGGGTCTATACAACTATCTGAATGACAACGAGCAATACATGCCGTTCTACCGGACGGAGATCAGCGGCGCAGCGTACGCCATCGTCTGGCCGGAACGTCTGGCAGCAGAAGGTTATCTCGAAATGGTCGGGGCAATCGGCGGCGGGTTCCTCAGCGCCTACGGGCTCGGCAGTGCGAACGCCCAGAAGGAGGGGGTACAAGGCATTCATCGTTGCCCGGAGCTGCCGGAAAAGGCCACATATCAGCAAGGCTCCGGCCCGACATATCAATGGACGACGTTCCGGGGCGGCCATTACGGACTCAACACGTACATCTCAGAGAGACTGCCCACAACCAACCTGCATCGACGATTGACAAAGTCGCAGAATCCGTCCGCCCTGTTCCTCGCCGGGGACTCCGGATACACGCCCACATCCACCTTCCTCCCGGGCGGTCCCAACGATGCCTGGTGCCTGGGGATGTATGCGGAGAGCGCAAGTCCATGGGGTACAAGGCGCCTGGATCCTTTCCGGCACCCGTCGCAGCGTTTCAATGTGGTCATTTACGACGGCCATGTCGAGTCCCGCACAACGTACGACATGTACAACGGCGGCACCGGCACCAGCGAACAGTGGATTCCCGGCAATGGCATCCCACCCGGTTCGTGATTATCCCCGCTGCTTGATGTATCTGCTTCCTGCATCCGTTGCGTTTCATTCGCCCGTTGCCGGAATCCCCCTGCTTCAATCCTTCATTGAAGTGGGATAACGCCCGGGTGCGATCATCCATGGCGCACCGCCGCGCCGGCATGAAGGACCGGGCTTTGTATGGCTTACCCGTCGAGACACGGACCTCGTCGATGAAACATTCGAAGGGTCCGGGATCGGGCCCTTGTTGGACCGGTTGGCGGACGAGGACATGAGATAGAGCCAGGCTGCCCACTCCGTCTGATCTGGAAACCGTTTCTATCCGCTGTAAAGTTCACTGTACTGCCGCACTCTCCACCCACCGTGCATAGGCAATCCCGGCACGGGACAACCCCGCACCAAAGCATGAAGCGCAAAACATTCACCCTTATCGAACTGCTGGTGGTCATTGCTATCATCGCGATCCTTGCCGCGATGCTGCTGCCCGCATTGAATCGTGCGAAAGATGCGGCGTACAAGGCGTATTGCCTGAACAATTTGAAGCAGTTCGGGCTTTCGTTCATAAGCTATTCAGACGAGAATAACGAGTACATCATGCCGGCCACAGGCAGTTGCGGTACAGGCTGCAACTGGGACTGGATGCATCGCACCAACGCGCAGGGCATCATTCCGTGGGAGAAGAGCAATGCCGCTGCAACGTCGGACATGTGGTGGTGCCCGACCAGCGAGTACCTGTGGATCGACTCGAGCGCGAGCTACTGGCCCGGTAACTACGGATACAATTACAACCTGGGCGTCAGGCAGACCGGCGTCAATCATTATTTCCGGATGCCGCAAATCACGAACCCGACCGACAAGCCGCAGCTGCTCGACACCGGCTACCGACTCACCGCACCCAACGGACTGAATGTCGGCTGGTACATCGTCAATGAGACCAGCAAGGCGGGATTCCCGCACGGCGACTTCCAGTCGAATGTCCTCTTTCTGGATGGTCATGCGGCGTCCCACAGCTCCGGGGATTTTCCGTCATCGCAAGCGCCATGGTTCTGCGCGCCACACTATCCTGGTGGGGGCGGGTGTGACGCATGGAACTGAGCACCGACAAAGAGAAGTTGTACAGCGCCGATGAAATCCGCCAGCGCCTCGGGATTTCCACGTGCGGCCTAAAAAAGGACAGTGAGCCCGGGAACGGCGCGGACTTCGAGTTGCTGGCCGAGCTGGTCGAACACGGCTTTCGCAAGGTCGAGGTCGGCGCTGATTACGGGCCCGATCATTTCGACTACCACAACCTCGACAGCATCGCCAAGCTGCGGCGCCGATACGAGGATTGCGGGGCTGCGATTTACTCGGTGCACGCGCCCTACGGTTACCTGCCTGTCGTTGCCGATGATCCCGAGTCCAAATGGAACCTGTACGAGACGGATCCGGACAAGCGCGAGCTTGTGCTGGCCGATTTCAGGCAGTTGGTCGAGGCGATGGCCGTCGCCGGTGCGGAACTTACCGTCATCCATTTCTGGACCTGGGGCCGCGAACACCACGCCTACCATGTCGACACGATCAATCGCATGGTCGAACTGGCTCGGCCGCATGGCATCCGGATTTCGATCGAGACCGGCGGCAACATGCATCATCTCTCCGGCTTCGTCGACTGGTTCGATTTCCCGGACGTCGGGATCACCTGCGATACCGGACACACCGGCAACTACTATGCCGGGCTCAACCTGCTGCAGGACGAACACAACGTGCACCGGGTCATGCGCACGGCGGCCGGCAAGCTCAATCACCTGCACCTGAGCGACTGCACCTCCGGCGAACTCCTGCCACGGTCGCATCCCACCAAGTCACTGCCGCCCACCCGCCATCACCAGTCGCCGGGCCGCGGCAGCCACAACTGGGCCGCAATCTTCCATGAACTGAAGCAGATGGATTATTCCGGCTGCTTCATGTTCGAGGTGCTATCGACGGATGCGGAGCGTAAGGAACGCCTGTCGACCTTTGTGGAACGCTTGATGGCGGCAGAGCTGGGAACCGTGAATTGACGTTCATCAACGTTGCGTCACGGTTCGTTTCGCCCCTCGATACTGCCACCGTCTTTGCGGATTCCGGTGGCCTTGCCATCGAAGTGGAATAACGCCAGCGTACGATCATCCATGTCGAACCGCCGTGCCGGCATAAAGGACCGGGTGTTATATCGCTTACCCGTCGAGATGCGAACCTCGTCGATGAAGCATTCGAAGGGCCTGGCATCGAGACGCTTGTCGGCCCGGTCGGCGGGCGAGGACATGAGATAGAGCCATTCGCCGGGATCGGCAAGGTCAGCCGCACCGTGACTGCGGACATCTCCAGTGTCGCCGCCGCTGATCTTCATCTTCCTGCCGTCGACATAGAAGTCGTAGAACAGCAGGTGCTCCTTGCGATGCCACTGCAGCGCGACGTGCTGCCAGCGATCGCGCCGTAAAACGACCCGCGGCGTGTCGTACCAGGTCTTGCCGCCTTTTGTTCGCCATTCGGTGGCGCAACGGCTGCGGCCGTGATCCGTTTCCGCACTCATAATCAAACCGCTCTTAGTATCGGAAGAACAAAACCACGGCAGCCAGCCGCTTCCCAGCTCGAACGACGCGGACCGCGGCTTGAACCACCACTCGATGGTCCCTTCATTCAAGTCCAGGTTATCGAATCGCATGCGGTCCAGCTTGTCGCCACGCGGAAAACGAAACCGCCTGCCGCTGCGAATGTTCAACGCCTGGTCATCCACCGCCCCGGACACACCGGGGACGTACCATGCAGTTTTGTCGTGACGCGTTGTCGTCCCCGGAACCGCTGGCAACAGTTTCGGTACAAAAAGACTATCCGGGCTAAACAACGAGACGACCTGCGGCACCCCCATCAGCCAAACGAAATTGTATCCGTTGCCATACATGTCGCGGCACTCAAATTTCCATGGCCGACCATCCTGCCCTGCCGGCACGGTGACCGTATGCGGCCGCTTCTCGCGCCCCTCGAACCGCAATTCCCTGCCGTCCGGCCGCGTTACGACAAATTTACGTGCGTCGTCGCCGTTGAAGGTGAATCGACGGCGTCCCTCGGGCACGAAAAACCAGTAGTCACCGACAAATCGCGACACCATGCCGCCGCCTTCGATGCTGCACACGATCCGTCGTGCATTGGTCGAGTAAATCTTTGCCGGCTTCGTGTCGTCACCGCCGTGCACCCCCGGAAACTCGAGCACGACCTCTTGCGTACCCGCCGGCAGATCGATTTCAAACTGCACGAAATTCTTGCCGTAGCCGTTGTTGCTGAACTGGCGATAGCTGATGCGGTCTGATGACAGCCGCTTGCCCTCGCCCAGGCCCACAACCGGCAGGTCCATCGTTCCCGAGAAGCGCGGCACCGCCATGTTGACGTCGAGCGTCAGTGGTCCGGCCTCCGGCGGTTGCACGTAGAACTTGTGCCCGGCGCTGACATACGGCAGCGGTAAAGGCGTGTCCCGAGTAGCCGCCAGGACGCTTTCGATGTAGCCGACGCCCTGCACGACGGCGTTCGCCGCCGCGTTGTATCGCCAGAGCGCCCGCGGATTGTTCTTCTCGGCATTTACATAGTCGATCAGCAGCTCGTTCATGCGGTGCACGTAGGCAGCGTACTTCGCGTCGCCGGTTTGCCAGTACGCCAGCGGCATGTTGTACCACCAACCGTTGTTGTCGAATGGCCAGGTGTAGCCGTACACTTTGTGATAGTACTCGAACTGCTGATGCAGGCTGCGCTGCGCTTCCGGGTCACCGGTAAAGCCATGGTACTGGCTGAAGTCGAAAGTGGCGTACTCGTGCTTTGAATAGATCGGCACGATTTTCTCCATCGCGTCGGACCCTGCGTACATCGTGCCCGGACGGAAGCCGCCCGGTTCGTCCGGTCGCGAAACGGCCTCGAACATTTCCCGCGCCATCAGCAGGAAACTGTCATCCCAAGTGAGTTGATAGAGGTCGATGCACTCACGCATGCAGGCGATGCGGCTGCGCCGTTGCTTGTTGATATTCGGGTCAGCTTCCGGCCAGTCGTCGAAATCCCAATTCGTCTTGAAGCGCTCACCATATTCCCGGGCGATCTCGGCGCCACGGTTGTACCCGCGCAGGTAATACTGCAGGATCGCCTGATTGATGTGGAACGTGAAATTGCGCCCGACATTGCTCTGCCCGCTCGGCGGCCACGGAAAGCCCCAGAAATTGAACTCGCCGGGATGCTTGCCCAACCCGTGGGCGTGGCTCATCCCCAGCTCGGTACGGAAGCCGGTGTTGCGCATCGCCAGTTCGAGGTAGTCGCGACGCGGATCACGGGCAAAGGCCTGCCAGAGAAACTGCGGAAACCCGTAGTCGGCGTTGTAGCGATAAGAGTTCGGCAGCCACCCGTCGAGCCCGTCGACCTGCACAACTTCCATGCGCGGCGAAAGCCCGTAGTCGAGGAAGCCGTAATCGACGTCCTCGCAGAAATTCTTCTCGATGTTCCCAATCACCGTCTCGATGATGGCTTCCTCGCGCGGGAAGTTCTCACGGTCGGCATAGTGGAACTTGCCGAACACACCACTCGTCGTCACCCACTTCGGATCGCAGTAGGCCAGCACCGGTTTCTGAAAGGTCTCGGCGAGCACTTCAGGCGCGTGGATGGCACCAGGCCGATTCTCTAAAAAACACAGAAAAACCTCGTGGGTCCGGGCCGCGCCGAATGCCTGGTTGCCTTGTTGACGCCAATGGTCGGCAAAGTGTTCGCCCCATTTGCCCCGCCGCGCAATCCAGGTATCGGTGCGAAAGTCGAGCGGGACGCCACCGCGTCCCGACCACAGATGCAGGCGCATCAACGGTTGACCATCGGTGATCAATTCGAGTTCCTTGGGAAACTGCTGCCAGAAATTGCGCACCCCGGCGATGGCGATGACCCCGTCACCGTGGGCGGCATACCAATGGCCGGCGCGTTCGCCGGTCTGCAGCAATTCATCGCCGCAACGCACTTCGAACCGACTCGTTCCCTCACGATATCGGCGAACCTTGCCCTGGTGCAGGTAGACCCCTGCGCCCAGCTTGTCCTTCCCCGCTACGGCAGGGGCGTCCGCCGTGCCGGGCATGATGTCGAACGCCACGCTCTGCAGCTCGCCTACGGTAAGCGGCACGTCGATCGAGATGTCCTTGAGCTGGGTTTTATTGGAATCCTCCGTGAAGACGAACGTGTGCGTCAGCTGAATCCACGGCTGGTCGCGATAAACCGTGATGCGGGTAATCTGGATGCAGGACTCGCGACCGTCGGCGTTGACGTAGGGCTGCTCCTTGCGGATGACACACTTGATCGGGCCGTCTTCTTCGATTCTGATGGCCGGACGGGCAGGCGACAAGCGGAACTCGACGTCATGATTGTCGATGATCCGTCCGTCGATGTCGTGAGCTACTTCGCGATCTGCGCAGTGCACCGATTGGATCAACGTACCGGACTCTTTGTCGATGGTTATCCGCAGCACCCCGTTGTCGATCTGCAGCAACCCGCCACGATCAATCAGCATCGTACCGACGCGAGCAGGCGGCACCGCGTCACCGAACTCGAGGCGGTAGGCAGGGCGTCGCCCCTGCCTGGATTGACCGATGAAGTCGAGGCCGAGCCACTTGATGCTGCCACTCTTGGTCCAGCGCGTCATCACCCGTGCCTGGTGCGGCACGGGCATGCCGTCGAGATCGACAACGCGAAGGTTGTCCGTACCCGCGAGGGTATCCCGGGGCATCGGGATGCCGACTGTCAGCGGAACGGATTGTTTGCGAAAGGCAACGGCATCGTCGATGATGATGTCGACGTGCCGTTGCGCCACAGTTGCGGGATGCCCCGTGTGCCGGACGAGGTTGGCGGTGAGCCGGCCGAGGAAGGCATTGCCCCGGCTGGCTGTTGCCCGCACTTCGTAATCACCCGCTGCCAGGTCGCCGATGTCGATGTCGAAAAACACATGGTTGAACTGCGGATGCCGGACCCTCGTCGACGCGAGGACATTTTCCACCTGCACGAGTTCGAACAAGACGGTGCAATCGGCCATGTCCGCGGGTGACAGGTTGAAAGCCGCGTGGCCGGTGGCGATCACGTCGCCCCCGGGATATTCATCCTTGAACAGGATCAGTTTCCCGAGCCCATCGCCCTTGAGCAGCGCTTCCACCGGCTTTGCCGCGGTCGCCCCCGGCGGAATGATCTGGGCAAAGTGGCCGGGTGCGTGGTTCGGGCCGTGCGTCGGTGCGAGCTGGCTGATGCCGGCAGCCGGCGTCAGCTTGTTGCGCACGACGTTGAAACCGAATGCTGCCGGGTCAGCAGTGTCGATGCCGACCTCGGCGAGTGGAATTGCCATCTCGACACGCCACTTGTCCGCATGCCGGCGAACGTCGAAGGCATACGTGCCGTTCCATTGGTACTTGAGCCGTTCCGGCGCAAAAGCGCTGGCATCCTCTTTGGCGCCGGCGGCTGTAATCACCATCCAATGATAGCTCTTCTGATCGAGGTCTCCATCGATGAATATTTCGAGGGAGTCATCCGCCCAGGCGCGTTTAGAATCGCCTTCGGCCGGCTGGGCCGCAGTCACCAGTTTGTCCCAATCCGCTTCGTAACAGTCAACAGCGAGGTACAGCGTGTCTTTACTCATTGACACGAAAGCCTGCGTCCGACTCTCGGCGAGTGAGGCGCCGGGAGTGACGAACAGGTCTGTTTTGAGGGCGTCGGCCCAGAAGCCCGGGTCATCGCCGAGAGTCGCCGGTTGCCGTAGGGTTTGCGGGACATGCAGCCGAAGTGTTACGCGGCTCTGATCACCGGTCCGCTGGTAGAAACGCACGTCACGGAAGACGACCTCGGCACGACCGAAACTGGCGGCCAAACAAATGGTCAGCAAAATCCTGCAGACGGGATAATCCATGAGCACCTGACGTTTGCACAGAAGAACGCATATCCGGCGGACCGATTCAGCAACGTTCGTACTATACCCGCGAAGATGTTTTTTACGGTTCCCCCAAAAACTCACCGGCACAGGGGGGCGTCGTCGTCGCGTATCGGGCGTCAATCTTCCATCAGCCGACCGCCGCCGGTATCCGACACCAGCAACCACAGAAAAAATGGGCCGCCCAGCAACGCCGTGATGACGCCGACCGGGATCTCGGCGTAACTCCCGGTCACCGCCCGTGCGAAGCCGTCGCAAAGCACCAGGAACGCCGCACCGAACGCCAGTGTCGCTGGCATCAGCCGCAGGTGATCGTGACCGACCAGCAGCCGGCAGATGTGCGGCGCCATCATCCCGATAAACCCGATCGGCCCGCACACCGCGACGATGCCGCCCACCATCAATGAGGTGGCGAAAAACAACAGGCGCCTGGTTTTCACGCAGTCAACACCGCGGCTGGCAGCAACGTCGTCGCCGACCGTCAGAAGATTGAGCTCGTGCAAAAGGTACGCAACCAGTGCAACGCCGCTGGCGACGAACGGCAGCACGCTGAAAACCGCCTGATACCCGACCAGACCGAAGCCGCCCATCAACCACCGCACGATGCGGTAGGATCCGGAGAAATCACTCAGGTACTGAGCAAACAGAATCAGGCTCGAAAAGAAAAAACTGACGGCCACACCGGCGAGCAGCGTCGAGGCCGCAGAGAATCCCGGACGCATGAGCGTGATGCCGTAGACCAGCAGGATCGCCAGAGCCGCGCCGGCAAAGGCCCACAGTGACACCCCGGCAATGCCGGCAAGACTGAACTGCAGCCCGAGCACCACGTACAAAGCGGCACCGAGCGAGGCACCGCTCGACACACCAAGCGTGTACGGCGTCGCCAGCACATTGCGGAACATCGCCTGAAACACCATGCCACTCAAGCCGAGACCGGCACCGGCCAACGCGCCCAGACAGACACGCGGCACACGGATATCCCAGAAGATCTGCAACTCCAATTCCGTCAGACCCCCGCCCAAAACATCAAGCGGATTGATCAGGCGATAGCCGATCAGCGGCGCGACAACGAGGGCCACTACCGACACACAGACGATCAATAGCACCCGAATGTTGCGGCGACACTTCACGGGTGCCCCTCGGGAATCAGCAACCGCCGACCGTTCTGCGGGTGGTCGACGAACCTCGCGTCGATGTCAAAGACCCGTCGCAGCACGTCCGCCTGCATGAACGCCTCGCTGGCGCCGGAAAACGCGACGGTGCCATGCTGTAGAGCGACGATCGAGCGGCTGTGCAGAGCGGCACTGTTGATGTCGTGCGTCACCATGACAATCGTCACGCCATCAGCGTTCAACTGGCCCAGGGTCCTGAAAACTTCCTGCTGATGTTTTGGATCGAGAAAGGATGCCGGCTCGTCGAGCAACAGGATTTCTGCGCCTTGCGCCAGGGCCGCGGCGATCAACACTTTCTGGCGCTCACCGCCGCTCAGGCTGTGCAGGTCGCGATCCTTCCAGGCACTCACGCCGATGCGGTCCATCACCGTCTGCACGACAGCCTCGTCGGCGGCGCTGATCGTCGAGAACGGACTGAGGTGCGGGTAGCGTCCCAGCATCACGTATTCGTAAACAGTGAACGGCGGCACCCGATGATCGGACTGCGGCAGGTAGCTCATGTGCCGGGCCAGCTCGCGCTGATGATACGCCGGGAGCTCTTTGCCAAGGACCGTTACGCGCCCGGCAGACGGCGTCAGGATGCGCATCAGACATTTCAGCAAAGTCGTCTTGCCGACGCCGTTGGGACCGACGATGCTGACGAAATCTCCGGCAGCAACCGACAGCGTGACCTCGCGCAGGACGTCGTGCCTGCCACGACGAAAACAGAGTTCGTGAACATCGAGCGCCGCTTCACTCATCGGTGCCCTCCCCTGCCCCGTGCAGCAACTCCGCCAGGTCTTCGACGACCTGTACAAAGCGCGGTCCGGGGATCAGTACATGGTCGCCGCCCAGGACATAGACACGATCATTGCGAACGGCCGACAGCGACGGCAATGCCTTCCAGTCGGCGCCATAGGTCTCGGCGGCAGCGTCGTCGCCAGGCTCCGGGATGAGATCAATGATGACGTCGGGATCGATCCGCATGATGCCCTCCGCCGACAGCATCGGATAGTCGTCGAGCGCCACGGCGTTGGCGCCGCCGGCCAGGCCGATGAGCTCGTCGTGAAACGAGCCCGCACCGCAGACGTACACCTCGGCCAGCCCGCGTTGCCCGACGGTCCGGCCGATCGCAGCGAGCACGCGTGGGCGGCGCCCGGCAGCCGCGGACTTTTGACGAATCGTGCTCAGCCGGTTGACGGTCTGATCGCGCAGCAGTTTTGCAGACTCCGCAACACCACAAAGCTGTCCGACCCTGCTGATGCAATCGAGCACGTCGGCAACGCTCTTGTTATTGACCATCTCGATGTTGAGCCCGAGTCGGAACAGGTCGTCTTTGCCTTTGACGTATTCCGGCAAGGCCAGCACAAGGTCGGGCTTCAATTCGATGATGCGCTCATAGCCGGGACGCAGCAAAGCGCCGACGCGTGTCTTGTCACGGGCTTCCGGCGGGTAGTTGCAGAAATCCGTGACACCGACAATGCGGTCTCCGAGTCCGAGGGCGTACAGGGTTTCGGTGGTGCTGGGGGCCAGCGAGACGATGCGGGTAAAGGCGGCGCTGTCGGCCGTGGCATCGACAGGCGGCGTCGGTTTCTTCATCTTGTCCCGCAGCAACCGGTACCCGACTGTCGAGAACAGAAACGCCCCGAGCATCACAGCCGTGACCAGCATCAGGCCGGTTCGTCGCGGGCCATTGTCGAAGTCTTCCGTCATTCCTCAGATCCTTTCGCGGAATCTATTCTCTGAATGGATATCCTGCTGCGCCAGTATTCTGGCTTGCCCGGGCGGCACACAGTTGCGCGACAGCGGAGGATTCTCACCTCACTTCCCTCACGCAGCAGGGACGTAGCAGGAAACGCTATCCGCGATCACCGCCGATGCAAGATGGCGGTATCGCCGATTTCCCGGGAAGAACGGTTCGCCGCCACTGTACGGATTGAAATGAATCGGCGCAGGATCTGTTCTGTCCAGGTCGAAAAGATCGGCGGCAACGGATACTTGCAGGGTATGCTGATCGGCATATAGTAGGGGGCATCGACAAACTTACTTTGGCCCGGATTTAGCGATTTCATACCCCTTCGGAGAGGTGGCTGAGCGGCTGAAGGCAACGGTTTGCTAAACCGTCGTACCTTTAACGGGGTACCGGGGGTTCGAATCCCCCCCTCTCCGCCAATTTTTTTATTGTATTGAAATAGCGTGAATTATGCAGCGGGCTGGCCGCCTGTTACAGAAAAGGGTACAACGGCATACATTCAGTCCAGGAGGCGCAATGCTCTGGAGTGAATCCATACTGAAGTCCGATCGCTGGCTGTCCCAACCGCGTAAAAACGATCCTGTCTACCTCCGCCTCTCCTATCCTGCACCCGACAACAAATTGAACAAACCATGAGAACTTTTCAATGTCTGATAGTGTTCATCGTGTTGGCTGGGATGCCGACTGAATCGAACGCGGCCGCCATGCCGCCGGCCGACGGGCTGGCTGGTTACTGGACGTTTGATTCGGATGATGTCGACGGCACGAACTTCTCGGACAAGAGCGGCAACAGCGCGCACGGCGTCATCCTGTCTGCGGAACTTGGCAAAGGCAAAGTCGGCAATGCCCTTGCGTTCGACGGCGACGGTGATGGCATCAACATCAACAACCTGAATGTGGCCAGCAAACAGGTGTCGATCTCGTTATGGATACGGCAGGACTCGGCGGTCGAGGTGCGGCGGCTGATTAGTTTCTGCAGCGATCAACTGTCCGGCAACCCGGAAGCCGATCGCTATTTGTTGAAGACGACACAGGTCGGGTTCTATAACACCGCGATGTTCGTTCACACCGGCATGGAAGGCAAAGCGAACCACAATCGCCCGATGATCGATCCCGGCATCGTCAACGGCCGATGGACGCATCTGGTCGTGACCTGGGATACAGCCGCGACGGAAGCGGGCGTCAAGATATACGTCGACGGCAGCCTGCGAGTGAAAGCCGATCTCGACGAGGCGCGCGACGTGGTGCTTCGCATCGGTTCGATGTTTGTCGGGCACATGAATGATCCGGATTCGATCAAGCAGGGGTTCAAAGGGGCTGTGGACGAGATTGCGCTCTATGGCAGAGTGCTGACAGCCGATGAGATTTCGGCCTACCACAAGTTGGTGATCACCGAGCATGGCGCCGAAGCGGTGATTCCATTCGGCCAGGTGGTGGCGATCAAAACCGATGTGGAAACAGGGCCGCCTTATGTGCCGAAGGTCGTTTTTACCGGCAAACAGAAACTGATCCGTTGCGGCAGCGAATTGTGCAGTCGGCTCCTGCAGTCACCATCGATTGCCGCGGTCAATCTGCCGGCCAAGGTGAAGTTGTGGCAGGCCACCGGGTTTGACGGGTTGGTGTTTTCGATGGCGACCCACAAGCCGCCAAAGCCGGAGCGCGGCACCAACATGACGGGACAATGGTGGGGACTCGAGAAGCGCAGCTACGAGGAGTTCGAGCCCGAGATCAAGGCGTTTCAATCCGTAGCGGATTGGGGCCGACTGACCGACAATTTCCTGTGGTCCTCCTACGCGGTTTGGTGGGATGGTCCGAGGACCCGGGTACAGAACTGGTTTAACGACGACGACTGGGAAATCTTGCTGCACAACATCGCGCTGCATGCGCGGATCGCGAAGGATTGCGGCTTCGTCGGTGTGCTGCTGGATTGCGAGCAGTATGTCGGCCATCATGCGGCCGGGACATGGCACGTTCCGTTTTCATATCCGCTGTATGTCGAGGGCAGTTACAAGAAGGACGGCGAAGCGGCGCCGCGGAAGTTCAGCGAGGTGCAGGCACAGGTCCGGTATCGAGGCTTCCAGTACGCCCGTACGGTCTGTGCTGAGCTACCGGGGGCGCGGATATTCATGTTGCCGGGCTTATACGAATGGACGGCCCGACTTGGCAAGGGTCCGCTCGAGAGGAATCACAATGGGTTGTATCCGGCTTTCCTGGACGGAATTCTTCTGGGACTGGACGATAATGCCATCCTGATCAGCGGTATGGAACTGACCTACACCAGGACTGATTACCGCCCGATTGCCGCGACAAGGAAGATGTATGACACGGCAATACCGGAACTTTGCGGCGTCCGCGGGTTGAGCCATAAGCTGTCGTTTGCTGCAGGCATCTGGGCCGATGTCGGTCAGTGGAGCAATACGGACATCGCAGTGAACACACGTAATCTCGAAGATCACGAGCGCGCAATCGAACACGCCTTCATGGTTTCCGGTGAGTATGCCTGGTTGTATGGAGAGAAGTCATTTTTTATGACACCGGAGCCGACCGAACTGCTGAAAAAGTATTTCCAAGCCAACGTCGATGCTCACACTTTTGAAGGACCCCCACCAAAATGAATCTTCTGAACGTCATCCGTGAACTGAGTGATTTCGATACCCCGCTGCTCGCAAACACGATTGGATATATTGATGAAACACCCGCGCATGAGTACTACTTGAGCGGCGACATCCGAGTCGGTGACGCCGGCGATCGGTCCCACTGTCGGCGTGGCGGTGACTTGCGAGATGGACACGAGCCAGCCGAATTCCGACATGGCGCTCGACTTGTATTGGGAGCAGCTCGAAAAGATGGATGGGATGGATCTGCCAATCGTGTGGGTCATCAAAACGGTCGGGCCGCGGCCCGATCAATGAGTGTTTGAGCGTGTATACCCCGAGCATTACCAGGAACGCTACGGGTTCTGGCGACCCGTGATCCGCAACGCCGTAGACGAGTACCTAAAGTGCGGCGAGATGCAGATCGTCTCTTTCATCGAGGCGCCCGACCAGTCACATGTCATCGAGCGTATCCTGCGTCACTGCAATATGTGGAATCCGCCGTGCCGCGCCTCGCCCGAGCCGGCGCCGCCCGAGCAGCTTGAGCTCGAGTACGGTCCATTTGATGATTTCGCCGAGGCCCTCTGAATTCCCCTTGGAGATGTCACCGCAGCGTCCTACCCGATTTGGCCTGTCCAGCCACCCAAGTTTGTTTGTCGTCCGATCCCGGCGCTGCTTCTCTCGTCAATCCTGGCCCTCCTCCAGATTGCATTCCAGACCCTCTCGCAGTATCTTCCGCGAGTCCCGAAAACCGGCTTCCTATCAGCCGGCTTCCTATCAGCGACTTTCATGTAAAGAGCGACCTCTGCCCGGTGACGTCCCCTCCTGCAGGCTCGCCATAATAGCTGCGATTCGACCACAGGACTGTTAGAATCGCCTTCTTCCGGATTTCCATTTCAACCCACGGATGGCGCTCCAGTGAGACTTGGCCTCATTTCGGACGTGCACGGCAACGCAGTCGCTCTCGAGTCATGTCTTTCCGCATTGAGCAGGCTTCATCTCGATCAAGTCTGTTTCCTCGGTGATGCAGTGGGATATTTTCCAGGCGAAGTAGATGTACTCGCCAGACTTGAGGCCGCCGAGATCGAGTGCCAGCAGGGGAATCACGAAGATCTCCTCCTCAATCCGTTGACCGTGTCTCCAGACCGCGAAGCTGTCTATCGGCTCGAGGGAGCACGTGCACGCCTGAACGAAGACGCGCTGTCTCGAATCCGGAATTGGCCGCAGAAGCGTGAGTTGACAATCGATGGCAAGCGCGTGGTGCTGGTTCATGGAGCCCCCGACGCACCTCTCGAGGGCTATCTCTATTCCGATAGCGATCTGAGTTCGTACGAGAACCTGCCCTATGACGCCATCTTCATGGCCCACACGCATCGCCCCTTCACAATCGAGAGTCACGGGCGACAGTTTGTAAATGCAGGATCGATCGGACTCCCCCGGGATCAGGGCAACCTCTCTTCCTTCGCCGTGTACGATACCGAGACGGGCACAAGTCAGATCTGCCGCGTCCCGATGGATACAGGTCTCGTCATGAAGCGATATGGAGCAGACATTCACGAGGACGTAGTCGAGCGATTGAATCGGGAGACAGACAATCTGATCGGAGACGTGCTGGCATGAGTAATTCGACCGAACGAATACCGGTTCTAGTCACGGGTGTCGGCGGTGGTGGGCATGGCTCGCAGATCCTCAAGGCCTTGCGCCTTGCCGACACTCCCTACGACATTGTCTGCTGTGACATTTCAAGTGAGAGCTGGGGATTGGCCGGAGAAGTCGATCCACATGTTGTCCCCCGCGCCGACGATCCTGGATTTCTGGACGCGATTTTTGCTCTCTGCAGGAAGCACGAAATTCAGGTTGTCCTGCATGGCTCGGAACCGGAACTGAAGATTTTCAGCGAGCACAGGGACCGTTTCCGTGACCTGAACATCCTGCTCCCCATCAACCGCCAGGACGTGATCCGTACGTGCATGGATAAGGTCAAGACGGCAGAAGCTATCGAAGAGCTTGGATATCCAGTTCCTCCATTCCGTGAGATCCATACCGTGGAGGAAGCTGCGGAATTCGAGCATTTTCCTGCGGTTCTCAAGCCCTCTGTCGGGGGTGGAGGCTCTGCAAATCTCTTTCTCGCCCAGACCCGAGATGAACTTGTGGCCTTTGCCCAACACCTGCTCGCGTCCGTGCCGCATTTTGTCGTTCAGGCCTATGTCGGATCTGTTCATGAGGAATATACGGTCGGTGTTCTCCACGACCTCGACGGGCAGTTCATTAACTCGATTGCCGTACGCAGGAGAATCCTTCCCGCGTTGAGCAATCACCTCCGAGTCGTCAATCGATCGGGGAGACAGGAGCTTGGACCGATCCTGGCGATCAGCAATGGAGTGTCGCAGGGAGACATCGGCCCGTTCCCCGACGTAACGCGCCCCTGCGAAAACATTGCAGGGGGGCTCGGATCCTGCGGTCCGATGAACCTCCAATGCCGTCGAGTCGGCGCGGAAGTCCACGTCTTTGAAATCAATCCACGCTTTTCGGGCACGACATCCCTGCGCGCGATGGTGGGCTATAACGAACCTGATATTCTGATTCGTCGTCATCTCCTCAACGAGGACATACCGCCCCGCTTTCCCTACCGGTCCGGCCTCATTCTTCGAGGCCTGGAAGAGCGCCTAATTGAGGGTTCGTCTTCATGAAGCATCTTCATGCGATCTGGGAACTCGGCGACCTGCCTTTCCACGTCGGTGTCCGGGACAGTTCAAAGAACACGGGTGTGCCGGACACCTTTCCGTTCACGCTCGGAGTGGATCGTGAACTTGGATCGCTGGTCCAGATGCCACACCCGGACCTTGGCGGCCTTCTAGACCAGGCCTATGTCGAAGGCTCGCAGATCGGAACGCCCATGAGCGATTCCCCCTCAGGACGTCCGGTCGCCGACGACTTCATCGCGTTCATCTGCGAAGCTCTGGGAACGGAGGATCTGGACGGCATTCGGATTCTGGAAGTTGGTTGCGGCAAGGGCTATCTGATGTCCCGGCTCGCCGAGATGGGAGCCACCGTGCTGGGGTTCGAACCCGGCCATTCGTCCCCGATCTATGCGAAAAAGGCGGGACTGACAGTCTTGAAGGAACCGTTCCGACGCTCTGCGGTAGACGAACAATTCGACGTGATCCTGCACTACGGCGTACTCGAACACGTCGAAGATCCTCGCCCTTTCCTTCTGGAGCAGGCAGAAGTTCTCAGCCCGGGGGGCCGTATCGTCTTCGCGGTTCCCAACTGCGCTCCTGCAATCGAGTGTGGAGACCTCTCGATTATTGTTCACGAACACTGGAGTTATTTCACGGAGGAGTCTCTGCGATCCCTGGCAACGCACTGCGGCTTCCGTGTCGAACAGATCCAGAGAGGAAAGGCAGCCGGCGCACTCTACACATCGATGACGCCGGGAGAGGACACCGCTCCAACAACCGATTCCGATCCGGTTGCGTTTGCAGAGGCGTATGCCGACCGTGCCCGCGCAGGCGTGAACACGATGCGCGAGTATGTTGCCAACGCTACGCTCGACGGGGGCAAGCTCGGAGTCTTCTGCGCGGCCCGCTTCATCAACTATCCGG
>CAJWLW010000018.1 GCA_913042885.1 uncultured Lentisphaeria bacterium | reverse complement strand
TCGAAGTGCCTGCCAAGGAAGTAAAAATCACCGTGCGCCGGGGCGCCAGCGACACTGAGAAAACCGGCGCCGACCAGCTGATCCGGTTGTTCAAAGAAAAAAGCAATACGATCGACGGGCGAGCCTTCGATGCCGGCGGGAAGGGGAAAGCATTCGAGATCCTCATCGGCGTCTGCGATGCGCGCGGGAAGATTGAGGATGTAACCATTCCCGGTGCTGCCGACCTGGTTGGGCTGCCGAATTCAGAACAGGCTTATCGTATTCATCCGGTTAACGATACCCAACTGGTGCTCACTGCATTGGACGAGCGCGGTGCCTACTACGCCGTACAGACCCTGTGCCAATTGCTTGAGAGCAACTTCAGTGACGGCAACGTCACGATCCCACTCGTTTCTGTAACCGACTGGCCCGATATGGAGCAGCGCGGCGAATGGGGCGGGATTTCATGGTTTCCACCCGACGAGATTGAATGGATGGCACACCACAAAATGAATATGCTCGTCTACGGCATCAGATGCCACATCCGGGAGGACGGCCGCGGCGACGTCACCAATATCCGCCCTGAGCGGATCGAGTCCGCGCGGCGTCATGCGTTCAAATTGGTGCCCTTCATCACGCATTACTCAATCCTGGGTGAGTACACGAACCTGTTTGAGGTTTATCCCCACCTCAACAAGGGGAAAGTCAAGTTCAAGGGCAAGGTCGTGCGGGATTTGGGAGAGGTGGATGTGAAAATCGTCCCGTGCCCGTCGGAGCCCAAGATGGCCGAAGTGCTGGCGGACTTCATGTGTGCTTTGGCGAAAGCGGGAGCCACGGAGGTTGACTGCTGGCTGACGGAAGGTAGGCATTTCCAGTGCCCATGTGACAAGTGTCTCGCCGAAGGTGATGACATGCACTACGCCTTAGAGACGCGGGCCTACATCAAGGGCTGGCGTATGGCGCGGAAGCAGTATCCAAAGCTGTTTGCACGCATTGTCCTCACCCAAGGCAGCTATACGAGCAACGATAAAGTGCTGGCTGAAGTGCCGCAAGACGTCGGTGTCATCTTTTATGCCAGTTGGGCAACCTATAACTCGTTGAAGAAACCGATGATCTACCCCCTGTTGGACGATTTTGCGGCCAAGGGCAGATGGCTGGGCGTGTGTCCGCAGTTGACGTCGTCCTTCGGTGCGGTGGCACCATGGACGGCCCCGCAGTTCATCAGGTACCGCATGAACGAGTTTGTCGACAAGAAGCTGAAATGCCTGGACGGCTACGCGGTGTACAGCAATCGGCTCTATGATTTCAACGTGACCGCGGCCGCGGAGTGGTCGTGGAACGCCAAGGGCCGCGACGAGCGCGCGTTCGCTGCGGCCTATGCGACGCGGCGGGGGATCCGCGACCCCGACGCTTTCGCCGATTGGGCCGTGCTCCTCGGGCCGGTGGGATGGGACTTCTACGGTCCGGCAATGTATGACTTCAACAACTCCGACAAGCTCGTCGACATGGTGGCTGCCCGCGCCGATCCCGGCCTGGGAAAGAAGGGGATGTTCGAGTACTTCCCGACGATGCAGCGTTTCGACGAGGAACTGGCGGTATGCGAAAAGGCGATGAAAATCGCCAAACGCCTCGGTGACCCGGCGACGATCGCTGAGACGCGGGTGATTGAAGGGTATGTGAGGATGATGAAAGAGGTCGCATTCATTGCCACGCAGATCTCCTCCGTGGCCACGCTCACCTACGACCAGCGCGTCGACGTACAGGACGCCCTGACACGACTTGGTGGTGCCGGGATTCAAACCGTTGACGGGTTGGAGCAATGGATAAGGTCGCTCCCTGACCTCACGGTGTACAAGAAAGGTAAGAAGAACCGCTATAGCAGAACCCTGGCTTCGATCAGTAAGACCGTGTATGGGATCAGCGATGCGCTGGCCCCGTTCGGTATCCGCGGTTACGCCTCGAGTTACTTTCGCAAGAAGGTCGGTGCCTGGAAGAGCGAGAACTTCAACGAGAACGCAAGGATAACGACGACGTGGGACGTCACCAACCAGGTCCTGGTCACGGGCGTCTACGAGGTGACCTTCAAGAATGGCAGCCATTATGGGCTTGACACCTTTCGGGCCGCATTGGCGTCAGCACCTGCAGACAGGCCGGATCAATTGACTGAGTTGAGCATCGACGAGCACAAGGGTCAAACGGCATATCGCACCAACAAAGCGCACATTTACACATTGCCCCTTGACCGGCTCGATCCCGGCCTTCGCTATTTCCTCGTCGCTGACATTGAAGGTCATTCGGCTCTGGCACACGACGGCAAGATGAAGTACTGCAAAGGAGATGTCTGGATGCGGGCGCTGCGACCCAGGAACCTGGATCCCGGATCGATCTCCGCCAAGCTGCTGCCGTTGACAGACGATGAGCTGCGTCAGAAATCCCAATCCAAGGTTCCCGTGTTTACCGGCACGGGTTTGCGGGTCGGCGTTCTCCAGAGCGGTTGGGGCTCGGGGTCCATTCTAACCCACCTTCGCACGCTCGACGACATCGACGCCGAGCCGGTCGAGTTCGCCACAGCGCTTGCTATAGAACCGTGCCAGGTGTTGGTGCTTCCCCAGCAGCGCGTTGCCGGGATGGGAAAAGCGATGACCAGCGCGATCAAGGCCTTTGTGCGTGCCGGTGGCGGACTTGTCGCTACCCATGACGCCGCCGGATATCGCGGCCATCCTCCGATCATCACCGATGTTTGCGCGAAGGGGGTGGCACATGTGAGGGACACTGAATGGATCGCGATCAAAGAACATCCGGTAACTGAAGGGATCGAACTGCACCAGAAACTGTCACACAGTTACTACGATCACATTGAGCTGGAGCCCGGCCCGCAAGGCGTGGTGCTGGCCAAGGCGCCGCGAAGCGGCAAGCCGGTAGTGGTAGCGGGCGCTTTCGGTAAGGGCCGGTATGTGGCCTGCGGTATGATAACCGGAATGGCCCCGAACAATACGGAAATCGCACCGACCGGCGCCGAAGGACGTCTACTCGAGAACGCGGTGAAGTGGTGCGGCCGGCAATCGGGCGGGCAGTGAACATGCTGCACGGTTGATGGAAAGGAGAGGCAGATGCGTAAGAGGCGGCGAATTATTTACAACGACGACGGTGCTGCTGAAAAGCCGAGCAATAACCCTGATGCGACTGTGGAAGGGTTTCTGGCATCGCATTTCAACTCGTCTGTCGGCACGCAGGTAGACAGTTGGTTCTATAACTACGGTGACTGCTGGCTGAGAGAGGACGGGACATTGTACCCGGGCGGCCCGTTCATGGACAGACGGCAGAGCGCCGGCGTCTTTGGCGATGCCAACGAGATCATCATCGACGCCGCGCGCAAGGCCGGGATGGAGATATTCGGCTCGCTGCGGTTGAACGATGTGCACTGCGGTTCGAACGGCATCACCGAGCCCTTCAAGCTGAAGCACCCCGAGCTGGTGATCGGCCACCCGCATTGGCCCGACAAATACCACCACGTCCTCGATGGCGAACAACCCGTGTACGACGGTGGCTATCCCGAGCAGTCCATCATGGATCAATTCTGGGCCGCGTTCGATTTCGCCAAGCCCGAAGTCCATGACTATCGCCTTGACTTCATCCGTCAGTTCTGCAGCGCATACAACTGGGATGGCATCGAGCTGGATTTCATGCGCATGCCGCTGTACTTCAAACTGGGTGAGGAGGCGGAGAACCTGGAGACGATGACCGGGTTCATGCGCAGCGTGCGAGCTGTCATGAACGAAATCGGCGAAAAGCGCGGCCGGTCTTATCTACTGGCGGTGCGCGTACCGGCAACGCCGGGGCTGGCGCTGCGCACCGGTTTGGATGTGGAGGCCTGGCTCCGCGAAGGGTTGGTTGATCTTCTGATTGCCAGCACGGAAGACTGGATCTACTTCACGGCGTTCAGTGAGATTGTCGACCTCGGCCACCGCTGCGGTGTGCCGGTTTACCTGTGTCACAATGCCCAGCTCTGGTCGAAGCAGCACGATCCAGGCGTGCTCATACGCAGCATTGCGAGCAACTTCTGGGCCACGGGAGCAGACGGGATATACCTGTTCAATTTTCCGTACTGGCACAAGGAAGTGTTGGACGGGGGATGGCTCAACCAGATCGGTGATCCCGAGACCCTGGCGGGGTTCGAGAAAAGCTATCAACCTGAGATTGTCGACTACGGGGGAAACCGCGGTTACATCGTGGGACCCGATCCATTTCCCAAATGCCTTGTTCACGGCGCAGCATTCGAGATCATGGTCGGCGACGATGTCGAGAAGGCCGCTCACAACGGGCTGCTCAAAGCGTTGCGGCTGAAGGTTGACGTCGAGCAAATGCATCGGGTTGAAGGAATCAATATCAGTGTCAACGGCACCAAGGTGTCGGCCGATGACATCGAACGCGTCAGTCACGATTCCTTTGCGGCCCCGCTTCACGCGCCGCCGCTGAAACAAGGACTCAACCAGATCACGATCCTGCCGGGTCGACATTCCATCGGCCGGCTGACGTCCGTGGTGACCGGCCTCGACTTACGAGTCCGGTATATGCAGGAATAGGTGAATTGGTTTTTGATTCCTATACGATGAACTTAACGCCCTTCGCGCGGCGTTCGTAGTTTTGTATAAATGTGGAATTGCGAAAAAAATCTTTCGCGATTGGATTAACTTATCGGGCAAACAGGATCGACATGTCCGTGAAAGGAGATAGAAAAATGTTCCACTTTGCTTCGGGCGAGCAGGTGATGCGGTTTTTCATTTTGATCACCGCCTGTCTGATGCTGGGCCTCTGCTCCCGGTCTGCCGGGGCCAATGAAAACGCCGTCACCATCACCAGGCTGAAACCCCTTCATCTGGAGACATTCCTGGGCAATTTGCAGAAGCCTGAGGCGTGTATTGTTGCCGGCGATGCGTATGGCGAGCTGGGTAAGGACCTGCAGCAACGGATTGAAAACGCCACCGGCATCAAATTGCCCCTCGTTTCCGAGCGCAAGGCGATGGCAGGACTGGGCCGGCAGGGCAACATCATCGCCCTCGGCCAGTTCGGCAATAACAAGCTGATCAAGCATTTCTACTTCCGCTGGTACCTGGTGGTGGACGGTATGCAACCCGGGGCCGGCGGGTATGTGCTGCAGACCGTTCATAATCCGGACAATCTGGGCATCAACCTGCTGATCGCGGGCGGGAGCGATCGCGCCGGCGTGGCGAAAGCCGCTGACCGCCTGATGGCGAATATCGAGAAATACGGGACCACGCTGCCCAGGCTGTTTGAAGTAGAAATGGGAGCAGGTAAGGCGTTCGTCGAGGAGCGCGGCAAAGAAGCGCTCGATCCCGAGCGCGAGTGGCCCACCTATTCGCAGCATGCAGAGGAGTTTCTTGGTGAGGCGGCCATGCTTTATGTTTATACTGGAGACGAAACATATGCCGCCCTCTTCAAGGAACATCTGATCGAGTGGCTCGAGAGAGGCGACTATTACAGCGCCACCGACGATTTCTTCCGGCCGATGGTATCCTGGGACTTGGTCGAGGAGTCGCCCGCCTTCAGTGATGCGGAACGCCTGTGGATTACCAACAAGCTGTGGGAAGCGATCAATGTGATGCGTCCCGACTGGGACACCTATGTGTTTTCCGTGAAGGACAGATTCGAGCCGCGGGCAAATCACAATGCGCGATCGGCGATCGGCTTTTACTTTGCCGCCCGTTACTTCTGGCAGTACTACGGTATTGCAGAGATGAAACAGTGGCTGGCTGACGTGGCCACTTTCTGGAAGCCGCAGATGACCAGTTTCATGGCCATGGAAGGAACCGATCAGTCCATCGCCAGCCTGTTGCCGGCCACCGCCTATGCCCTGGCTGAAAACGAAGCGTCTTTCCTGTCCAGGGATATACTGGGACGTATTGCCGACAAACCACATATGCAGAACAGAAGCTACTACATGATCTGGGGCGGGTACGGTCCGCTATGGTTGAACCTGGCCGCCCACCTTTATGATGAGCCGGAATACCTGCGCTCCCTCCTTCGCCGCCACGGCAGTATGGTGGTAGCGGATTACCGTTTCCCCAAAAGGACGACCCGAGAGCTGGGACGCTCCTTCTGGGATGGCCGTTTGCCACCGAACATCCCTTCCGAAGCGACCCGCTCCGACTGGGTAAAGACGATGCCCCTGGCGCAGCTTTTCCACGAGAAAGTCGAGACCCACGGTCCGAAGAACATACCCTATGACAAAGCGTTTGATTTTCTCGTCTTCCGAGATCCCGACGGCCAGGAGAAACAGTATCTTCACGTCAACGGCCAGAACGGCGGGTCTTACAGCACCGACTCCGGTAATGCCATTACCGAGTTCTACTCACACGGGCGCGGATGGATTGGCAGCGGATCATGGATCATGCAGACCACCCGCCATCTCACCTCGGTAGCCATTGTCCGCAACGGTGAAAGTCAACCGCTACCTGCCTTTGTAAAGCTGGAACGAGCGGAATCAACGCCGCGATGGGGCATCACACGCACCGGCTACGTGGATTACAACGGGACAGACTGGTACCGCAACATCATCAACGTCCCCAACAAGTGGTTCCTGGTCATTGATGAGATCGCCGTAAAGGAACCCGGTGACTACCTGCTGGAAAGCAGATGGTCGCTTGCTGCATGTTCGGCCTTCGATGGCGACGATATTCTGGCAGCAAACTACGGCCCGAACAACAAGGGCAAAGTGCATTTCCGCCTGACGGGCACGGGCTGGCAGAATCAGTATATGAGCCCTAGGCATTACCGGGACTTCCTGACCTCGCCCCTCCATCCTTTTCCTCGAACGGCTGCCGACCTCTCCCGCTCGACCTATTACCGGACAGAAGTTGCCCGACGATGGGCAGGTCCTTTGAAGGAAGGCGATACCCACGTTTTTTGCAATTTGTTCTACGTCGATGAATCGTCCAAACTGCTCTATGATCTGCAGGAATTGGCGACAGGCGGGTACCTGGTGAAGGGCGAGAAAGAAAGCTGGGTTGCCCGCGTTGAGAATGACAGTAAGTGGGTTCTGGAGCCGCTCGGGGACCGGAAGCTTCAAATCCGAACCAAAGAAGCGAAGCCCGCCACCCCTGCTCCCGACTTGCAACCAAAGTGGCAGGAGACCGAATCGGCCAGGATACTGTCCTCTGCCGTGATGTCGGGCGGCAACGGCGCGCTTTACGCCGTGGGGTTGGCGGATGGGCGTATCCGATTGCGGGATGAAAACGGCAAGGTCACTGCCGAGATGAAGATGCCCGGAAGGGTCTATGCACTGTGCGCACTGGATCTGGACAGTGACGGAAGTGATGAAATACTTGCCGGCAGCGACACCGCCGGGGTACATGCCTTTTCCGCAACGGGCAGTCCGTTGTGGACCTGGAAAGGGCACGGCACAACGCGGACCGTCATCACTGAAATACGCCCGGCCGACACCACCGGAGACGCGCAGCCGGAGATCGTGGCCGTGGGGGTGGGTTGGTATGTTCTCGATCGGCAAGGCAAGATGATTTTCAAGAACGAAATGGAAACCGGTGGCAAGAGTTGGGATGCTGTCGTACCCGAGCGCGTTTTCACCCTGGCGGTCGGCGACCTCATGGGTGATGGCAAAGACGAAATCGTTGGGGATTATGCCGGTGTGGGAGACTCTGGTGGCGGCAGAATTGTGAACGTGTGGGATGGAAAAACGCAGAAGTATCTGTGGCGCCACAGCAGACCGCCCAACCGTTTCTGTGGCAGCACGCTGAAGACGGTCTTGGTCGCTGACGTTGACGGCGACGGCAAAGACGAGTTTGCGATCGCTTCCGACGCTTTCAGACTGCAACTCGGGTATTACAACAACTTCGGCTCCGAACGAGTAAGAATCTGGTACTGCAATGTCGGCTCGGGGGCGAATGCGATGGTGGGTGCGGACCTTGACGGTGATGGCAAGGTCGAGATAATCGTGGGCACAGAAATGGGACAAGTGCAGGCCTTCGATGGTACCCCGCCATCGGGTCTCGAGCCGCCCGCACTTTATGCCAAGGAGAAACTGTTCAACGCCGATGTCGAGCAAGCCGTGATGGCCCTGGCGGCCCGCCCCGTCGGCGCCGGGCAGGAAATCTGGACGGGGACGGTTAACGGCAAGCTTTTCGTTCTGAACGGCGATGGCAAAATTATCGGACGCGGTCATCTGCCCGGCCCTATTGACCATCTTGCTGTCGCAAAGCATGGAGCGGTTCTGGCGACCACTTCCGGCGGCGAGGTGGCTCTTTACGGTGGCAGGTGAGAAGGGATAAGGTCGATGAAAGCGAATAAACCGATCACCAGTTTTATCTCTACGCTACTGATTCTTGCTCTGGCCCAAAGCGCAATGGCAGTGAAGGTCTCCAAGCAAGAAGAAGCGCAGTGGCTCCATTGTGTGATCCCGCTGCCGAAGCAGATCAGTATCATGAGTAAGGTTGAGCTACCGGCCGCTGCTGTAAAGATTCGACTCCGCCAGGACGCCGGGGAGGTCGTAAAAACGGCGGCGGCCAGTCCAGAGCCGCACGCACGTCCGGCGGCGCCTTCGGCCGTCCGTAAATCGGACCCGTGGCCTCGTGGCAGGAGAGCATGACGCTCTCGTCCGGCATCGTCCACAGTCCACACCACGAGGTGAAACCGGGATACTGCGGTGAGTGATAAATAAATACTCGCCTGAAATCACGAATCTGCATTTTCGATTTCTTAGACGCTTACAAAGCGACAACGAAAAAATGTTCTGGAATTACGCGGGTGCGATAATTTGAATGCTGGAGATACCGTCGATCCATGTTCATTCAACAACAACTCGTAATTTAATTCACCTATGGTTAATTTGCACAGAACAAGAACAACACACTAAAGCGGACTTCGCCCGCAACCAGAGATGCTGCTTTCCCACAAACGCCGCCACCGAGTCGAGCTGCGGTGACGGTGAAATCTATTTCAATCGCTGACCTATGCACAACGGCGAGAGCGACATTGACGCCCTGATCGGCGTCCTCGAATTGGGTGAGGGGTTTCAACTTTACCCCATCGAAGTAACGACACCGAAGTGGGGCCTCGTGCCGTTTCTCATCCGGTTCCCGCATCGGCTTCAGAGTTGATGTCAGACGGTTTGATCATTCGAGTGATCCCGCGCTCTACTATCCGCATGCTCTGCATGAGTCTGCTGCTGCTGGCAATGACCGGTCGCTCGGAACCACCCGCTGTCGACGCCGTGTTCGCCGACTGCAGAGTCCGATACCCGGGGTCACCCGGCAACCTCGTCCTCGAAGAAAAGGTCGCGCGCCGCTTTGCTGCGAGTGGCTTTCAGCATGGCGCCATCCGGTTCACCACGCCCGTGCTGCGGTCTGGGAAAACGGTGCTGAATTTCGCGGATCACGTCGCTGTGCCGGTGGTGCCGATGCATCCCACGGTGACGCGGCCGGGAAATTTCACCGAACGTGACTTTACCACCACGCTGGTTTACCTCGGCCGCTGCACCCCCGCCGACCTTGAGCGCCTGAACGGCGTACCGCTGGCCGGCGCTATCGGCGTAGCGGAATTCGATTGCGGTGAGCGCTGGCAGCGCTGGCTGCGCTTCGGTCTTCGCGGCTTTGTCTTCATCGGCGGCGCCACCCATTCCTATCCCGACGCTGTCGGCAAGATTTTCGGTACCGAAGTAAGCATACCGCGGTTTTACGTCGACGCCGCCTCGGGCGAGATGCTGCGGCAGCGCTGCGATTCGCCGGGCGCCGTCCGCGTCACCCATACGCCATCGCGCTGGCAAAACCAGACCCTGCGCAACCTCTGGGTGCTGGTACCGGGAGACAATCCGGAACTGCAGCAGGAGGTCGCCGTCGTTGTCGCGCCGCTGGACAGTAATTGCATTGTTCCCGAGCTGGGCGAGGGTGCTCAGGCGGCAGCCAACCTCTCTCTGTTGCTGCGGCTTCTGGATGAATTCGCCGCCAGACCACCGGCGCGGCCTGTCCTTCTCGCCGCCGTCAACGCCCACACCCAGGCTTTCGCAGGCGAACGGCACCTGGCCTGGCATTTGTTGTTCCCGGACGACGTGCGTGAGCGCTATCGGGCGAATCTGCTCGCTTCGAAGCGGGCGCAGGAGCTGTATCTTCAGTATTATCGCCAGCTCAACCTGTCGCCGCCGACCAATAGCGACGAACAACAGTTGATCTCGTTGCGCACGCTCACCGACAAGACGACCGGCAAAATACTGCGTATCAAAACACCGATCACGACGTTGGCAACGCGGGACAAGAACCAGTTGAAGGCAGAACGGTTCAAGTTGTTTCGCGAGCAGGAAAGCGGCAAGCAGGAGGAGTTGGAGCGCCTGGACAAGCGGCTGAAACAACACATCCGTGTGTTGTCGCTGTTTAATAAGGTCGGTGTCCGGACGACACTGAGCGAGCTGAGTGCCGATGAGATTGCCATGCTGCGTGGCTATGTCGACGAGGTCGTGGAAACCTATGACACCTGGTCGCGGTTAAACCAGCGCGAGCTCGAGCAACTCGACGCCAACGATGCCGTCCGCGATGCCATGGGCGGACGTCAGCCGCTGTTCGTGTGGGTCCTGAACTTTACCTGGACGGGGCAACAGATCGGTTTCGCCAGCTGCCGCGGTTCGAAAACGGGCATCTGGAGCCGGGCGTGGGGCAAGGCGTTCAATCGCATTGCTGCGACCCTGCCGGGTGCTGACCTGCCAGGGCTGCTGGCGGATACGATGACGGCGACCGGCGGTCTCAACGAGGGGTACTACTGGAACGACAGTGGCTTCGCCGACGTCCTGCAGCCGTTGCAGCTGGCCCGGCCCACCGCTGCCTTTGTACTGCGCGACATTTTTGTCGACCGCGGCCGGGCGTTCACGCCGGATGATACGTTTGCCAACCTGGATACTGACAAGGTCACGCGCTTCAGCGACTTTGTGAGCGATTTCCTCCGTGCCGTCCTTGCCGATCGCGAGATCAGCGCGGTGGCACAGGTGCAGACACCGAACACCAACGACTGGCAGCCTGCCGGCATCCAGATCAAATCATTCATGTTCGACCCGTTTGCCGCCACCACCCTGCCGGAACTGCCGCTGCCCGGCACCGTGGTCACGGTCCATGGCGACCTCGGGCGCCGCAGAGACGCACCGTTACTTGCGGATGACACTTTACGTGCCGTGCATCTGCTCACCGACGGGCGGGCAGTGGCGCCGGTGCTCGGCATCACCCGCTACCGGGAGGAAAAGCTCGTTACCAACGCCCGTCATTTTGACACGGACTTCACGGCCATCGACTTTGCCCTCGATGCCGGTGACGTGGAATGGCGGATGCACTCGAATATCAATTCCGCCGATCCCAGTCACACGCTGGCCCTTTTCCCGTGCCGCGAAGTGGTCGTATACGAGCGGACGAATCTCTCGCGGATGACCGATTTTCCCCATCTCACCGACCTGAACATCGAATTCGTACCGTTGACCGGTGCCCAGAATGACGCACCGCGAAAATTCGGTTTCGGGCCGGGGATGATCTGTATGACGTCGGCGAAGGAGCAGATATTCCGGCCCGGTCCAGTGGCGTTTTATTTCGAGCCGGAGATGAAGTTCAAGTTAATGACAGCGGAGAAATACCTGGCCCTCAACGCCGGCATCTCCGGGGACGACGGGCGGACACCACAGCTCGGCAAGGGGTTTGCGGACACGGCGGCGCTGGGCTCGGATTTCCACCGCCGCAGCGCCCATGACATGGCGGTCTTGAATCGCTATCGACTGAGCCGTTTTCAGGGCATCAAGGACACCCTTGCCGGCTATTTTCTCGATCGCGGCGAGGCGGCCCTGCAACATGCGGATGCGGCGTTTGACCGTCATCACCATGCCGCCGGCCGGCGCTCAGTCTACGAGGCGCTGGGCGCAGAGCGCAGGGCTTACCAGCGGATTGCCTTCATTACCAATGACATGTTGACGGTCATTGTCTTTTACATGGCGTTGTTGCTGCCGTTCTGTTTTTTTATCCAGAAGCTGCTGTTCAACTTTGTCCGGATCGAGGCACAGATGGTCATGTTCATCGTTCTGTTTACCGGTACCTACGTGCTGTTCCGGAACATTCATCCGGCCTTCAAGGTTGCCCAAAGCCCGGAGGCGATGTTCGTTGCCTTTGTGATGGCGATGCTGGGCATCTTCGTGATGGTGATCCTGCACGCCCGGTTTGAAGGCGAGATGCGGCTGTTGTTAAGCAACATCACCACCGGGGCCGGCGAGATGTCGAGCAGCACGGCCTCCTCGACTGCTATGATGCTCGGTGTCAGCAATATGAAACGGCGCCGTGTGCGGATGGTGTTGACGACCGCCACTATCCTGCTGATCACTTTTACCATGCTGGCGTTCTCCAGCATTTCGGTGCGCTTGCAGCCGACACTGATCGCCCGCAGCGGCACGCCGCCCTACACCGGATTGATGTACCAGTGGCTCGGAACGCAGACGATATATGAGAACACCGCCCAAGCGTTGAATGATATCCTGCACGGCCGCGGCCAGGTGCTGATGCGGCGCTGGCTGCTGCCACCACCACCGGGTGGCCCGCTGGCGTACCGCGCCTTCCATATCTCGGCGTCGACAAACCAGACGGTGCAGATCGAAGCGTTGCTCGGACTCGACGCCGGAGAGGACGGCTTCATCAGCGCCATGCCGATGCTGGCCGGCCGGTTCTTCATCGAGGGCGAACGGGATGTTGCGGTGCTGCCGTTTCAGGTGGCGCGCGCGCTCGGCATCGGCCGCGACAATTTCGCCGACGCCGCGATCACCTTCCGCGGCCGCCGTTATCCGGTCATCGGCATTCTCGACTCCGACGCCTTTCGGCGGATCAGGGATATCAACGGCAGGACGCTGCTGCCGGTGAAGCCGGCGCCGTTGGCGGATACTGCGTCGAAGAACGTGAACCTGGCGCCGGCAAGCGATGATGCCGATCTGTATTACGTCGCGCCGTCGTCCCTGGTGTTGATGCCGGTGGCCACGATCGGGGATCTCGGTGGTGGACCGGCAAGCATCTCGGTGAAGCTGGACGGTGCCGACGCCTGGCCGCTGCTCGACGAGCTGCTGATGATGACCGACGGCCATTATTTTCTCAGCAGCCCGATGCCGTTCAAAATCAATGACGCGTCGGACGTGCAGTCGCGGCCGGGGATCTACTACGTCGGCGCGGGCCACAAGACGTCCATCGGCGGGCTGGCGAGTCTGCTGATCCCGCTGCTGATCGGCAGTACAATCATTCTCAACACCATGCTCGGTTCGGTGTTCGAACGCAAGAACGAAATCGCTATCTACAACGCCATCGGCGTCAATCCCCGGCAGATCGGGCTGTTGTTTGTTGCCGAGGCCTTTGTTTACGGTGTTATCGGGGCGGTCGGCGGTTACCTCATCGGGCAGGCGGCCAGTATTTTCCTCAGCCGCCTGCCGCTTTTCGCGGCCATCAATCTCAACTTCTCGTCGCTGACCGTTGTCTACGTCATTGTCGTTACTATAGGCGTGGTTATGCTGTCGACCCTGTACCCGGCTTATGTTGCCACGCGAACAGCGGTGCCGTCGGGTAAACGGGAGTGGTCGCTGCCGGAGCACGATGGGCAGCAGATGGCGCTCACCTTTCCTTTTGTATATACGGGCGCACTCGCGTTGGGTGTGGCCGGCTATCTGCACGAATATTTTGCCAAATTCACGGAGGCGACGATCGGGGACTTGATCGCGCAACTGGACCGATTCGAATCCGTGCGGGATGCCGACGGCCGCGACGCCTACGAGCTGCACTATCATGTTGCCCTGGCGCCGTACGACCTCGGTGTCACCCAGCAGGTTGTCGCCCGCATCGCGTTCAGTACCGCCCTGGAAACCTACCAGATGCATTTTTATATCGAACGCGTATCGGGACAGGACAGCACGTGGGTGGCAACCAACCGGCCGTTCCTGAAGAAACTCCGAAAGTATCTGATGGCCTGGCGAAACCTCGACCGTGAAACCCAGGAAACGTACGTGCAAGCCGCCAAGGAAAGATTGGGAACCGTGAATTAACGTTGCGAACTCACGACAAAGAACTCGAAGACTATCGCCAGATCATGAAGCCGCCGGACACCTTCGACGACGGCTTCGGGTGGAAAACCGTGATCGGCGCCGTCTGCCTCGGCCTGTTCGTGTTGCCGGGCTCGATGTACCTCGGCCTGGTGGTGGGCCCCACCACCAGTTTTCCGGCCCAGTGGGTGATCATCATTCTCTTTGCCGAAGTCGGCCGGCGCTCTTTCAAAGAGCTGAAAATGCAGGAGGTCTTTATCCTGTATTATATGGCCGGGCTGACCCTGTCGTCGCCGTTTACCGGTCTGCTTTGGAATCAATTCCTGGTGCAGTCTGAATTTGCCCTGTCGATGGGGATCGCGCAGGAGGTACCTTCTTGGATTGCGCCGTCCAAAGACATCATCGAGGCGCAGGGCCGCACGTTCTTCACTAAAGCCTGGCTGCCCCCGATCCTGCTCGTCTCGACGATCCTGATTGTGCATCGCGTCGAGGAGTTCGGCCTCGGGTATGTGCTCTACCGGATTACCAACGACGTTGAAGAGCTGCCGTTCCCGATGGCGCCGGTGGCAGCGTCGGGCATCACCGCGCTGGTCGAATCGAAGACCGATCACGTGCCCTGGCGTTGGCGCTGCTTCTCGATCGGCGGCATCCTGGGCATGGTCTGGGGGCTGATTTACATCGGCGTGCCGGCCATTTCCGGTGTCTTCCTGATGCAACCGCTCAAGCTGGTGCCCATTCCGTGGGTCGATTTTACCGAGAACGTCAGTCACATCCTCCCGGCGACCCCGTTTAATATCTCCTTCGATCTGACCCTGGTCTTTGTCGGTATGGTCATCCCGTTCTGGGCCGTGATCGGCGGCTTCATCGGAGTCGTGGTCACCATGATCGCCAATCCGATGCTCTACCGGCACGGCACCCTCGCGAACTGGAACCCGCAGATGGGTGTCGTTGACACCATATTCAGCAACAGCGTCGATTTTTATCTCTCCTTCGGACTAGGGCTGACGCTGGCCATCACGCTGATCAGTTTAGGGCAGATTGTGAAGCCGCTGATGACTTCGTTCACGCTGCGAACCGGCGTCAAGCGGCCGACCGACGAGCGCCGGCGTCCCAGCCGATTGGCGGCCGGCTGGCGCAAGCTGGTCACCAACAACGTCCAGCGCGGTGATTTCTCGATTTTTCTCGCCCTCGGCATCTACATCGGCACCACGGGTTTCTGGATCGGTTTGGCGACCTGGCTGATCGATGGTTTTCCGTGGTACTTCTTCGTCTTCTACGCAATGTTCTACACCCCGCTCATCTCCTATGCCACCGCCAAACTGGAAGGGCTTGCCGGACAGGTGGTCGAGATCCCGATGATTCGCGAGGGCGCCTACATCCTCAGCGGTTACCAGGGGGTACAGATCTGGTTCGCACCGGCGCCGGTCACAAACTACGGCATCGCAACCGTCCAGTTCCGCATCCTCGAACTGACCGGCACCCGGATCATCAGCAAGGTCAAAACGCTCCTGGTCACCCTGCCGATCGTCATCGTTGCCTCGCTGCTGTTCTCGGAGTTGCTGTGGCGAATGGCGCCCATTCCGTCCGAAGCTTACCCGTTCACCCAGCAGATGTGGGAATTGCAGGTGAAAAACGTCTGCCTGATCTATAGCTCGACCAGCGAAGGCGGGTCGCTGTTCATGGAAGCGTTGAATCTTGATTCTTTCCTTTGGGGACTCGGGATCGGGGTTGGTACATACAGTATCCTGCTGGTGCTGGGCCTGCCGATTCTGCTGATTTTCGGGATCGTCCGCGGGCTCGGTCAAAGTACACCGTCAGGGCTGCTGCTGGAATTCATCGGTGCAATGGTCGGCCGCTTCTACTTCCGGCGACGGTTCGGCGACATGTGGCTGAAGTACGCGCCGGTATTGTTTGCCGGTTTTTCCTGCGGCGTCGGTCTCGCGGCCATGGTGTCTGTCGCCTGCACGATGTTGTCGAAGATGATGTCGCCGCTGATCTTTTGAGGAAACGACTTTTGAAAACGAAAAGCGAAAATCCCGAACAGCTTGAAGAACGCCGACGGCCGCGGGTCAGTGTCCGGTCGATGGTTATCGGCAGCCTGTTTGCCGCCGTCTTCGCCTGCATCACGATTTACCTCGAGAACCGAAACGCCCTGTACCTCACCGCCACACAGATCCCGCCGCTGTCGTACGGCCTGCTCTTTTTCGCCGTCATCGTTATCAATCCGCTGCTGCGGCTCCTGCGCTTCATCCGTCCCCTGACGCTGCCGGAGCTGATGGTCATCTTCTTGATGGGGATGGTGTCATCAGGGATTTCCACGTTCGGGCTTTCCGGACCGCTGATTCCAATCATCGGCGGCTTGTTCAACGACCAGTGGAACAACGACCAGTCGGCCTGGAACCTGAATATCGAACCGTTCATCAACGAGGCGTATTTCGTTTCCGAGCCTGGCATCCGGGATGCTGCCGCCAACTATCGTGAGGCGTATCTGGAACGCGATCGACTGCGCCGGGTACATGATGCCGCGGTGGCCATCGACAACGCTGGGAAACGGGCAGCACGGATCGCCACTGAGGTCAAGACGCTGCAGTCATCGACCGGCGAGAGGTCAGCGCAGGCGGATGAGTTACGCGCCTGTCGCCAGTCACTGGCCGAGGCCCGCGCCGACCAGACCGCGGCCGAGCAGAAATGGCAAGCGCTCGGACCGGGATCCGGTTTCGCGACCGTACCGGCTGCCCTCGCCGCTTGTCCGGCAGCAATGGACGTCGCCGGGCAGCGACTGGACGAGCGCACGGCGGTCCTGCGGCGGCTTGAAGAGAAGGCGTTCGCCAAGATCATCCCCTACCGGCGCGGCCTGCCGGAGGGGAAACGGGCAACCCCCGGAATCATGCCTACACCCGCCGACGACAGCCGCAGCTACTGGGCACGATGGCGCCGCCTGGTCACCGGTCGCAAAGCGCTGCAAGCACTGGTGCAGGCACGGGACCTGATTGTCGCGGCCGAGGTGCCCATATCAACGGCGGTCACCGAGCAAGCGGCCGAATTGTTGCAGCGGACCTCCGACATTCTCGCGCCTCTGGCGGACGACCGGTTGCTGGTGGCTGAACAGCAGGCGGCAACTGCCGAGGCGCAACAGCTTAATAAGGAAATAGCTGCGCTCGCCGGAACGTACAAGGAGCTGACCCGCGCCCACGACAATGCATCCGCAACCGAACGCAGTCAGCTGGAATCGCGTTTGCGGTCGTTGAAGAAACAACAGAAACGGCTCCGCTCACAGCAGCGGACGCGGGTCCTCAAGACCTCCCGCCTGCGGCGGGAAGCGGTGATTGCCGGCTTGGTGCACGATACCATCGGCGAGCTCGCGGCGGTGCGCGCGGCGTTGGCCAATGCCGAGCCGGAAAAGGCAGTCGTGCTCGATGCACTGACCGCGCTCGAGTTGCGCTTTCCGCAGTTTGACGCTTCGCTGTGGCGCTTCGTCGCCGGCGATATTCCCTGGTCCCACTGGCTCGCGCCCCTGGGGCGCTGGTGCCTGGTGATCGGGCTGACTTACCTGGCGCTGATGACCCTGAACGTGCTCATCTTTCGCCAATGGGCGGAGCATGAAAAACTGGTTTATCCGTTGGCCGAAATTCCGCAGATATTTGCCGCGACCGACGGTGATTCATTGCTGCCGAAGATCTTCTACAACGGTCTTTTCTGGCTGGGCGTGCTGGTGGCGGCTGTGCCGCTCGGCTGGAACCTGCTCTGCGCCCTCGATCTCAACGGCCTGTCCGGCCTCACACCGCTGGACTTGCAAAACAGGTGGACACCCTATATCGCCGACTCCCCGTTGGATGCCCTGGTTGGCAGGTTCGGACGCTCGATGGTCTTTTTCACCGTTATCGGCATCACCTTCATGACCCCGAAGCATGTCTCTTTCTCACTCTGGTCGTTTTCGCTTCTTTTCATGCTGATGGTCCTGGTGCTGACCTCGCTGGGGCACGAAATCGGCAGCAGCAATATGTTATACCGCCTGAATTTCCGCACCGCGATGGGCGGCGGTGCACTGCTGGTTTTTGCCACCATCGTCCTTTATAAATGCCGGCGCTATCTATTCTGTGTTTTTACGCCTGCCAGTGTCGACGGGCTCCCGCTCGGCGAACGGCGGGAGTTGCGTATCTCGTCGCTGCTGTTCGTTGCCGCCTGCCTGGCGATCATCCTCATTCTGTGGCTGGGAATGGGCGCCAATCCTGGCTTCGTTGTGCTCGTCTGCCTGATCACGCTGCTGATCAACATCGCCTTCATGCGCGCTGTTGCCGAGGGCGGGTTGCTCGGCTTCAAGAGTTACTTCAATCCGATCCATTTCATTCGCAACGTCTTCGGTTTCGACCGGCCCTGGTGCTCGGCAACGCTCTTTGCACCGCTGGTGATGGTTTACGCTGTCCTGTTTTTCGATGTTAAAACGTTGATCGCGCCGGCGATGGCCACCAGTTTGAAAATCCGCCAGGACCAGTGCCTGGAGCGCTTGCGCTTTCATCTTGCGATCGGACTCGGCATCGTTCTCGCCGTCGTCACCACCATTGTCACCACGCTGCTGATGTCCTATGCCGGCGGCGCCGACGGCTTGGAGGAATGGTTTCACAGCGGCTTGCCGCGCTTTCAGTTCAGCAGTCTGGCGGAAATGGTCGGGTCACCGCTCGAAGCGTCAGCCACCAACACCAGGTGGCTGTTGGCCGGCGCCCTGCTGATGGCTGCGCTCCTCTTTTTTCGCCGCCGGCTTTTCTGGCTGCCGCATCCCATCGGCCTGCTGATGTTCGTCAACCCGATGATGGGGGCGTATTGGTTCTCGATCTTTCTCGGCTGGATGGCCAATGCGCTGGTCACCAAGTACGGCACCCGGGAGATCTACTATCGGGTGCGGGGATTCTTCATGGGACTGGTTGTCGGCGAGATACTGCTTGTTCTCCTTGCCGCTGTGCTGGCATACTGGCTCGACCTGCGCATCCCGATCGACCTGAATCGAAACTGAGACTTGAAACTTGAGACTGGAAACTTGAAATTCGAAATCCGAAATCCGAAGCAAATTCAAAACACAGTCATCCCATAGGAAACGGGTAGATGGGTAGTTGGGTGAATGGGAGCTGGACAGACTACTAGCGCGGATCGCCAAAGTCGGGAACATCCATCAACACGCCGCCCTTTAATGCGGATTCGTGCGCGATGAGCCCGGGCACCAGGTAGCGAGCTGCGACCCAGACATTGTTCGGTGGTGTTGTGCCAGTCACACAGGCAGCGACGAAATCATGCGCCAGGAAATGGTGCGACCCGGAATGCCCGTTTGGCAGGCCAATAAATTCTTTCGGCAGGTTGCCAATGGGATGCACACTGGACACACCCTTGTGCGTGCCGCCGCCGGATATCGTCGCCATCTCACTGTCCGCGTCAACCGCAAGGTCCCGGCAGATCAGCTCGGCTGTCAAGTCCCGTGTTTCTTCCGGATTCCGTGTTACCCACACTTGGCTTCCGGTCTGTTCCTCGTAGGATGCTTTCGTGCCGTGCATGCTCAAGCGCTCGGTGCCCGGGTGCCCGATCCTGCGGAATTCGTTGAATCGGGCCACGCTGCCATCCGACATCCGGCACAACATGCTCTCGTTACTGAAATGGTTGTCGTAAATCTGATCGACCTGGTGAAAGAGACCGTCGGGATCTCTGTCGGTTACGCCCATGGCCGATACCTGTGTTGCGTAGGCACCGGTTACAGAAACCACCATGCTGACCGAATGAGTCGGGTAGAAAAAGGGCGGCCAGTTTGCATAGCGCCGCCACTGTGGACCGTGCCGACGTTGGAGGACGTCGATCAGGCCATGGTTATAGTCATGGTAGTATTCACCTTCCGCATACACGATATCCCCGAACGCGCCGTTCCGATATTGTTGACGACAATAGATGGCGCATGGATAGTAGTAGCTGGTCTCCCCCACCATGTACGTTTTGCCCGTTTCTTCAACCGCGCACACCAGGGCTGACATCTCTTCCACAGAAAGTGCGGCTGGCACGGCTGAATAGACATGCTTCCCGGCTCGCAGTGCCTGGACGGCCTGCGGCCCATGCAGATGATGCTGCGTAATAATCGCGATCGCATCCACATTCGTTGCACAGAGATCATCCAGTGAAGGGCATCGATCGCTGATGTCGAACTGCGCGCACTTGTCATCCAGCTTTTGTGCATCCAGGTCGCATAGGACGACGTTCTCCACCTCCGGATGATGCTTGAACAGGGGAATGAAGCGACCCGCGAATGCGCCAACTCCGCATATCCCGATGCGAATGCTCATACTGGGATATCTCCTTGCTCTCGGGTCATTTTGTACCATGAATAATCATGGTTACTGTACTGTAGGCGACCGATTCGACACACTTACTTGAACAGGGGAACAACGCCATGTCAACAACAGACCACCTCGACAGCACGATGATGGTAATCGGTGAGACGCCTCAGCTGTTTCTGGATAACGCAATCATCGAGGCCTGCCAGGAGATCACCAAGACCTTTCATCAGCCGCGCAAAGACCCGGCAAACCCGCTGATCAAACAGGACCGGCCATGGGAGCAACGCCTTTACACTAAAGCGCCAATCACGTGGTCCGGCGTGACTCACGCGACGGTCTTTTCAAATGCTGGTACGAAGACCTGATCGATCATGATCCGAAGGACTCGCTGGTCGAAGCACGACAGTGCTATGCCGTCAGCGAAGACGGCGTGACCTGGGAAAAGCCGGAGCTGGACATCGTGATCGAGGACGGCTGTAAGACCAATGTCGTTCTCGGCGGCGCCAACGGCGTTGATCACGCGCATTCACTCAATGTCATCGAAGACCCGTTTCCGTCGGATGACGCCAGACGATTTGTCGGTCTTTTTTCCCATTACCCGCCGTTCCAGGGCGAGATTCGGGCGGCCTATTCCCCCGATGGGATTCATTGGACGGTCGACGAGCAGCGGCCGGCATTCGGCACGCTCGGCGCATCCATGGGCGATGCGTCGATGCTGCATTATGACCATAGCGCCCGCTGTTTTGTAGCCAACTGCCGGCATTGGCACCAGGGCCACCCGTGTCTCAGCCCTCGCAACCCCATCGGTCCGGTGAATCCGGGGCCGCGGTATCCGCACGATTTCAGCAGACAGAACCGGCGTCGCATCTGGTTTTCGGAAAGCTTTGATTTGCTGCATTGGAGTCAGCCGTACCTGGTGGTTTGTCCCGATCACGAAGAGGACAATCTCGACGATGGGTTTTACGGAATGGTGTATGACCAGTTCGGTAGTTTTTACGTGGGCTTTCTCAGTGTGTTTCACCGAGTCCTTAATGAGATCGACGTGCAGCTGGTGATCAGCCGCGACCGCAAACAGTGGCATCATGTCAACAAGCGGCAACCATGGCTGACGCTCGGCGCGCCGGGTGAGTGGGACCAGCATAATATCGCCATGACGTCGTCGGTTATCGAGGTCGGGGATGAGCTCTTCATCTACTACGGCGGTGCGAACTGTCATCACGACTACTTCATCTGGGGGCCGCGGGAAGGGATGGATCATCCCGAGGTCCATGATCGCAACCTGACCCAATTCGGTCTGGGACTCGCCCGTCTGCGCAAGGACGGCTTTGTGTCCGTAAGCTCCGGTGCGCTCCGCGAAGGCCTGCTGGTGACGCGGCCGTTTCTTTCAACCGGCACGAGTCTGGTCATCAATGGCCGCTGCGGGAAAGACGGCTACATCCTCGCCGAGGTCCTTGATCACTTCGACGAGTTGATGCCTGGACGCAGCCGTCAGGCGTGTGATGTTTTTACCGGCGACAGTGTCTCGCACAAGGTGACCTGGCAGGGCGAGAGCGAACTGCCAGCCGCCCGCCCGGAATTCGGCGGCGACACCGTTTTCCCATGGAAGAAAACGACGCCGTATCGCAAGTTACGGTTCTTCTTGAGGAATGCGGAGCTGTTCTCGTTTCGGCTAACTGAAGCTTGAGCGGGGCTAGTTCAGGGGCTATTTCAGGGTGTAGCGAATCCTGTAGTGCAGAATACCAGTGCCGGCATCGCTGACCCGCAGAGTCAGGCCGTTTCCAGATGCCTGGGCGTCAACGCTCTCCGTCTTCCCGCTGACCCAAACGCATTCGACCTTCTCGATCCGGCAGTCTGCCGGCAGCGGGATGGTGACTTCCATATCCCGGGTAGCGGCGAGCAGCGCTTCATCTATGTTGTAGATCACCAGGCAGTGGTTGTCAACGGCAAGCGCAGCATAAAACCCGGTCAAGGGGCCCGACGTGTATTTCCGCTCGAAAACACCGTTCTCCGGGTCAACGCAAAACGCCATGTCCGGCTCGATCGGATTGGCTTCCACCAGATGCCAGATGGCGCGGAGGCGGCTGTGATCGGCCGCCGTCAGCCGGCCGCCGCCGTCGTCGAACTGGACGAGCTGCATGAACGACGGCACCCCGTACACCGCTGAACAGGGCCAGTACTGCAACGCTTTGCTGCGGGTCATGTACCACGTATCGCTGTCAATCAAAGTACCGGGGAAGAGCTTCGAGATCAGGCGCGCCCGCCTGAACCAGTGCAACGGACTGTCGACGAACGAATCGCCCAACCGCACCATGTCCACGTATGGTTGCAGATAGACATCACTCACGCCGCAGGTAATCAGCGCATCCGCCTTTACCTCGTGAACGCGCTCGTGGGTGAGTCTCGCCACCGCATGCCACATCTGGTCGCCCGCGGCCCAGGATGTGTCGTACAGGGTGTGGCGGCCGGGGTGTGGCGTCTGATGGTTGAAATCGAACTTGAATCCGTCGGCGTCAAGACAGCCGGGCTCAGGTGAGAGGCAGTATCGTATCACCGCCTTCATGTGCTCTCTTACCGCCGGCAGACTGTAATCGAGGAAGCCGTTCTGATTGCCGATCAGGCTCTTGTCACAGTTGTCATCCACAAGCTGATACAGATGCGTGGTGACGAGATTGCCGTCTCTGTCCCTCACCATGCATTCCGGAATCGAGGCGGCGAGCTCCGATTCAGATGAAACCATGTACGGGCAGAACCAGAGTATCACTTTATGGCCGCCGCCGTGCAGATCGTCTGTCAGGGCGCGCAACCCTGCCGTGCCGCCCAGTCACGCGCCGGCTTTGAAATCACCGTAATGCTCGAACCATCCCACGTCGATACACACCGTGAAATCGCTTATGCCGGACTTGTCCTCGAGGTCCCGCACCCAGTCGCTGACATTCGTTTGGGTGAGCGGTGTGTTTGCAGCCGAACATGGGTTCCCGTAAAGAAGCTGCTGCCCCCAGGTGTCGTACATCGGCCTCGACCACCAGGCGTAATACGGTTTGTCCTCGCGCACCAGGCCAAGATCTCGCGAGATTGCCAGATGCGCGTCGAGGACCGCATACGCATCGGTCAGCGCCGTGACGAAGTAAACCGCAGGCAGGCTCCCACCTCGGGTGCCGCCGCAGACCGAATCGAAGACAATCGAGAATCGCTCGTCGTCGACAATGAACCGCGTCGCGCCGACGGGCAGCGGGCCGGGGATCGAGAACCCGATCCATTCGCCGTCGCGGATTTCAAAGGAAACCGTTCTGGGCTGAGAACAGAGCATCCAGGTCGGTGGATTGTCACCTGGATCAGCCTGACACCTTTGCTTGTCAGGATCAACCGTGGCGGCCACGGTAATCTCCCTGTCCGCCTGCATCGGCCATGTTCGGTCATGCTCATCGGAGACATAGGATTGCCAATTGCAGCAGCAGAGCTCGGAGCCGGGCAGATAGGTTAAGCGCTCGATATACTCGAAGTCGCCCTCGATCCAATAGGCCAGACAGCCGCTGCGGACAGCCAGGTGCACGGAGGCAGCCTGTCCCTTGATCGGTGCACTGTATTCCCCGCCGGACTCGGTCCATGGCGCCAGCACTGCCGACTTCCCGTCAAACAGTGGCGACAATCGAAAGGTCCCGATGGGTTCTTGGCCGGCATGCATGACCAGAACATCATGAACGATGCGGTACGCACCATTCCCGGCATCTAGGTGAAACTGTTTCATTGGTTGTTGCGCGCCCTTATTCCCCAGCGTCTGTCAGAAAAACAAGAAAATCTTTGGGAGGAATGGGAAATATGGGAGTCATGGGGAGGAATCAAAGACATACTTCCCATGCTTCCCATTCGTCCTATACTCATGATACAATATAAATGGCTTGCGGGCGATGTCCGCTTTTAGCAAATGTAACTGTGTACAGCCACGCTTGATGGCCACGGCAACGGTGTTAGCGTAGATACAGGCGTATCTCGGTCGGTGAAAAGAATCGGATTTGAAATCAATGGAGGTTGATCGGTGATCGTTGACGTTCACACGCATTTGTCGACGCGGGAGCAGTGGGGGCCCGTGTTTTGTGAGGTGGTCGACCAGGCCTATGACGGTAGCGGAATGGACCTGGACTGTACGGCCGAACGGCATCAGGCCGCCATGTCCGCCGTCGACAGGGCAATCGTGTTCGGCATCAACTCCAAGGCGCTGCAGATGTGCACACCCAACGACGACATCGCGGCCTATGCCCGGGCCCATTCGGACAAGATCATCGGCTTCATGTCGATCGATCCCAACGAGCCCGGGGCGCTCGAGGAAATCGATCGCAGTGCCGGTGATTTGGACCTGAAAGGCATCAAAATGAGCCCGGTATACCAGAACTATGATCCGCGCGGGCCCGAGGCCCGGCGCGTCCATCGCCGGGCGGCGGAACTGGGGTTGCCGATCCTCACTCACGCAGCCTTACATTGCATCCCCAGCACCCCCATGGAGTGGGCCAACCCGCTTCTCTATGACCCGGTGGCCCGCGAGTTTCCCGAGCTGAAGATCATACTGGCGCACATCGGCCTACCCTGGTTCGCCGATGCGATGGTCATGGCGCGCAAACATCGCAACGTGTTCGCGGATATTTCACCCCTGCCGATCCGGCCATGGTGGGCTTATCAAGCCCTGGCCGCATTCCATGAATCCAATCTGCTTCACAAGTTGCTGTTCGCAACGGACTGGCCGTTCGCCTCCGTCGATGACACAATTAACGCCCTGCACGGCATCAATGACGTGATGGCCGGCACCGGCATGCCCAGGATTCCTGCAAACGGGATCGAGGCCATTATACACCGCGATTCACTCGATCTCCTGGGACTGGCGTAAGGGGCTCGCCGTCATACTCGCCGCAAATAATAATGTCCTTCCACCCGACCCATATTTCTACGCCTGAAAGCGGATGGCGCATGCACGAAATAGTACAATTGAACGGACAGGCATCCCGCGTCATATCACCCGCGCAAATCCAGATCATCACCGAACCCTGGGACATGGGCGCGGTATACTACCCCTACATGGTGTATATCCCAGAGAAGGACCGGCTGGTGCTGCTGTTGCTCTGGGGCCAGCAGACAAGGACGGGCATCTCGATCAGTGACGACGGCGGCGCGACGTGGAGCCGCCCCAGAAGCGTCGGTGACGGATCGGGCATCGGCCTGTCCGATCTCAGCGGCGGCAATCTGGTCTTGAAGCTGGCCGACCAATATCGGTTCAGCCACGATTGCGGCGAAACCTGGGCAGACGCCATAGCCGCGCCCGACACTGAGGACGGCAAGACTTTCGACGAAGATTCTCCATTCCTAGTGGACCGCGACGCTGAAAGCGGGCGAGTCACCCGCCTGTGGGGGACCGGCAAGAAGCCCGGACTCGCCTGCCTCTACCGCTGCAGCGAAGATGCGGGCCGGACCTGGGGCCCATGCCGCCACGTGCCCCAGTGGGGTTGTACCGGTGAGATCGTCCTGCACCGCGCCGGCAACGGCAACATCATCGCCGCGTGCCGAATGATGCTGCCGCAATTCGAGGGCAAGATCGATCATCACAGTGGGCTTGGCATCTCCGTGTCCGAGGACAACGGGCAGACCTGGTCCGAGCTCGATGTGCTGTATGCCTGGGGCCGTCACATGTCGAGCATGGTGACGCTGGCCAACGGCGACATCGTCCTGACCTACGTGGCGCGCATGGGGTACGTGGATACCGACGACGGCTATCCCCAGTTCGGTATCGAAGCGGTCATCAGCCGGGACCACGGCTGGACCTGGGACCTGGATCACCGGTACCTTCTCGCCGTGTGGAAAGGTAACCGCAAAGGCAGGGATGGCTGGCTTGCGAGCCCGCAGCGCACCGCCACAGTGCTGCTGCCCGACGGTTCGCTGCTCACCGCGTTCGGGACCGGGTACCGCAACCGGGGCATGGAAGGGAAGCGCACCCACAGCCCGCAGGACATCGGGCTTGTCCGCTGGCGCATCAACGACGCGGCGCTCTGCCCCGACACCACGATCGCCGACGCACCCGTCGATTCCGACTTGAGAAACATCTTCGACCCGAAGATCGGCAACTACGCCCTGAACGATCCCGGTGAGGCGGAGTAGTCAGTAGTTCAAATGATGCTCTGCCGCGCCGGGTCTGCCGCGGCGTTCGTCCATCTCATCGCCGAGCGGGATCGGTCGATATCGGATTTCGATCGTCCGCGCGAGTATCGGATCGTGCAGGCGCGCCAGGAACGTGTCGCCAGTGCCATGGGCTGTCACGTCCGGCAGATCGTGGCGCGCGATCGTCTCCTGCACGCTATCGAGGAACGGCGCCGACCCGCAATACAGGAACAGCGGATCGGGCATGGCGCGGACCACGTCCAAAGCAAGCAGGTACTCCAGATCGACGAGTGCGTTCAACGGGCTGTCTTGAAGGGGCACATTGTGACCACCGACAGTGACCTCGCTGTGGATTTGCATTTGGTCCCAGTGGTCGCGTACCTCCGCGTAAGGCCAGGCGACGGTAGCGATCGGATGCGGGCACATCTGTTTGGGCTTGTCGGGGAACAGCGGATCGAGCTCGCGATCGCACTGATCGCTGCCGACTGAGATGAAGACTTCGTCGCCGTCGCGGATGGCCACGACCTCGCCTTCGCCGCCGGTCAATGCGCCTTGCACCTCGAACTCGGAATCCTGGGTGAGCAGATACCGCCCGATGCGAAAGATCGACGGATTTGTAAGTGTCGCCATACTGTAGCGGCCCTCGCGCACCATCAGGTCGTCGAGCTCCCGGCGCTTGGCCTGAACGTCGCGGGCGGCGAACCGCGCCCCGCAGAGGGCGCCAATATCAAACGCACGCTGCTCGGTCCCAGTACTGCTCTGAATGGTCATCGGGATCGCTTCTACTCGCATGATATGCAATTCCTTTGCTTACGGTTTAATGGGACAACTAGACGATTTCAAACGGTCAAAAGACAACAATCGATCGATGCGGTGAATTCACAACAGCCCTTGCAAACCAGGGTCACAATCACAAGTTAAACCGCATCCCCCCCAGTTGCGACACTTCCGGTATTCGGACAAGCGAGAAATGACGGCGTGCCCAAACATGGATCAAACACTCGAACAAACCGACGGCGTTGCCCTGACCCGCGAACAAATCGATTCATTTCATGCGGAAGGTTTTCTGCGATTCGGCAAGCTGCTCGACGACACTGAGGTCGAGGCACTGCGACAGGAATATGATCACGAATTCGACCTGGCCCGGGCCGGCAAGTCAGAGATGAGCAATCTGTCAGTTGACCAAACCGACGACGACGAGGCAATGGTCCAGGCTGAAACACAAATGCTGCAGATCATGAATGTGACACGCCGCAACCTGCGCTTTCGTAAACTCGTGTACGACAGCCGGCTGCTGGATATTGTCGCGACCCTGATCGGACCGAATATCCAACTTTATTCCGATCAGGCATTATTCAAACCGGCGCATACGGGGGGGCCAATTCACTGGCATCAGGACAATGCTTACTGGAAATGTGTACCCGCCAACATTGTCAGCTGCTGGCTTACGCTCGACGACGTGGACGATCGGAACGGCGCCATGAACCTGATTCCCGGATCGCACCTGACGCCGTTGTCGCACGGCCGTGCTGAGGGATCAAACGTGCTGCTCGACGCCGGCGATCAGGTCGACGCCGCGACGGCTGTCGTCGTCGAGCTTGCCGCGGGCGGCATCATGTTTCACCACTGTCAAACGCTTCATTCGACGAAACCCAACGCCAGTGGTCGGCAACGTCGCGCTTTTGCCATTCATTTCATGACGCCTGGCACCAAGTCGCTCCACGACAGTCAATACATTCCGGTGTCCTTCAACAATCCGCTGCTCCGCGCCCGCGTCTGAGGCGATAAACAGGCGTTCGCATTTCCGCTCGCCATAGAGTTGCCATAACCCCATGATTCCCAACCAACCAAGGAGTAATGTCGGAATGGGCCTTGACCCGCAGAAATACGAAGAATATTGGCTTCGCGGCTGGACGGTTGTGGAGGGGGTGTTTGCCGCCCCGGAGGTGGATACGATTGGCCAATTGGCCATCTCTTTGTGTGAGCCCGAAATCACCTCCGCGGACTCGAGCTACAATGCCGATCTCTCAAAGGATGGACGCCTTGCCCCGCGCAAGCTCGACAACCCGTTTCTAAAGCACCGGGACCTGCGCAACTTCGTGATGGATCGCCGGCTTCGCGCATTGGTCGAGGAACTCATACGGAGGCCGCCGATGCTCATTAACGACCAGATGTTCATGAAGCCGCCACGATTCGGCTCGGCCAAACCCTATCACCAGGATAACGCCTACTTCCTGTGTCACCCCGACGACGAGGTGATCACGGCGTGGATTGCCCTGGACGATGTGGATGAATTCAACGGGTGTCTGCGTTACATCAGCGGCTCGCACCGCGGCCCGATCCTGGAGCACCTCCCCATACCGGGCGAGCCGTACAACACGACGCCCGCGACGGAACAAATCGACCTGACGCAGGAGGCGCCGGCATGCGTAAAAAAAGGCGGCGTGGTGTTCCACCACAGCAAGACCCTGCACACCTCGCATCGCAACGAGTCTGACAAGTGGCGTCGGGCCTATGCCTCGCATTGGGGCAGCGCTGCTGTCACCAGCGAAATCGACACGATCGATGGGGCTTACTTCAATCGGTCCCCTGAACTGTACAAAGAGTCTTTGGCTGGGATTGCAGAACCCACTTGACGCAAAACAATGAGATCAGCACAAAAGGTGAGTTCCCGGAATCATGACAATCACCAATGATCAATTTCAAACTTATGAACGGCAGGGCTACATCATCGTTGAGGACCTTATTCCATCTGCGGAACTGGCAGAGCTCTCCGCCATGACCCACCGCCTGCTTGACGGCGGGCTAAAGCCTGAAATGGCGTACGATGGAAAGATCCCGGCCGAATTTTACACCTTCTGGGAACCAGGCCTGGAGGATCGAGAGGAGATCCCGCGCCGTGATCGGATTCGGCTGATGTCAAGGATGGCTTTTCATCACCCGTATTTCTGGAAATTCGCCTGCCATCCAAACATCTACGCAGTGATTTCCGCCCTGCTCGATGATGGCGTGCAGTTGTTCGGAGAGTCAATTTTCAGGAAACCGGCGCGTCATGGCATTGACGCCGCACCGCACCAGGATATGGCGTTTTGGCCCGGGCTCGAACCCCGCTCTTTGAAATGCTGGCTGGCGATCGATCCGGCAGCCGTGGAAAACGGTTGCATGTATTTCATCCCGGCAAGTCATAGAAAAGCGCTGCCGCATGAGCAACATCCGGTTCAAAAGTGGATCCTCAGCGATGAACAGTGGGACTTGGATCGTCAGGTTCCGATTGAACTGAGTCCGGGGTCGGCAGTCTTTTTCGACAGCGGCTTGATCCACCGGAGTCACCCCAATCGCAGTGATTTCAGTCGTCGGTCCTGGGCTGCAAATTATGTTGCCGAGCATGTCAAACACCTGGAACCGTGGACCTCGGAGTATGGTTTCAAATTGATTCCGCCGACTGGATGATTAGGGCTGAACGAAGGGACTACTACCGCACGGCAGAAGTTCTCCGACATTCAAATCGCGCCTGGCACCGCCATTGTCGCGCCGCGCGCTGGCCGAAGGCCGACTGGCTGCCCCCAAGGGCAGCAGCGAGCGGAGCGAGTGACAATCCTCGATGATGCTACGGGGAACAGGTCGCCAGTAGCCGACCGGATCGCCTCCGGTGTCGCGACGTAACACTGCCCACACCATCCATCAATTTTAATGTCGGAGAACTTATGCCGTGCAGTACTAGACGCCTGACTCCTGAGTAAGTAATTAACGTGAATTGACGGTTCCAATACAGCCACGAACGCCTGCCAATTACTCCTCGAAAACGACTACGGACCAGCCGCGCACGCACGGAATGGTGACGGTGGCGTACCCGCCGCCGATAGCAAATTCGAGCGCTTCCCGGTCCGGCGCCAGGTAGACCTTGGCGGGGGCGTGGCCATCCAGGCGCAGGCTGAGGGTGAAGTCGTTCAACTCCAGCGGTTCCTCGATCATGTTGATGCCCGCGCCGCGCGACTCGGGCAGGTAGGCCAGTACGTAGACCATGCGCCGGCCCGGCTGTGAAGTGACAGTGATGCGGCTGAAGGCCGGCGCGCCGGGCGCGCGGATCAACGGCTCCGGCAGGAGGCGGGCGAGCAGATTCGCCAGGATCTGCCGCATCGGCAGCGACCCGCTGTTGAAATAGGTGCGGAAAAGCGGATGGCTCATGTGGGCCACCGTGCCGTTCAGGGTGACGGCGGGTCGGCCCGTGTTTTGGTCGGGCGGGGTGTAGCGGAAGCCGTGGCGGCCGTCCCATTGGTGGCTGTAGTACGGCGCGGTGATGGTGGCCAGCACGCTGGTGCCCGGCCTGGCCGAGATCGCCGTGCCGCGCTCGTACAGCGTCACCGGCATGTCGGGCATGCCCGCGGAAAATTCGGGGCCGAATTCGATGTACGCCGGATCGCAGGGATCGTCCCCCTGGTAATCCACCCCCCAGGCGTCGAGGGCGAATTTGGCGCCATTACTGTCGAGTCCGGAATGCCCGGTCGAGATGATGGCGCCGCCGCGGTCGAGGTGGGTCTGCAGGTGCCCGGCCATCGCCGCATCGACCTCGATTTCGTCCGGCAGGATCAGCAGCTTGTACCGGTCCCACGCAACGGCCGTAGTGACGTTGTCGAACTGCATCTTCAGCTCGCACAGCATGCGCGTGGCCGATTTCAGCGCCTGTTGCGACAGTTCTTTCTGCCGCGGGCGGTCGCCGCCAGCCCATTCGTTCCCGGGGTAGCCGCACTTCATCACGTTCGCTATCTCTACCACGGGGACGGCCCCATCCATCCACGGCTGCAGCGGCTGCAGCGTGTGGTACACCGCCTTGTCCAGTGCCATCACTGCACGATTCAGGTCGCCGCGCGGATGGAAGTGGTCGCCGATGGTCGGCGGAATGGCGTTGGCAATGCCGTAGATACAGTCGTACTCGATGCTGGCGCGGCTGCGGATGCCGCCGAAATCCCCCCACGTCTTCTGAAAACGTCCGGTCATGTTCAGTACCGGTTTGCCGAGGGTGCGCATATAGCGCGAAACCATGGGCAGCAGTTCATAGCCCCATTCGCTCTGCGGCAGACATTCCAGCTCGAGATAGCTGCCGAATTCGGCCTGGGCCTCGTAATCGATGCCGTTGAAGTAGAGGAGGAGCTCAGGGTTGAGGTCGCGAACGCCTGCCGACAGCTTTCGTCCCATCGCCAGGATCTTGCTGTAGTTGAAGTCGTTGAGCTGCTCCGCATCTTTGAAGTCGACGCCCTCCGCCTTCATTCGCTCCATGCATTCCACGCCAATGCAGGGCGGCGTATGGAAGCAGTCGAAGAACAGACCATCGACATCGTACCATTCGACCACCTCGCGGGCCATCCCCATCACGTGATCGGCGTATCCCGAATAGTAGCACATATGCCGGAAGAAAGAGTTACCGAACGGCTCTCCGTAGGTCCGTCCGTCCACCTGCAGCACGGTCCAATCGCGGTGCTGATAGGATTCCTCGTGGCTGAGTCCGACGTTGATATAAGCGGAGATCGCGATGCTCTTCGCATGACAGGCCGCCACCAGATCGCCGAAGAGATCGCGCCCCATGGCCGGGTGCGGAATCCCCAGTCTGGTCGGATAGTAGGCGGTGCCCAGGTTGCAGCGCGCCGGGAAGACGATGAAATCAACGCCGCATTCCGCAAGCCAGTCGGTGATGGCGTCCATATCGAAGGCTTTGCCGACGTCCGGGTTCGCCGGCATCGTATGGAAGTCGAAAAAAAGAGCCCATTGTGGATTGTGCATGACGCTGTGTCTCCTCCCCAAAACAATACGTCCGCCCGCGTGAATTACCCATCTCTAAGACCGACGAATATTTCGGCCCCGGGGGCCGGTTGTCCACTGCGGCATCTGCATCAATTGCTCCTTCATCGCGTTTGCCGGTTCTCTTTCACGTGAGGTCTTTGCCTTTTGCAACGCCAGTATTCACGAGAGTAACTCGCTTGAGTGAAACGACCTCCCAATGTTCCGGCACCTCCCCGAGCCACTCGATGCCGCTGTCCTTCATGGGCACATCGGGATCGAGGCCTTTGGTGACCGCGTGACTGATGACCGCCTGCCGCTTTTTTTTCTGCTTAAAAGACTGCTTAAAAAGACAGGTAATTTATAATCCCAGTGTTCGAATGAACGGAATTACATGCACAGGATTACCCCAGGATGTTTTCATCATTCCCTCCTTGTTGTTAAGGCCCATACCTCGACACCATGCGCCGCGCATAGCCCGGAAACGTATTCGAGCTTCTGCTGTTCGGCGCCGAAAATATTGTAGTACGCACTGATTAAAGCAAGTACCGGCTGCTGCCCGGTCACGTCGCCGTAGTGCAGCGCCTGGCCGATGCCCTCGTGAAACTTGTTGCCCTTCAGCCAATCCAGTTCGATTGCCTGCGTGTCGGTGAGTACGTCCACGCGGCCCGATGTGGGAGCGCCGGGCGGGCTGGCGCGTCCAGCGGCAGATCTCGTTCTGGTCCAGGCCGGTGAATCCTGCCAGGTACGCGTCGTACCTGGTGTAGTCCGGGGGCTCCGGCATTGCGGGCCCGGGCGAAGATGGTTGTGCCGACATTCGAGTTCCTTCCCGGTAACGGCGCGTCATTCCCCTTTCATCCTGGACCTGTCACTACTCTTCCTGCTTGTCCAGCGGCAGGATGG
>CAJWLW010000017.1 GCA_913042885.1 uncultured Lentisphaeria bacterium | reverse complement strand
ACAAATCTTCGGGTATGTGAGTCCGGAGCTGAGCGGTGATTTGCGATGCCCGAGCCAGGACGACTGCATCAACAACGACAGTTCCCACGATTACGCCTATAACGGCTGGCTGATCGGCCAGTGGGACCGGCATACCTCTCCACACATTATTATTGCGGATGCCTTCAGGCTTTATATGGAAAGCAGCACACCGGTTGTTTATCCGTATCCGGCTCACCTCGCGGGAGGTGGCGGCGCGGGGGGCTGCTCAAGCTGCCCCTGTTCCGGGCCTGACTGGCATGGCGGTGTCAATGGCTGGTATAACTCGGTGGGCTATCGCCACTCCGGTGGCCGGGCGAACTTTCTGCTCTCCGACGGGTCGGTACAGGATTACAATTATACTGACCCACCACCGTCCCCATACGACGGCGGCAACGGCGAAAGAATATGGGCCAGGAAAGGCGGATACTGATTCGGCTGCACGTTTGGCTCGCAGTGGGCCCGTATGTCAGGGGCGCGCATGGGTCCCCCACAGATCGCCGTCATTCAGGGCAAAGTCCACGCCCCGCTTGGTGTTGACAGCGCCATCAGTAAAAAGCATGTCGCCGTTATTGTTGTGCCTGGGCGCGAACATATTGTACGGCTGGTTCATCGCATAACTGTCCGCAATGCCATCGCCATCGTAGTCGACAACGAGCGCCCAAGTCCCGTAAGTAGGGGTGTAGATCGCGTCGGTCAATGCATCGGCGACGAGGTAGGTTGTTACCGGTACGCGTTCCAGTGCTCGGCTGGTGTGGAGAAGACCGCCTGGCCCGGCACCGTACCAGTGATCAAAGCTGAACACATTGAAATAGTTCACGCCATATGAGTAGACGTAACCGTCACCGGGAACGGTCGGACAGCGCATGAAGGTCGTGCTGAAATCCATCGGGGCGGTATAGTTCATATATTCACCCAGGACCAGCGGACCGTGCCACCGGTTCCCATTGGCATTTTTGTACTGCGGCAGGCGTCCGTTCTCCTCATTGTACATGTATAACCCCAGATACAACTGCTTTAGCTGGCTTTGGCAGACAGCCCGCCGGCCGTTCTCTCTGGCAATGGTCAACGACGGCAGCAGCATCGAGGCAAGAATTGCAATGATCGCAATGACCACAAGCAATTCGATAAGCGTAAAGCGTGGAAGCTCTCGTCGCATCTCGCCTCTGAACAGGGATAGTTTATAAGGATGACGATAGTGGATATCAGCCACAAACACTGTACCCTCGTATTCGCCAATCCACCATATCCGCTGGTAAAGTCGAAAGAATCGGACTCGTCCCGGAGAGGGCCGAGTTTATGATACTTGATGGTGGATGAAGAACGTGGGAAAGACAGGCAAAGATGAACTCCGGAAGTGTCCGATGAGAAGATGGATTTCGTTTGCATCCCTGTGGATGTTTCCGATGTGGTGCGCCTCTGCCGCGACACAGACGATCGATGCCAAGCTCGCCAGCCAGTCGGAGAGCTGGAGCGTCAGCATGATCAGCGGCATCAAGTGCATGCAATGCGGCATGCCAGGCGCCCGGCTGGTCTTTGATGTCATCGTTCCGGCGCCCGGCGGTCGTTACAAGCTGGATATCTCGCTGGTGAAGGCCTACGATGGGAGCTACCTGAATGTTCTGTTCGACGGTGAACTGCTGGTCGAGTTCGACAACTTCGCGGCCACAAACGGCCCCGCTACGGTCCCCGTCTTCGATCGTTTCGTTGCCGCCGGCAAACACACGGTCACCCTGAAGAACATGGGGCAGGAGAAGGCCAGCGGCGGCAACTATCAATACATCCGTACGCTCGAGATTACGTCACGGGACGGCAGTCCGGTCTGGCAACTCGACGAGGGCGGTTTCACTTTCGAGCCGGCACAGGAGGGCAGCGCCGGCGGTTTGACAGCCCTGCCGCCGCGGTTGCAGGCAGATCCGTTCGATGTCCCGCAAGACAATGAAACCGCCGACGTGTTCGCACATGCATTGGTGAACGTGAATGGGGTCGTATTTCGCGTTCCCAAGGTCGCGGATATTCCGGAAACGGGATTTCCGCTGAAGGACCAGGAGCCGCTTGAGATTGATCTTCCGCCCGACGCCCGCGAACTCTTCCTGCTGCTGTGGTCGAAGATTCCGGCCGCAGACCGGTGGAGCGGCCCGCCCCAAACGCCGCTCGCGCCGATCACGCAGAGCGAGCGGTTCACTGCAGAAATCGTCTATACCGACGGCACCAGCGATCACCTGATTCCCTTCAACCTGACCACCAGGCGATACGGGCTGGAAAACGGGCTTGCCCCGTACGTGCTGCACCCGGCTCCGGGCAAGCAGCCGCAACAGCTTGTTCTGCACGACAAAGTGAACCAGTGCTCCTTCGCCGTGGTGGCGCTGACCTGCAACACGGAAGCGCTGATCGCGGCGGAGCCCAGCGTCAAGGAAAGCTGTGCGTGGCACCCGGCCGTCGGGAAAATACAGGAGCCGGTGACCACGGATCGGATCGACGAAGCCAAGGTCGATGAACAGCATGCGGTCGTCTCGAGTGAGAAGATATCTGCCGAGATCACGCTGGCCGACGGGCTGCGATGGAATCGTCTCGGTTCGCCCCGGTACGGCAGCGTCGGGCTCGACCGCTCGCCGGTGTTCGCCGTCCGCCACGGTGACGGCTGGATCGGTTCAGATCAATGGCGGGTCGTCGATGCCACTGTCGCGGGAGATGCGGTGTCGATCGACCTGGCGTACCAGGACGGTGAGCTACACCTCAAGAGCACCGTTACTTTGGATCCGGCTCCGGGCGGAAAAATAGCCGTCGGTCTGACCCTGGTGAATGGCGGCAACAAACCGTTCCTCGGACGCGTCAGGTTTCCGATCCTCGAAGGCTTGAAGCTGGGGTCGCTGCCGGACACCTGGTACTTCTTTCCGCGTGACGGCGGCGCGATGATTCACTATGACGAGGCCAACCTCTACGGGACACACGGTGCCGAGCACCCGCTGCAGGTCGATTCGTTCTTCAACCCGGAAGCGGGGTACGCGCTGACGCTGCTGAGCAACGACCTGGACGGCCAGTTTCGCTGGTACGACGTCGGCAAGGATGAACGCGGCGGCTGGTACCGGCAGGAGTTCCTCGAGAAGCGGCTCGCTGCCGGCGAGGCCTGGACGTTGCCGACATGTATCGTGGCGATTTCGCAGGGGGACTGGCGGGAGAGTTTTCGCTTGTACAGGGAGTGGGTGCGCACCTGGTACAAACCGAAGCCGCCGGCCCAGGACTGGTACAAGAACTCGTTCGTTCACAGCTGGCATGTTCCCGATTCGAACCCGGATGACAAGGCGGATTTCATGGCCAGTGCAGAGCCCGGACGCAAGGCGTTCGACTATGCCAACTCCCTGACCTTCTATGCCTGGCACGTGCGCGAGGGACAGGACGAACCAAACGCCGGATACTCCGGCCAATACGGCAGGGATGCCACCTGGTGGGTTGGCGGTGAGGACCATTTCCGTGCATCGATCAAAAAGGCACGGGATGCGGGCATTGCCATTAGCCTGTACACCAACGCGCTGATCATCAACGACAAGGCCGAGCCCTATGGCGCAAAACGCCCCGAGCTCGACGGTGTAGGGACCGTGACCGACAACGCCAACACCCTGGGCTACCGGCCCTGCATGGGGATGGAAGAATGGATCGATTATATGGTCACTTGTCAGAAGTACCTGACGGCCGACCTCGGCGCCCGTATTGTCTACCTCGACGAAATGGGGCACGGCGGCCGGGTCTGTTACCGAAAAGATCACCCGCACAAATCGCCGGAACCGTACTATTACGGCGAACGCGAATTGACCAGACGCATACAGGCGGCGGTGGCGGAGGATGTGACGATATGCTCGGAGAATCTGCCGGAAGACATCCGGCTGCAATACCAGAACGCCTTCTACAACGCCGGCATCGGGCGCGGCGTCAAGCCGCATACAACTGTGCCGATGAACATGGCCAGGTTTGCCTTTCCCGACATCAAGTGCTTCAACCTGGTCTACCACTATGAAATGAAAGACCAGAATTGGGGGCTGCTCAAGTTCGTCTTGTTCAACGGCGACTCCTACGGTCTGTCCCGTTCCTACAACCCCGAAGGCTACTTCAGCGAGGTAGCGATTCGGGAGCACAAACGCATGTTTCACATCCTCCACGAGAACGCCGACGTGTTTACTTCGTTCGACGTCGAGCCCTTCATCCCGGCGGAGATCCCGGGAGTCTTCGTCAATCGATTCCGCAACGGCGAAAAGACGATCTGGACGGTCTTCAACGCCGGCTACAGAACGGCCAGGGGCAAGTTGCTCGAAATCGAGCCGAAGCCGGGCGCGACATATGTGGATTTATGGAAAGGTGCGCCTGTCTCCGCCGATGGCGGGTCGCTCGTCGTGGAGATCGGTCCGCGCGATGTCGCCTGCATCAAGATTATGACAGACTGATCAGGGCAGGCATCCTGTTATCGTTATTATCTCCCCGGGCACCGTCTGCAGCGTCAATAATTTCGTCCGCGTTCGTTCTTCTTTACCGCCGCGACTGACGAGGATTTCGTCGGCAATGTTATTGGCCAACCGCAGTTCGGCCCCCTTCTCGCTGATTATCTCGATACTGGTTATCTGATTTTCCTTCATCTCTGCGCTGACCAGGAAGGCGCCTTCGGTCCGCATTTTTTCGAATGAAACAGCATGCTGCCAAACCTTGGGGATTGCCGGGAACACCCTCATCGTGCCACGCACCGTGTGCAGGAGCATTTCCTGAATGGCGTTGACGGCGCCCATGTTGGCATCCATCTGCATGGGGGATGCATCCGCATCCGCCACCCATGTGGAGATGCCCGTGTACGGTGTCAACTCGATAGCGCCGCGATATTTGTTGGTAAACAGGCGGTACCACAGGTCATAGTTGAGATAGGCCGCCTCACCGTCTTTCATCCGGCTGTAGATGATCGCCGCCCAGGCGAAGGAAAAGGCGATCCAGGTGCCCTGCCCTGCCTCGAGCCAGCGATAAAGAGTCGGCCGTACGATGGCGTGCTCCGGACCGAGCGTATCGAACGGATGCACCACCGCCAGGTGGCCGTGATGCCGGTGCGACAACTCTAAATCCTGCCCTTCGTACACGGCGATTCGCGGCTGCGTCGCGAGCTCGTCCGAGGAGGGGCTCCACGGCACCACTTTGTCAGCCGGCTGGATGTATTCCGCGTACGGCGGCACGGTCTGCTGCAACTGCTTCCAGGTCGTCACGTCATCGGCGTCGATGTCTAAGAGTTCGGCGCTGCTGATCAATGACTCGAGCAGGAAATGGATACAGGCCAATTGGAACGATGGGTTCCTGCCGGTCGCTTGGAAGCTGCCCCAGTTGTATTCGGCTGAGGTGCCGAATGGCAGGACCATCTGGCCGTCTTCCTCTTCCAGCAGCGACTCGTAAACACGCATCGCGCCTTTCATGAAGGGATATGCGGTGTCGCGAAGGAAGTCGACATCCATGGTGTAGCGATAGTACAGCCACATCAGGTGTGCGGCCCAGCCGGTGCACGCGAAATCAGTGAAAGACGGCCAGTAGTTGGCGATCCATTCGCCGGTATCGTTGACCGCCATCGGCAGGAAGATGCCGTCGTCGATATCGAACAGCAGCTTGGCGTTGTTTCGCAGGCGCGGTTCCCACTGCTTCAACTTATCGAACAACGGCTGCAGCAGTTCCGGGGCATTAGCGCCGTACGCCGGCCAATAGCACATCTGGATATTGACATTGAAATGAAAATCGTTGCCGCAATCCGGCATCTGATACTCTTCCACCCACGGCCCCTGCAGTACAGCCGGGTACTCCTTCGACATGCCCGCCAGCTTGAACAGGCCGTAATAGTAAACCTCCTCCGCCTCCACCGACGGCAGGTCTATCTGCGGAACCTGCTGCCAGTATCCGTTCCACCAGCGTTTCGTCGACTCAACAGCGGCGCTCGCATTCTCGAGCATGTCACCGGCGTTCGCCCTGGCCGCCTCTGGCGTTTCACCGTATACAGCGGTGACAGCCAGGCCGCCGGAAAATCGGCTGGATGCCAGGCAGAGGGTCGGGTCTGCCGGCAGCTCCTGGATCCAGCCGCGCATGGAACTGTCGTCGAACATCTGCGGTGGCGCATGGTCGAGTCCCGCGAGGCGATCACCCATGAAATCCCAGGCCGGCCGGCACCTCACGTCAAGGTCTGCGTTGTCGCTCTCGATCAGCAACACCGGTTGATCGGCAGCAACCGACAGCCTGAGCATCGTACTCGCCTGCTCATTCGACAAATGCAGAGCGCCGTCCGCCATCTGCAGCGTCGCGTCGGCTATGCGCAGGCCGAGTTCGATCCGGCCCATCGGCAAACCGCTCGGGCTGTCGATGCCGATCGATGGGTCCGTCGGCTCGACCATCTGCGCAATACCGTCATCGTCCCTGGCAAGCCAGTGCTTCCGCAAATCCGCCACATTCATCTTCGCGGTGATCGGACGAATATTGCGGCGGTCCCAGAAGTCGGCGCGATTGATCGTCAGACAGAGGCGCTCGTCACCCCAGACGACGACACCGAACAGTCCGTTGCCGAGCAGGATGCCGGCGTGTGTGTTCGGCAGCGGAAACCGCCAGTCCAATTTCAGCTTGTCACTGTGTATGTCCATCGAGAAAAGACCTGTTGAATATCGATTGGTCGTACAGTACCACGGATCGCGGATTTGTATTGTTGATCGACGAGTGAAGTTTAATATCTGCTGAATAACTGGAAGGACCGATCGAAACATGGAGGCCGATATGCCGCAAAACCAGATAGTCGAGATTGCCTTTACGAGCGATATCACGTATGACGATCCGTACAACGACGTCGACCTCGAGGCGCTGGTCACGACGCCCGGCGGCGAGCAACTTCGCGTCCCGGCGTTCTGGGCCGGCGGCAATGTCTGGAAAGTACGGATCGCCGGCGATCCCCCCGGCAACTACGCCTATACGACGGCGGCAAACGTCGATACCGATGACGGTCTGCACGGGCAGACCGGCTCGTTCACGGTAGCCCCTTACGACGGCGACAACGCCTTGTTGCGCCACGGCAGATTGCGCCTCGCGGATGATCGCCGACACTTCGAACAGAATGACGGCACGCCATTTTTCTGGACCGGCGATTCCTGGTTGATGGGGCTGACAAAGCGTCTGGACTGGCCCGACGGCTTCAAGGAACTCGCAGACGACCGCGTCGCCAAAGGTTTCAACGTTATCCAGATCGTTGCCGGTCCTCTCCCCGACATGGGTGTCGGGGATCCGCGCGGCCGCAACGAAGCAGGCTTCCCGTTCACCGAGAATTTCGAGCGGGTCAACCCGTCGTATTACGATCACGCCGACTTGAAGTTCGCCTACCTCGTGGAGGCGGGGCTGATGCCGTGCATCATCGGCATGTGGGGGTACTATCTGAAGATGATCGGCGTCGAGGCGGTGAAGCGCTACTGGCGCTACCTGGTGGCCCGCTACGGTGCCTACCCGGTTGTGTGGTGCACCTGCGGCGAAGGCATCATGCCGTACTACCTCTCCGAGTCGCCGGAAGAAGATGCGGCACTGCAAAAGCGTGGCTGGACGGAGGTCATAGTCTATGTCCGCAGTATCGATCCGTACGGTAACCTCATCTCGATTCACCCGACCCTGAAAGGGCGCGAACAGGTGGAAGACCCGAGCGTGATGGATTTCGAAATGCTGCAGGCGGGGCACCGCGACATCGGGTCCGTCGTGCGCTCCATCGAGCAGATCACCGAAGCGGTCGGTGCCGAACCGGTCATGCCGGTCATCGAAGCGGAAGTGAACTTCGAAGGCATCCTCGGGCGTTCCTGGCAAAATGTCCAGCGGCTCAATTTTTATCACGCCGTCATGCGCGGCACCGCCGGACATAACTACGGCGCCAACGGCATCTGGCAAATGAGCACGACCAAGGAGCCGTACGGCCGGTCACCCCATGGCCGCAGCTGGGGTGAAATGCCCTGGCAGGAGGCGGCGCAACTGCCGGGTTCCCGGCAGGTCGGACTTGGCGGACAATTCATCCGTCGGTTCCCATGGTGGGCAATGGAACCTCGACCTGACTGGATAAGGTGTGAGCCCGACTGGACCTGGGATTGGCCGGCGGATGTTGTTATCTACGGCCCCGTGTGCGCCGGGATTCCACGTCAGCTGCGAATCGTCTATATGCCGATGTTCTGGACGCCAGGTGTGATCGTCGCGATCGAGCCGGACGTTTCATACACAGCGTACTGGTTCGATCCGTGCACCGGCAAGGACATCGATATCGGTCCTGTCGAAGTGTCGGACGCCGGTGAATGGACTCCCCCGTTGCCGGGAGAATGCCACGACTGGCTGCTGGTTCTGACGAGTACGGAGACAACTTTGTAAGGTGGCGGAGCGCCAATCAATCGCTCTTTTTCACTCTGTCCGGGCAGGCTGAGCGCGCTTTCACCAGCAGTGTGATGGCATGATTCCACGGCGTCGGGATGCCGAGAGCCTGCCCTTCGCGCACGACGGCGCCGTTCTGCGAATCGATCTCGGTCTGTCGCCCGCTTTCCATATGCTGCAGCATGGAGGGCTTGATCATGACCGTGGCGGAGGTCTCCTTGATTTCCACTGCTGGATTTTCGTCTGCCAGGACGATTCCCTTGGCGCGCACGATCTCGAGAATCTCGGACAACAGATGATCCTGTAACTCATCGGCCGCTGGATTACCGGCAATTTCGCCGGCCAGAAGTCCGGTCACTGCCGAGATCGGGTTGATCGCCGAGTTGTGGATCCACTTGTTCCAGATGACCCCGACGATATTGTCCGAAATCACGGTCTCGAAGCCGGCGCCTTCGAGCGCTTCGCAGAGCAGCTGAACGCGGTCCGTCCGGGTGCCGTCCAGCTCGCCGATCAAGGTTTGCCCGGCGTTGGTATGGGTCGCGTGCCCCGGGTTTGTGTTGGTGACGCTGTTGTAGCTGATGCCGCCGAGGACTCGGTCCTTGCCCAGGCAATCGCTGAGCGTTTCGACATTACCGATACCGTTCTGCAGAGTAATCGCACAGCCGTCGTCGCCCACCAGGCGCTGGGCACACTGTGCCGCCGCGAGGGTGTTGTTGGCGTCCACTTGAACCAGGGCATAATCGACGCGCCCGGAAGCAGTGTCCGGCGTTGCTGCCTGGACGCTGATCCGGCGATCGCCACCGATGCCGTCCAGCCGCAGGCCGTCGCGGTTGATTGATTCGACGACCTCGGACCGGGCATCGATCAGAGTGACCTCATGCCCGGACGCCGCCAGTCCACCGCCGTAGAGCGAGCCCATCGCACCGGTGCCAATGATACAGAATTTCATGGGTCGCTCCCAGTCTTGGCGGCTGAATTTCAATCAACATAACGGACCCGGTCGGAGTCGAGCAATTCCCGGATGTGATCCGGGATCTCGAGCCCATCCTTCACGGCGGCGCTCAACTCTGCTTCGTCACTCCGGATCTTCTCGAGGCGCTGGAGCACGCCGATGATTTGAGCCTGCGGTACTACTGCGACACCATCGCGGTCGGCAACAATCAGATCGCCGGCAGCCACGGTGACGCCGCCCAGCGTAACCTCAAGACCGACAGTGCCGGGTCCGGTGCGAGCCGGCGAGTTCGCGGTTACACCGCGACAGAAAACCGGCAGACCAACCGCAAGGATGTCCTCCAGATCACGGACCAGCCCGTCGGTAACCAGCCCGGCTGCGCCTCGGTTTTTCGCCATGCCGAGCACCAGATCACCGGTCACGCACCGGCCCTCGAAACGATCAGTGCCCGCGACCAGAACATCGCCCGGCTGCGCCTCGGCAACGGCAGCGAATAAGGCCAGGTTATCGGCCGGTCCGCAGTAACAGGTCAACGCCGGACCGACAATCCTGCTCATCTGCGGATCACCGCCAGCTATCGATTGAATGTCAAAATCCAGTGCACCCTGTCCGTCCATAGCATCAACTACGAAGCTCGACGGCACACCGACAAACGCCGCCACGTCAGCCGGGGCGGGGCGCTGAATGTCACGTTTCACTGTGAGAACAGGCGGTGGGTCGATCATGGAATCTCCTTCAAGTTTTCTGTCCGACCGGTAGAGTAACTTCGTATCTGTCCCGATACAACAAAGCCCCCGGGCCATAAAGAAAGGCCCGCCCCGTGTGGATCGGACCGGTCGTTTTCGGAGGCTCGACATTTGAAAATACCTTGCAACCAAACCGAAAAAACAGTAAAATGCAGTTCCTTCTCTGCCGCCATTGGAGAGCACACGGACGCATCGAGGTACTCACGCAATCAGCGAAGCACGATTATGATGAAACGGCAATTCGCCGCACACATCTGTACATTGCTGCTGCTGGTTGACATTGTTTGCAGACAGGGTAATTGAAGCAAGCGGGCATGGCAATGAGTTGTGAAGCCCGGCTTTGACCAACACGAGGGCGAAATCGCGATGCAAATGAATCGTGCAGTAAAAGATGCCTTCACCCTCATTGAGTTACTCGTGGTCATCGCGATCATTGCGATCCTGGCTGCAATGCTGCTGCCGGCCTTGTCCTTCGCCAAAGAGAAAGCGCGGACCATTGAATGCATGTCACGATTAAAACAGCTCGGCCTCGCCTTTCAATATTACGCCGATGAGAATGAGGACTGGCTGCCGTGTGCAGACTATCGATCCGCTGACCCGCCGACACAGCCCAGCGGTTATACTGGAGGCGGCTGGGTTGATTCGGTGCGTCAGGTGGGCGGTTACATCGAGGACAAAGAGATATTCAAATGCCCGTCGCATCCCTATTATCTACCGGTGCAAAGCGGTTATGGTTCCTATGGGATCAACATTCATCTCAACGGATGGCGATTGAACGTCGGCATTTACGACGAAGGGTATATGACAAACGTGGCCGCGACCTCGGAAGGGCGGCGGATCCGGAAACGCGGTGAGCTGGACCTCCTGTCGTCAGGTATGATGCTGAGCGACGGTTTTGTCATGTTTACCGCGTCCGGAACAGTCTGGTCGGACTGGGAACAACTCAGTGCGGCAAGTGACCTGACCGAGCAACGATATGGCCCCCGGCACCAGGACGGCAGAAACGCTGTTTTCGCCGATGGCCATGCCGGCTGGAACAGCCAGAACGACATTCCCTCCGATCACGACACGCCATACTGGGGCGGGCGCTCTGGGCCTATTCCCTGGCCGTAAAGATTCCTGCAACGGACAGGGAATACAACGGATGGGAACGGAGGCAAGCAGGTGGGTCGAACCCCTATTCCCATGGGAAAGTTGACGGCACCTTGAACAGCGGCGCCAGCTCCCGGAAGAACGCCAGGTGCCCCAGTGGCCCCGGATGGGTGCAGTCCGACATGTGTAGCCAAAGCTCGTTGGGCTCTTCACGCCTGACCCCACGCTGTCCCTCGAGCCGTTTCCAACACTTGTAATGATCGACGACGGCGCATCCTCTCTGGTCCGCAACCTCGACAATCGTCGCCGCGAACAGCGACTGTTTCGTTCCCGCCGTTTCAACGGCCGGCTCCTGGCCGTCCTGCAAGTTCACGGTCTGCGGCGGATTGACAATCGGATTCGGCGTGCGCAAGAGCACAGCGGCACCATTGTGGTTGCGAACACGGTCGATGAGACTGGCCAATGCGGTCCGGAATTCCTCGACATCACCACTGGCGTCGTTCATGCCGTAACTGATGATCACCAGGTCGGGGTTAAACCGCAGTACGTCTTCCTCGAGACGGTTTGACCCTTCTGCAGCAGTGTCTCCGCAGCGTCCCGAGTTGATGACGCAGCAACGGTTGCGGCCATACGTTTCGAACAGCGCCTCCTGCAAATACCCCACCCAGTTCAACCGTCCCACCGTGTGCCAGGTCAGTTCGGTGATCGAATCGCCAAGCGCCACGACCGTGACCTTCTGACCGTTCTCCAGCTTGTTCAGAAACTCTTGCATTGTGTGATACCTATGTGACTTCTGTTACTGCAGGGTGACTGTCGCGCCGATCTTTATGGATTCTTGCGCTGCCAGAGCGATCTGCACGCTGTCCCGGCCAGCCTCTGCCCGTGCCAGCGAAGCGGCATTGTCCGGCGCCAATGCCCTGCAGTCGAGAAAATCCAACCAGCCCGAAGGATCGCCGTGGGCCTGGCGCAATTCGTAGTTCCAGGTTTGAAAGCTGCGGGTTTCCTGGTCCGCCTCCCACAGTTTCAGCTGTTCCAGGTCGGTCACCAGGCGGCGGCCGTTGTCTCCGACAATTTCCAATTCGTGGGCGAAGGCGGGACAGAAGAAACACATCTCCAGACAAGCCCGCGTGCCGTCCGCGTAATCAACGAGGACGAATGCATGATCGAGCAGCTCGCCAACGTTGCCGCCGTCCTCGGCTGTGAGGGCCTTGCCGCCGATGGCATTGACGCGCACCGCCCGGCTCCCGCAGTACCAGTTGAAGAGATCAAAATGATGACAGTTCTTTTCCACCAGGGCGCCGCCGGATTTGTTTTCGTCCCCAATCCAGTCATCCACCTTCGGGAGAAATGGCGCCCGCAATTCGCGGGCAAACATCATGGAGGGCTTGCCCACAACACCGCTGTCCACCAATTTCTTCATGTGCTTGAGCACCGGCACGGTGCGCAGCTGAAGCCCGACATAGAAGAGGCAGTCTGAAGCCTTTACCCCAGAGACAATCCGGTTGCAATCCTCGAGACTGTGCGCCATGGGCTTTTCGCAGTAGATATCCAAACCGGCCTCGAGCCCGGCCAGGACTATCTCGCAGTGCACGTACTGCGGGGCGGTGACCAGCAACACGTCACACTCGACTTCGGCCAGCATCTCCCGCCAGTCCTCGAACATCCGCGCTCCCGGTGATACGGCCGCTGCCTTTTCACGGGAAGGGCCATGCGGATCGGCATAGGCGACAATCACGCCGTGATTCGGGGACGCCGCAATTGTCGACATACAACCGACACCGCGGCCGCCGGCGCCGGCAACAACTACTCTCGGAGGGGCCATGCGTTGCTCCTTGGCTTGGGGAGGAAGAAGGTCACGTCAGAGTTTTGTCCGTATCAACCACACCGGCACCGCCAAACGCTTCTATGATGCCGATCCGCGGTGATATATAATAGCGCGACAATGAAACGAATCGACGTATGACATCGGCACAGACAATATCAATATCTTCAATCTCGTCGTGACGGGCGAGCTCCATATCCTGCCAGCCGTGTGCGTCCTGCGAATCACCCAGCAACAGCAGCACCTTCTTACCCGGCTGCTCACGATGTTCGGCAAGCAGGATCCGCGGCCCGGTTGCAGACGCCGCATACTCTCGCATGAGCCGGCAATTCTCCGGTGCACCAATGACAATCAAGTTGTATTCGAACATGTGCGGCTGCGTCGGCCGATACGTCTCCCAGCGGATATCCAGATCATCATTGGCCAGGATCGAATGCAGAACATTGTGCAGGTTGTAGGCCCATTCGGCATCCTTGCGGGTAGCCTTTTCGCCGACAACGATTGTCGTGGGTTGATTCAGGTCGATTTGACGCAGCACCTCGACACCGCCCTCATATACTAATTCCCCGTACGGCACGCGTTCGACATCCAGGCGTTCCGGTGTAAAGCTGCGATGCCGCAGCAGGCTCCAGCCACAAATTGTTTTGTCACCTTGTCCGTCAGCGTAGCGGACAACTGGAAATACGTGATAGTAACCCGATTTACTTTCCGGCTCCATCGCCAGAACAGCCGTGAAATCCCGGGCCTCGCCATCGGCCAGGTCGAATGATGCAGCCTCGGCAATGGCGACATGTATTTCCACTGGCCCGTCAACCGTGACCGACGAAACCGTGATATCGCCACCTGAGATATTACGAACAGTGAAGGTCAGTTCGAAAGGGTTTGCTGCCTCGATCTCGCCCTCGTTGCAAGTGATCGCGACCTGGTTGATCGGCAGGTCACGCGGCCCGTATTGTTTCTGAAGATCACTCAACAACCGGCCTTCGCCGCGCAACGTACGGTCCCAACGGACAAGATCGTAGTGGCGCCGGCCGTGGCGTTTCCAGAATGTATCCATGAACCAGCATTTATAGATGTGCGTCAGGCCGCGCGGCATCATCTGTTCGCGGTACATGTGTTCGCACACTTTGACACGATCCTCGTCGCTCAAATGTGTCAACCCGCCCCATCCCGCCTCCGTTGCCATCGGCTGCAGGTCGTGTGCAGCGCAATAATTACCCAGCGAGATGGGATAGTTTGCACATTCATAAGTCTGTTCGATCTGTTCCTCGACAGGCTGCCATCCGCGACGGAAGCCGGAGAAATAGTCATGAGAAGAGGCAGCACTGAACTCGAGGCCCGCTTGCTTTGCGATACCGAGATAGGCCCCCATCCCTTTTGAGATCGTGATAATTACCGGCACGTCCGATTTGTGAAACTCCGTCAACATCTCCCGGGCACGTTCGAGGTAATCGACGTTGACCCCTTGACAATACTCACCGGTCGCGGCATCGGCATAGATTGCTTCGTTCATTGGCTCATTAAATTCGATAATATCCGAAAACTCGCGGTTCAGCTCGTCGATTGCAGCGATCGCACCCGGCTCATAATCAATGTCCAGACACATTTTCACACCGTACGTGCGTGCTGTTTCGAGGATGAGCCGGACCATTTCGAGCTCGACATCGTTGCGGGCCTTGAGATGGTGGTAGCGGCAAACGAGCCCGAGCGCACTCATGATGCGAAAATCGCGCTCGATAAAATCTATCAGCTGCCGACTCTCCGGTTTCATCAGCAGGTCATTGGTTTTGCCGACGGTCGTGTCGCTGTGCCAGAGGACGAAATCCTCCGCGAGACGATCGGGAATGTAGAGTACTCCGATGGTGGTATGCCGGACACCGAGATCGATGACCGCCACCCCGTTGTCGTTGTGACTCCTGCGATAGCCCTCATAGAGAATGAAATTCTCGTTTGCCCGGGCCGTCGCCAACGGGTCGTCAATGCACAGCCGCATCGCGTATGACACACGTTTGCCGGTGGGCGGTGTGATATGATCATAATCGCCATCGGCATCGTATTTCGTCTTCTCATATCGCCGTCCGGTGATTGCCGTCACACAACAAAGGTCCGCGTCCGACTCGGCCAGGCGATGCATGGCCATGCGGCCGTTGCACTCCAGATACCATTTGCCGTCGGGCGTGAGTTTGTGCCAGTTGAAGGTCTGGTCGTTCATCAGTTCGACGGCCCATCCGCTGCCTTCGATCGTCGCCCAATCCAGCCCCTGGAACAGAATATCCGGCGGCGAGTCGAACTGCAGCTCGTCCTTGACCCGGCCGTAGAGGCGGGAAGCGCTGCCGGTCACCGGCTGGTTGACGGACAGCTTCTTCACCAGGGCGAGATACGCGTGCTTGCGTTCCGCCGCTTCGTTTGTCACGCCCACTTCGATGTCTACGTATCCAGCGTGAAAGCACAGGACCGCCAGGTCGATCCGGTATGATTGCCATTGGCCGGTCAGCTCGAGCCGCGTGAAGACAGAGCCGCCCTCGGGGACGTGAATGGTCATTTCCGGCCACTCGGCAGCATCGACGGGAGGCGCTTCATACAGGCACATGTCCCCTTCGACCAAACCCAATGTCAGTTCTACGGTGAGGTCACTTGCAGGCCGCGAAATCCGCAAAACCCCATCGTGCCAGGAAACCGCTATACCGTCCGGCGTCGACGCATCGGGATCGGGCAGATAAACAGTCTCACACTGTGCCGGAATATCGGCGATGAACACAAGCCTACCGTCAAGCTGCTGGGCGGGCACCCGCTGCCCACCGGCGGCTTCGGGCTGTTCCAGTGGAGCTTGCGACAGTGTCTCCGCCGGAATCGTCGCCGGCGTGCGTGCAGGAAAATCAAAATTATTTCGGACAGTTACCATGGGAGACGATCTTATAAAGATTGGCGGCAGTCGAACGTAACCGCGGTGGGAGATTATACCACGGAGACGAATTGCGTCGCGACGCACGGTCGCAGGCCGGCAATGTCAGAGACGAAGCCTGCAGGTCCGCTCCGTTGCACCCCGGGCTGCGTTATTGCCGGCCTTCAGCCAAAGAGAAGTTCTCGCGCACCTCTTCTGCCGTCAGCGGTCGCCCGTAGATCATCAGCTCATCAATCAAAGTGCGAACTTCGCCATCATCATTGCCCGGTTTGGTTCGCTCGACATGATCGCCGACAGTAAACGTGTTGCCAATCGTCGCGGGCATGGCCATGGTCGCGCCTGCTTCCGGCCCGCGGGCACACAGGGCACCATCGATATAGAACGCCATGTGACTCTCGTCCCAGGTGACGGCGAGGTGGTGCCATTCGCCGGGTGGCATGGGCGGGACAGACGCAAATACGGTGGTGTTGGCGCCCCAGCCTTCTCCCGATTCGTGCCTGACATTGGCCTGCACGACAAACACACCGGTATCGGCCTGTTTGTATATGCGGAAATAACCCGGCTTCGCCGATGAGTTGAAGAACATGTGGACCTTGTCGTCCATGCTGTTCCAGTTGTTGTTCCGGAACCACAGGGCGATCGTCCCTTTAGTGATATCGAAGTTCCCGAACGTCGGGTACTCGCACCGTGACTGCTTCTCCCCGCACAGGATCGCTTGACCGATTATCCCGGCTTCATAGATCTCGTTGCCTGCCATTGAAACGACTTTCCGGTCGTCGCCGAGCGTCGTGACGCTAACCGTGTTGCCGCCTCGGGCAACGGCCGGCGCCGGCGCCCCATCGAAGGGCGCATGCAGCAGCAGCGGAGTATCACTCGACGGCCATGGTGCCGCGTCCGGCGCCGCTTTCAGGTCGATACGAAAGTACCGGATCCGTCCGCCCGGTATCGACAGGGGGACAACACCCGCGGCGGTCATATCAACAGGACCGGCGGCGAAGGGATCGATGATTGCCAGCATGTCCGCCTTGAGATTCAGTTTCTCCAGATTCACACCGATCTTTACCTGATGATCGACGCGACTCGTATTGAAAACACCGAAGATGGCGGTGTTCGCCTCGGTCCGGTGATAAAACGAGACTTCCACGCCCTCGGGCAGCGCCGTGTCCGCGGTGAGATACGCAGCATTGTCCCAATAGGGATGAAAGACGACATCGGATGCGCCGATATCGAAGTCATCGCGAAAAACCGCCAGCGCCTTCTGCCGGTATGGCTGGCAGGCGCCGGCGATGTAAGACCAGATATCATGCATGAAGAACAGGCCGAGGGTCCGGCTCCTGGGACCCTGTGGATCATAGTGATCGGCACCCTGCGTGTAAAACAGATAGCAGGGAATCAATCCCCATTGCGTCCCCATGTCTTCGGCAATAACACTGTCGAAGGAGGCCAGGTCGAGATAATCCTCGTGCTGCATAGAGACAAAAGTCTCGCCGGCCAGCACCACGTCAATGAACGAATGGATTGCCATCAATCGACTTTTCTTCATGTTGGCAACGACGAGGAAATCCGGATTTTTCTCCTTGCCGACAGTGTATATGCGCTTATAGATCTCGCGCGTCGCGAATATTTTTTTCGGTGCGTGCAGCTCACCGTCGACCTCGTATACGCAGCTGCCGCCGGCATGTGTTTTCGACTGGCAACCGAACGGTTGCACATGATCGGCATAGAAGCCGGCGATGTCGTACTCGCGGATGAACTCGGCATAGGTATGGACCAGGTAATCACGTACGCTGGGAAGGTTGACACAGATCTTGGTCATGGGGGACATGTACCCCTTGTCAAGCTCCGTCTTGTCATAGCCCCGCAACCCCCTCTCCGACACGTGATACCGCCAGCGCGGCTGCAGCAGCCACTGGTAGTGATAGCGCAGCACCGGGCTCTCTTCACCCAAGGTTGTCTGATACACGTACGGCAGGGGACGCCAGCCCCGGTCGCGGCAATACCCCTGCAGAAACTCCCGGTATTGATCCGGATGCAGCGGCTCGGGGAAGCCGAACCACTTCATTCCCGAGTCGCCGGGTTTCAAACGTAAATTGGGCCAGAGGTAGGCGAACGCGTTATAGTCGGCGAACCATGGGTCGCCCGTGTTGTTCAGCACGAAGCGCCGGCGCTTGACCGGATCTACAGGTTTCGCCGGCGTCGCATGAAGCCCGAAGGTGTAGTGGATCGGCCAGTCAAGCAGATAATCGGGGTCGTTGATGAAATGGATCAGGAGCTTGACGGTCGTGCCATCCCGCACGACTTCCATCGCTGGTTCGCCCTCGCCGTTGTGCCACTCCTTGTCCGACTCGGCAAACCACTGCAGGCCGCGCCGGTGATCACCGAGCCAGATATTGTGCAGAAACGAATGGCCAAACAGCTGGCCCTGTTTTTCATCGAGTCGCCGGCCGGTGTGTTCGAAGGCGCTGATCTGCGCGTTCTGCATGAAGACCGCGCGTTCCCCGGGCATCGGTATCTCGAGTGCCAACGCCGACAGCGGGGTCAGATCCTCGGTGCGAGCTACATCCAGGTCAACACGCATCATGCCGTCGTACTCGATGGCAACCCGGACCCGCAGCTCCAGGTATTTGCTCCGCGCCGATCCAGTCAGCCGGACTTCGACGTCGCTGGCCGATTCGATCGTCATCCGTTGCCGCGACCACTCGATCGGCTGGTCATGGGCCACCCCGACGATGCGGATCGGGGCAGCAAGGAGTTCCTCCTTCAGACTGATTATCTGTTCGGGTAGAACAGAGTCCCGGAACGCGTAATCCCGCCCCCAGCATGAAACGATATTTCGTTGCGCCGTAGTCATCGGCACCCAAGGCTGCGGGACCTGCTCCGAAATCCCGATGCGGTTGCCGTCCCACGGGTCGGTAGTGCGCTTCAGAAAGTCAAATGTATCGGCGCCGATGACCTTGCCGTCGCGGATGATTTCCAGGCTCATCCGGTATTCGCCGTCAACCAGGGTTTCCAGGCCGGCGGTCAGCCCGGCCTCCGATTCCCCGTCGGGCAATGTGTATTCCTTTGTCAGTGCGGGTTCGGCATCGCCGGCCTTCTGCGCCGCGAAGCGTGCTGTCAGATTGCGGACGCCACCCCGCAGCCCCTTCAGTCCGACATCCAGTTGCAGGACCTGTCGATCTGAGAAGTAAGCCCAGCCCAGGTCCACCGGCGGGTAGAACGCAAAGGGAATTGTCGTCGTGTAAACCGGCTGCTGTTCGGCGGTGGTGACGAGGAAGGCGAGGTTCGATCTCCCCGGCTCAATCATTTCCAGAAGATCCTGCTCGACCCGGATCGTCTGCCTCGAATCGGGTGTGATGTCCAGCCTCTGCGAATAGACAACCTTGTCGTTGATCTGCACGACGGCGTCGACTTTCCCGCTGCCGGCAGCCGCGCCGACCAGTTCCGCTTCGAAGGCGATCCGGCCCTTCGCCGGCGTCCCTATGGAAAGCAGACGAACTGCAGGTGCGTTGGCGCCGAACCTGATCTCGCCAAATCCATTCGGGGCGTTGAAACTGCCTTCGGCACGATTCCATGAGGTCCAACGCGCCGGATCCTGCCAGGAGTGGTTGACGTTGAACCCCCATACGTCCCCATCTGCCGGCGTCCCGTCAACGCCCAGCTCTGAGAACGCCATAGACAACTCCGCGGTCCATGCGTCAATCGTGACGGTGCTCTTGTAGTTCCATTGGCCATCCCAGTCGTTCGAAGCATTCTTCCCGTCGAGGTATACACCGGTGGAATTGCCAAGGAATCGATAAAAATCGCCCTTCCCAGGCTGCAGCGTAATTTCGACGTCGTCATCGGTCCAGACGGCGCCGTCTCGTTCCGTCGCCGCACTCTTCAGCGTTCGCCCCGCTTCCAGCGGCACCTGCACGCACAGATAGATCGCATCGTCGTCGTAGGTCAGAAAGACCATGCTCTGTCGTGACGAGAACGTACCGTCCGCGTTTATGTCGTCGACGAATCCGTAGAGCGCGGCGGCACCGTGCCATTCATCGTGGTCCAGTTTCCCATCGATGACAATCGCATTTTTCTTCCTGGCAATGGTAACCAGATTGCGGCCGCTCACATCGCTGTTGCCAAGCAGCAGTGCGGCGAGCAGAAGCAAGAAAGCGCGGCAGGGTATTGCAGTCATTTGAATTTATTCCGGTCCGGTCATTTTCGCGGTTCCTCAAAGTGCTGGCGCACCTCTCTTGCCGTCAGCGGTCGTCCGTAGATCATCAGCTCGTCGATGACTGTGAGGACATCGCCGTCGTCCGTGCGGGCCACAGTCCGTTCCACCTGATCGCCAATAGTGAACGTCTCGCCGACAGCCGCGGGCATGGCCATTGTCTCGCCGGCGTCAGGGCCACGGGTTCGCAGGGTGCCATCGAAATAGATCGACATGTGACTGTCGTCCCAGGTTACAGCGAGATGGTGCCATCCGCCCGGAGCCATGTCGGGGACACGTGCATACACGGTGGTGTTGGCGGCCCAGCCTTTCCCGGATTCATGCCTGACATTGGCTTGCACGCTGAACACGTCCATACCGGCCTGCTTGAATATGCGAAAATAACCCGGCTGCCCCGATGAATTGAAGAACATGTGGATCTTGTCATCCTTGCTGTGCCAGTTTCGGTTTTGGAACCACAACGCGATCGTCCCCTGCGTGATATCGAAGTTCCCCGCCGTCGAGTATTCGCACTGGGCCTGATTCTCGCCGCACAATATGCCTTGCCCCTTTATCCCCGCTTCATAGGTCTCGTTGCCTTCGATTGAAACGGTTTTGCCGCCGCCGGCCACGGCCGGCTCGGGCGAATCATCAAAAGGCACATGGAAAAGCGGCCCGGCTGCCCTGACGGCAGCCGGTGTGGCGCCAGGCAGATTGGCCCGGACATTTCCGGGCACGATGCCGTTGACGTAAACATCCGCCCCGTCCTGATGGACGCGGAACGCGTCACCCACGGCGATTTGCAGTTCGTCCTTGATCTGGACTGTCTTGCCCGGCTTGTAACCCTGGTTCGGTGATTTGTTATAGGTGGCGTTGATCATGACCAGCGGCGTTTCCTTGTACGCGTCGATATCATAGGCGACGTAGCCGGTTTCCTTGTAATAGTCGCCCCCCATCACATAGCAGTTCATCAATGTCAACGCGGCGGCGCCGCGAAAGTAAAAACCGTTGTACCCCCCGGCGACCCGAATGTTGTTGCAGAGGAAATTGACGATGTAATCGGTGTCGACATAGATGCCCCAGCAATCGGGCCGCGAACCGGTCTCGATGCGGAGATCGCTCAATGACACCGTAGACCCGTGGCCACCGCTGCCTTTGTTTTCGATATAAATGCCTTTGTTCGCGTGCATGATCGCATTGGTGCCGAACAACGAGACGTTGGTGATGTGCGGCGCCACGAAGTGCATCGCTATGCCGCGTTCGCGGTTGCCGCATGCCAGGTACATGTTCTCGAACACAAAATGATCGGCATCGATGCCGTGGAAGTTCGGGTTCTTGTCGATGTAGAAACATGTGGGCGTGCGATAGATCCTGATGTCCCGGAAGGTGATCGTGTCCCAGCCCTTGGTCCAGATGCCTTTGTTGCTGAAGTTCTCCTTGTCGCCGTCCCAGCGCCAGATTGAAATATCTTCAAACAAGCCGCGGCGCAACGCTTCGATTTCGATGCAGGTTCCGGTCGGCTTGCCGGCGCCGCGGAATGCCACGCCCCTAACCGTTATGCCGGTGATATAGGTGCGCTTCCCCTCCGGCCCGACCGGCGGCGCAAACTTCCAGCACGTCGACCCATCCGTCTTGTCGTAGTGGACTGTTGTTGCAATAGTGCCTTGGCCGCCATCGCCCTCGATCCTGACATCATTGTACGGAATCAACAGCGTCGACTCGTCCTTGTAATGGCCGTGTGGCATGTAATAATTCGTGTCGCCCTTCTTGACTGCGATTGCGTTGCGCAGTGCGTCCACCCACGGGTTGCCGCTGGTGCCGTCACCGGCGCTGGCGTAGGGCGTTACGTTGACACGGCCGTCCGAAATATCGGCAGCTTCTGCAGTCGGATTGTAACTGAGAAACAGTGCTGCAACGAGCATCGTTGTGATGGATCTGGTCATTTTGTATTTCCTACAGTTGTTGACGTGACGGTTAACTTGTCCCCCCAACCATCACCTCGCCAGTCTTTGTACACACGCGAGAAATGCATATATTGAGTATTGACGCTCGCCAACCTGGATTTTTTATGCGCTTTCCAGCTCTCGCCGCGAAAGCGCATAAAAAATCCAGGTAACACAATAAAAATCTCACCCCCAAGAGTTTCTCCATGAAAAAGCTGTTGTGTTTGTCGACGATTTCGACCATCCTCATTCTCCTTTCGTTTCATGCTGGCGCCCAGGAAGCTGAAGAGCTGGCGATTATAACCGGTCACGCTGGCACAACGTGGGGCCAGTCAGTCGAGGAAGTCAAGGCAATCAAGCCCGACATCGAGCTGGTCAAGAAACAGAATGCCGCCACCGGCAGCACCAGCCCATTGATCGAAATATACCAGGTGCCCGGCGAAGCGCCCATTGCCGCATTTCAATACTGTTTTGTCAACGATCGCTTGTATCGTGTCCATACGTTGTTCACCGAGGATGTATACGAGAAGTTGGGACTGGAGTATGTGGAGGATAAGATCAAGGAAAAATATTTCAAAAACCGCAAGCTCGCGACGGCCCTCGGCAATGCCGGCATTTCAATCGGGGTCTTTAACAACGGAAAAGTCATCATTGCCCGGTACGAGAACCCGAAGATTCGCGACAAGGAGGAGCAGAAAGCGGCCGAGCTCCGGCGCAAGGACAGCGCGGAAGCGGCCGAGACCTTAAAGATCGACGACCTGCTCTGACGGGATTCATCCGTTGTAGTGGCGGATCGTGGCACGCAATGCTTCCACTTCCTTTTCTACTTTCTCCAGCGTCTGCATGCTGGTCTTGAACTGACACAGCCGTTTGCGGAACGATTCGACGTTGGGGTAGTCGGCCGGATCGTATCCTTTCACTGCACCCTTGTAGCGCGGATCGAATTGGGGCGCCCGCTCCGGGGAGCCGTAGAACGACATGGTCCGCAGCAACGGCTCGAGATGCGCCGGCAGTGCACTGCCGTACAAGCCGTCCCCGCCCTTCTCGATATAGGTGCGGCGAAATTCCCGCCACTCGACACCGAGTGCGTCTTCATCGAGGACACAGGCGTAGATGTAATACGAATGGGTCATATCCTCCGGCACGTAAGGCGGCATCAACCATTCGCATTTCTCTTCACGGATTACGGATTCGTAACGACCCGCGATGTATCGGCGAGCCCCGACCAGGTAGTCGAGCCGCTCGAGCTGCGCCATGCCCAGTGCAGCCTGCACCGCCGACATGCGAAAGTTGTAGCCCAGCTTGTCGAAGCGCTCGAAACTCCAGTCCTGCCGTTCGTCACGGGGAATCAATGTCGAACCCGGCTTCGCCGTCAGCGTCCGGAAACCGTGGATACACGCCTTGCGGATGCCGGTCGCGTAGGCTTCATCAGCAGCGATAACGATGCCGCCGTCGCCGCCGCTGGTCATATGCTTCGACCCCTGGAAACTGAAGCTCGCAGCATCGCCGATAGTACCAACGAGCCGCCCCTTGTACAGCGACAGGAAACACTGGGCGTCATCCTCGATCACAGTGAGATCGTGTCGGCGCGCCAGCGCCATGAGCGGATCGAAATCGACCGGTAATCCCATCAGGCAGACGGGAATGATCGCCTTGGTGAATTCCGTTATCTTCCGCTCGACGTCAGCTATATCCATATTGAACGTTCGCGGATCGCTGTCGACCAACACCGGCACTGCCCCGCACTGAATCGTGACAAACGTGCTGGCAGGCATCGTAAACGTCGGCACGATCACCTCGTCGCCCGGCCCGACGCCAGCAGCCAGCAAGGCGGACAACATGGTGCCGGAACCGGAGTTGTGGGTGACCGCATACGGCACCCCGAACTTTTCGGCAAACGCCGCCTCGAAGCGTCCTTGTATGTCCGCGGATTCCCAATTGCCAAAGCCGGCATCCAGCACTTCGTTCATGTAGTCACGGTCGCAATCGCCAACCCGTGTCGGCGGCAGGTGGCTGAAAATCTCGTCACCGTTGAGTTCCCCAATGTCCGTTGTGAGAAGTGGATTGATCATGCACGATCTCCGGTTGCGTATGGCCGCCATTGCATCTCGCGATCGAGTGGAAAGATCGGCCGCGGTACACGTCTGAAATCAAAGTTCTCTATGTTGTACGACATGGCACCCGGACAATCCGCCCGCAGCACCGCCTTTGCCGCGTGTCCGTAGGTCACCTTGTAGCCGGTGCCGGATTTGAGCGCGACGATCTTCGCCTCAAACGGCTCGATACCGACCTTACGAAACAGGGACGGCTGTGGTCCCATGATTACGCCTTCGGTCAGGACCAGGCGGACATTGTCGATGCCCAGGCAGAGGATCTTGCCGGTCTCGATCATCGCGTCGGGACCGAACTTGCCGTCGTTGGTGATCGGACCGCTGGCGACGCACAGCAGTTCGCCGGTGACGACGACCGGCGCCCCGAAATGGGTGTCACACTTGCCGCCGACCGCAACCGTAACCGACTCGCCCGGCTGCGCGTCCGCAAGCTCCGCAACCGCGGCCGGGTCCGGCAGGTGCGTGAGGATCAAGCCGTCAACCGTCTGCCGCGCCGCCAGCAGGCCTTGCAACAGCGTCGTCGTATCGCCCGAGGTGCCGCCCCCGACGTTGTCGGCGGAGTCGGTAATGACAACCGGGCAGCCCGGCACTGCCACTGCCTGCTCGACCGCTGCCTCGACCGAGAGCATTGGCACGGGCAGCAGCTCATGGCGCGCGGCCCAGACGATTTCCGCCAGCTGCCGGGCCAGGCGATCTGCCAGCTCCGGGTCGTCATCGGTGACTGCCAGGGCGGTCCAACCCTGTTCGACATTGTCCTGATAGGGAAACGACGGGCACAGCGAACAGCCAATCACACCGTCAAGCTTGTCCCAGGCACTGAATTCATCGAAGATCGACCGCAGCGGATCGACGTCGGTCCCGGCATCGACGAACAGCATCGGGATCTTCTGATGGCTGACAACAGGTTGAATCTCGTTTTGCAGCGTTCGCAGCAGAATATCCGCCGCACGTTGCCCGGTCTCGAACAAGTCAGTGTGCGGGTGTGTGCGGTAGGCGACCAGCGCCGTCGTCAGTGCGATCATCTCCTGCGTGACGACAGCGTGACAGTCCAGTGGCGCGACGATCGGTATATCCGGCCCGACCACCTGGCGCACGACTTGCAGGAAATAACCGTCGAGGTCCGGAATCGAATCGCCGCTCATCGCACCATGCAACGCCAGGCAGACACCGTCGAGCCGGCCGGCGGCGCGCAGTTGGTCACGCAGGCTCTTTTCGAGCTCGCTGACTGCGTCGTCGGTCACGGGTCCGGACGGCAACGTTCCGGCGCTGATCAGCGGCGCCAGTTCTATGTCATCACGGCTGCCAAGGACATCTATGAACCCGGTTACTTCATCGTGACGATCCTTGTAATCGTAAACCGCCGCGCCAACCGCAATACCGCTGCCCATCGATGCATCACGAAACTTCGCCGGGTTCGTTACCACCCCGGAGAAGCTGTTCGACTCGTGCCAGAACCGGCCGATCCCGATTCGCAGTTTACTCATTCGGAATCTCCGGAAACAGCGGACCGTCGAGCCGGTCGCCGGCCTTCAGTTCGAGCGGATCCGTGACCACGTGCGCCAACTCCCGATAGCACGTGTCCCTGTCCATGTAAATGACGACGTGCGCCAGGCGGGAAACATCGGTGCGGTTCGGCGTCGCCATGTGGGCTGTACGCCCGTGGTGGAACGTGCAGTCGCCGGCCTTGAGCGGCAGTGTGACGCGCGGCCAGTACTCGAGCTCCGGACAGATCGTGAACAATGACCGCGGGTCGTTGAGGCTCTGCACCGGCAGACCGGTCTTTTGATGGGACTCGGGGATGAACGTCATGGGTCCGCGTTCAACCGGTACGTCGCACAGCGCGATCCACGCGGAGATCGGATCCAGGCTGCCGGCGTGCGGCCAATAGGGCTGGTCCTGGTGAAACTCCGTCGCGGCGTCGTTGTGCGGCATCTTGGCGAGAAAATGATCGTGCCACAGACGGAGCGGGCGGCCGCTGAGTATCTCCGCCGCCCGCGCAACATTTGGATGAAACGTCAGCTTGCGGATGTCATCATCTATCTGCCAGACATTGACGATCTGCACCAGGGCATCGAAATCCACGAACTGCGCCTCGACCGTGTTGCGTTGCTCCCGGAACTCGGTGATGATGCGTTCCGACACGCCGTAATAGAATTCAGCCTCTTCCCGTGTGATCATGTTCGGGATGCGAACGAATCCGTTTTGACGGTAGCTGTCGATGGTCTGCGCAGTGATCTCGTTGGCCTTCACTGTGTGTCAAGATCTGCAAGTGCGTCGCGAAGTTGCTCGAGATACGCGGTGCCATAGCGCTTCTCAGGCAATAGGTACATGCCTTCGCTCCATTCGTTCCACGCGTTGATGATGATCCCGCGGCCCAGCGTTCCATGCGGCTTCGCTTGTGCCAGCGCCAGGCGGCAGAGCTCGCCGAATTTCTCCGGCGTATTGCCGACAACGATCGGCTCGTAGTTCAACGATTTGAAATCGTATGGCATTGTCACACCGCGATGCCAACGGGGCGTGACGTCACAACCGAATGTCACGACCGGCACATGGTGGCCGTCGTTCGCTTCGATCTTGCCCCAGCAATGTTTGTGAGACTCGATCACATCGGCGTACTCGACCACCGGCATGTCGTCAGGCAATGTGTCGTACTCCGGCGTTCGCACCATGTTGTAGGCAAACACGGTCTCGAACCCCATGTCGTGACACTCATGCACGCGATCCCAGCCGCAGCAGTAAACATTGTCGTTCACACAACCGACATTCGCCGTGAAGTGGATGCCGGGGAATCCGTTGGTTTCGGCGCGCCGTGCCATGCGCTCGAGTCCGGCCCTGGCCCCGCTGCACCCGCCAAGGTCATCCCTCAGTTTCCAGACATCGAAGAAGGCGAACTCCGGGCGCCCATCGACAGTCGCGTAGTTCGGTTGGCTGAAGTAATGCTCGCAACAGTAGTCGACAACCCGGTCAAAGTCCTCGAGCTCGTGATGGATCGGCAGCCAGTTCTCCTCGATGTCGGTGACTTGCTGGTACAAACCCGGCGTGCCGGTCATCGCCGGGAAGGTTCCCCAGTTGTGGTTGGCCCACATCAGCGAAAATTTCAGGCGCTGCCGGTTCGGCGCCTGCAGGAAACCGTTTTCCAGCGCTTCCTCCATGATCTGTACGCCGGAATACCAATACCAGTCGAACAGAAACCGGGTGACCCCATGGTCCGCAGCAAGATCGATCTCCTTCGCCGCCCACGCCGGATCGCTTTCGTCGAAGTATCCCCACTCCGGTACTTTCGGCTGGTGATGACCGGGAAAAATCGGCTGCGTATTCTTGATCAATTCCCATTCGCTGTACCCCTGTCCGTACCACGCCTGATAATGATCGTTGACGTGCCAGGAGGGGAAATAGATAGCCGTAACATCGATGTCAGTGTTCATGTCGAAACCCTTGCAAGCGTTCTGATTTGATCTGCACCCGAGCGCAAACTACCGTAGACGTACACTAACACGAACAGCGAATTCTGGAAGCGATATGAAAATTCACCTTCTGGGTACCGCGGCAGCGAAACCGGTCCCGCGGTTTTTCTGCACCTGTCGCGGCTGCACGGTGTCCCGCGCGGAGGGCGGCAAAAGCCTGCGGACCCGCAGCTCGACCAGCATCTATCTCGGTGACGACGGCCCAGGGACCGTCCGCTATAAAGTCGACCTGGGCCCCGACGCCAACCACCATGCGATCCAGTTCGGCGAGACACTCGATCATCTCGAACACCTGCTGTACACCCACGCCCACGACGACCACGTCTGCACCTATTGGCTGAGTTTGCGCCGCCAGTGCATCTCCGATATCAACGACCTGGTGCCCCTCCACGTCTGGGGCAACTGGCGCGTCCGCGAATGCCTCGAATCGGAAGCCGGCATCGACTTTGACGCCGGGCGCATGACATTCCACGAAATCGAGGCGCTCAGCAGTTTTCAGGCCGGCGAGCTGGCGGTGCAAACCCTGGCGGCCTGCCATCCGGGAACCGACCCCTGCCTCAACTTCGTAATTACCGTTGAGGAGAAGACAGTGCTGTTCGCCTGGGACACCGGTTATTGGAGCGAAGAGACGTGGGCTGCAGCGGCAGGCATGAACTTCGACGCGGTCATCATGGAGCTTACCGTGAATGGTCCCGACGGCCGACCCGCAGGGGAATCCCATCTTTCACCTGAGTCCTTCCTGCGCATGAAACAACGGCTGACAGACGAGGGCATGATCGCCGACGACACGCCGTTTATCAGTACGCACATGGGAGACAACGGCCAGTTCAGTCATTCCGAAGCAGTGGCATATTGGACACCACACGGCGTGACCGTCGGTTACGACGGCTTACTAATAGAGGTATAGACCGAATCCAATGAGACGCCTTCCCCATCATCCGGAAGCCAGAGTCCCGTTGCGCGAGGGACTGTTTTGTCATGCCGTGCCGATGGATATCGATGACGATGGCCTGACCGAGTACCTGCTCGTCATCCGCGATGACACGATTGTCCTGCGCGGCATCTGCAGCCGCCTGGTGCAACACCGCCACGTCGGCGGCACCGCCGACCCAACACTCCTGTCTCAATCTACCGGGCTGGCAACGGCCGGACCGATTTCACGGTCGATGTGCTCGGCGGCGTTGCTGGGGCGGCCCTACGCCTTCCTCTGTCTCGCCGATGACCGCACCGTGTGGCTCAACGAGTGCGAGCTGGAATGCGGTGTTCGCCTGTTCAAGCGGGCAGCGCAGATCGGCCTGCTGGAAATGCCGGCAGACAGCGTCATCGGCCCGATCAGCATTGCCCTCGTCGACTTCGACGGCACCGGCGTTCCCGACCTGGTCGGCGGCTGTTTCGCCGGCTACCCCGATGACTACTTCCCGCCGAATCTCGGACGCAAATATGACGCCGCGCCCTGGCCGGACATCGTTCGGTCCAGGCATGACGGACAGGGCCGCTGGCGCGGCGGCGACGAGCGCGGTTACCTCTACCGCTTTCGCAACACCGGCACTTGTGAGGAACCGGCGTTCGAAGGCGGCGGAACGCCACTTCTCGACCTGGACGGTAAGCCACTAGAATTCTTTGGTGTTCCCAGCATCTGTCCCGTCGACCTGGACAGCGACGGCGACACCGATTTCGTCTGCAGCCAGTGCAACGACACAATCCAATATATCGAAAACATCGGCACACCAAACGCCCCGCAGTACATCGACCGCGGACCGGTCCGTGATGCCGACGGCGATGTCTGGCACGTGTCCACCCGTCACTCACAGACAGCGGCTGCGGTTGTCGATCCTGCCGGCAACACACGCATCCTCCTCGACAACGCCAGATTCAGCTGCATGCCGTTCCTCGGAATCGATAACGACGGCATGCCCCGCTTCGGCCCGGAAGCTGAGTTCTGCAGCCGCGGCGGCGACGTGCGCGGCAAAGGCTTTGCCGTGCCCGTACCCGTCGACTGGGATGGCGACGCGGATTGGGATCTGATCGTCGGCTCGGAAGAGGGGGATGTCGAGTTCATCGAGAACACCGGCACGGCCGCCGCACCTGTCTTCGCGGCACCGGTGCCGCTGATCGCCGGAGGTAAGCCGATCCGCATTGTACCCGGACCGGAAGGCAACGTCCAGGGCCCGCAGGAAGCCGGCTGGGGATACGTCAATCCCGCTGTCGGCGACTGGACGGACAACGGTGCGCCCGACCTGATCCTGGGCAGCAGTCTCGGGCTGATGTTCCTGTTCCGCAACAGCGGACGCGGTGACGACGGCATGCCTGTGCTCGAGCACGGCGCACCGCTGCAGCAGGGAACCGGCGATTTCGAAACCGTCTGGCGGCAGCGGCCGGCCATTGCGGACATCGACGGCGACGGCCGGACCGAGCTGATCGCGCTCAATCCGCTCGGGCAATTGACGATTTATCGCAAGACCGATCCGGACAATCCACTGGTAATCGATGCCGGGACAGCCGTACTCGATCCCGACGGCAACCCGTACAAGCTCGACGGCTACGACAACAGCAGCTCGGTGCTCGCCGGCCGAACAAAATTGTGGCTCGCCGATGTTACCGGCAACGGCACGTGGGATGTACTGTTCGGGATCATCATGGGCAGAACCGTACCTGTTCCGACCGGCGCCAAAATCACTGAGGTCCACTGGATCGAAAATACAGGCACGGTCACCAAGCCGGCGTTCGGCCGCATTTGCCGTGTTTCATTCAATGGCTGGCCGTTGGCACGCGGCCGCCACACACCGGCAGCGTGCGCCGTCGATCTCGATGGCGACGGTAAGCTGGAGATGCTCGTTGGCATCGACGGCGGCGATATCATGATGTTCGAAGCATCGGAGCTCGACTTCGAACGCCAACCGTTACCCGGCGGCCTGCACCCGACGGGATAGAATCACGACCCGCCCTTCGAAACCAGCTTGAGTCCATCGCACATCCAGTCCTTGAGGATCGTGTCGTCGGTGATCGAGCGGCGCGCGATGCCGGCCGTGGCGGCGTCCAGATCGATGGTCGCGGTCACTAAACACTCTTCGAAGTGCCCCGCCTCATCGATGACATTGCCCTGCGGGTCGATGATCTTGCTGTTGCCGTGGGACTGTGAAGGCGAACGCAAATCAGCCTTGTCCCCGGGCGCATTCGCCATGACAACGTAGATCCCATTTTCCGTGGCCCGGGAAATCGGCATGGCACGATAGGCCGAGAGCTTGTGCTCGGCAAGAACGCCTTCTTCGTTGCTGAGAAAGTAACACACCCGGGCACCCGCAGCTGCCGGCAGCCGCACGAGCTCGGGATACCGTACGTCGTGGCAGATGATGAAACAGGACGGCACGCCGCCAACGTCATAGATTGGCAGGATCCGGCCGGGTTGCGGCCAGCTCTCAGCCAGGTGCGTCTTGGCGTAGCGACCCAGGATTTCCCCCGTCCCGGAGATCGCGACCAGGCTGTTCGACAGCCGCCCCGACTCCCAATCCACGGTACCGATAACAACGCTGATCCCGAGCTCGGATGCAGCCGCTGCGACGTCAGCCTCGGCGGCGGCGAAGTCGTCCGGATCGGCGGCCTGCCAATAGGCCTCGTCACACTGATAGCCGCACAGCGTCGCCTCGGGAAAAGCAATGACGTCGATGCCATCGGCAGCAGCTGTTTGCATCCATTCGATCGCTTTCGCGGCACTTTCGGATGGCGACGGGAATGTCAGAATCTGACAGGCGGCAACACAAAGATTCATAGCTGACCCTACAGTGAGTGGCAAGACGATTTGACCCACAGGCAGATAGTACAATACTGTCGCGGAAGCCGCAAAGTCAATCCTGCGCCGAGTTCAGTGACCGGGCTGAATTTCCCCTACGGTGAGATCTGCGGGCTTGGGAAAGGTTGCGCTCCGGCCGCTGTCATGTCGTTGAGTTTTCCGGCGTGGCGACAGCATCATGACGCTATCAAAGAGGCGAGAACACGACGGTCGCCAGTGAATGAACGGCGACCATGCATGGTGAGGTAATTATCGACCAGGGCAACATCGCCGTTTTGCCAGGGCAGGTCCACCGCGCATTCCTCGGCGATGGCGGCCACCTCTGCCAGCGGTTCAACGTCGAACGGCGTATCGTCACCGTATCGAATGCTGTGTGATGCATCGTCCCGCTTTTCCAGCAAGCCGCGGCTGAAGGCGACGAGCTGGTTGAAGAATGTCTTGCGCCCGCCGACGTTGCGCACCGCTTGCAGGACCGGCGTTGTGGCCCGACAGCTACCATCATCGAGCCATTCCCAGGTGTAGCCGAGCTCCTGCATGCGCATCTCGGCACCGGCCCGGGAATCCGTACCGAGGGTGTTCACCCAGCTGCGGCCCATACCCGAGCTGGGATTGTCGTTGCCGGCCATGACATGGGTGTACTTCAATCCTTTCACTTCACAGTCCCGCGCAAATGCGGGCTCACGCTGGCTGAGAATTCGAAACAGTTCGTCAGACCGGCAGACCGGCGTGGCACCGCCCGATTCAGGCGCCTGCTCACAAAAGAAAAACAGCTTGGACGGGTAGATCGGTGTCTGCGCCATCTCGTGATGCATGAGGATCGTAAAGTCCGACGGCGCTTCGTTGGCGGTAAATACCTTTGGCGTGATGTTTCGGCGTACAGCGTTGGACAACGATTCCTCGTACGTGAAAACGGGGAAGTCGAAGGCCGTGACTACGGCATCGAACTCCTGACCCGTAGCAATCGGGAAGCCCCGCAGCAGGATCGTACCAACAGCGTCACTGCGGGCACTCAGTTCCTGGCGATGCGCCCGGATCCAGTTGCACACGACCTCGATCGTTGCGCCCTGCGTCTTGCACTCGTAGACATGCGGATACAGGTCGCCGTCGATCGTCCGCTGCCCATCGATTGCGACGGTTGAAACCGTTAACTGCATCGGTCATTCTCCTGCCTGCTGCATTCAAACGCGAATTGACGTGAATCAGATTGCGGTCGTGCCTGTAACCTACCCTTGTAATCGAGCAAATCACAATCGCCGGGTGACCTCGGTTCGCCTCCTTCTTAACCAGTCTGACCGGTGCAACTTTGCCGCTTGAACGCCCTGGACAATGGCAAAGACTACTCTTGTATTTTCGCTGAATATGATAATCGTTAGGGCTTCGCCTTCTGGCGAACATTAATAAATCAGTGAGCCAAGGAAATCCAACGATGAATAAACCTCTCGCCATCATAACCGGCGCCGCCAGCGGCATCGGTCGGGCAACAGCGCTGCATTTTCTGGACGAGGGCTACCGTGTCGCGGCGCTCGATCGCTCGCAAGCGGGTCTGGAAAATCTGGAACAAATTCAACCAGGAGACGACATCGAGACATACGTTTGCGATCTGGTTGAAACAGATCAATTGCCGGCACTTGCCGATCGCATGATCAACGAGCTCGGCCCGCCCCGGGTACTGGTCAACAATGCCGGCATCTGCCTGTACGCCGACATTGTCGACACGACCGATGACATGTGGCTTCGGTCATTAAACGTAAACCTGGTCAGTGCAGCGGCTTTGATTCGCGGTTTTGTGACAGCGATGAAAACGGTTGAAGGCGCGGCGATCATCAACGTGGCATCGCGCAACGCGCTGTCGAGCAGCCCGCGGGCAGCGACCTACGACGCTGCCAAAGCCGGCCTGCTCGCCTTGACCCGTACAATGGCGGTGGAATTGGGCGGTGACGACATCCGCGTAAACGCCTTGATACCAGGTTTTATCGACACACCGGTGCATGGCGATTTGCTTGAAGACGAGGTGTTCGCCGAGAATTACCGCAAGCTGATCCCGCTCAATCGCTTCGGCACCCCCGACGACATGGCAAACATCATCTGTTTTCTGGCCTCGGAAAAGGCAGCGTTCATCACCGGCCAGGGCATAATCGCCGACGGCGGGCAAATATCCGGCCAGAACTACACCAAGATGTTCGGCGACCGCGAGTCGTTTGCCAGCCGGCAACTCGACAATGACTGAGGCGCAAGAAACTGTGCTCTTGCCAGAAGAAGTAATGAATCTATATTCAGTGCAGAAACCGCCCTGCCCTACCTTGTTCCTGCACGGAAGTGCCCTTTCGGCAACGCCTGGATCATAAACCCATGTCCCGCTCATTACGATTCACATTGATCGAATTGCTTGTTGTGATTGCCATCATCGCAATCCTGGCGGCGATGCTTTTGCCCGCGCTGAACCAAGCAAAAGAAGCCGCTCAGAAGGCCACCTGCACGAATAACCTGAAGCAGATTGGCATAGGCTTACACATGTATAACGACGACAAGGGCTCGTTGCCGAATTACCATATTAATTTAGGCGGGGCCGGCATGCGGTGGCATGACGCATTTGTCATGGGCGATTATTTGGGGTACAGCCCGCCGACCCCTTTTTCGAAAACTGGC
>CAJWLW010000016.1 GCA_913042885.1 uncultured Lentisphaeria bacterium | reverse complement strand
TCATCGGATCGAATGCCCGCGTCAGGTCAACTGCGGCTGGCACCGCGACGGCGGCGCCGTTTTCACACCACGGCTCGATTTCCTGCAGGTCTTCTACTATCCGCAGGACACACCGAAGGCGCTGGGGCCGACCGAAGTGCTGCCGAGCTCCCACTTCATCCGCGGAAGACGCCGCTTCATACAGCATTACGGGAACATACGCCATGGTGCGTGGACAACCGCACCGGCCGGCTCAATCTTCATCACGCACTACTCGATCTGGCACCGGGCCACCGCCGCTACGGCCAGCGGCGTGCGCAACCTGCTGAAGTACCTCTACTGGCGCACGGTGCCGCCGGAGCGCGACTGGGTCGTCGATGGCGACGTAGATGCGATGGAGCTGAACTTCCTGCCGGGCGACAGACCGGGCAATCCAATACTGGAAACATGGCATCAATGCATCCCGGTCGCGCAAATGTTTTACTGGCTGTGCGGGTTGGTCGGCGAGTTCGAGTTCACGGGTGGCCCGTCGTGGCCGATCAGTGCCACGCAGGGTTGGGACACGGACATCGGCCTGCCGCCCGGTTTCGAACTCGAGCAAAAATCCGCGCCGAACGCCTAGGCGTCCTGTTTTTCGAACGTCACCGATACGGTCCGGTCGGCCGGGATGCCGGCGACGCGATAGCGGATTATCTCACCGTCAATCGCCGGTGCCACAACGTCGGGCTCCTGTAATCCGTCGACGCGAGCTTCACGGAATGCAGCCGGGCGGTGGATCCACAGGCAGAAGGGCTGTTGGATGTGTTCGGAGAGCACCAGTTCCAGGCGCATCTCACCTTCCAGCCACTGCATCGACGAAAATTCCACGGCGCCCTGGCTGTAATGGCGGTCGTTGCCCACCACCTGGGGGACACCGGCGACCGGGCGAATGGCATAAAGCCCGACACTCGTCGCTGCCATGTCGCGCACCCACAGTCGGCCGTCGGCAACACACTGGTACTGTCCCGCCCAGAATTCGAAGACATGGTAAGCTGTTTCCGGGTCAAGCCCCAGATCCTCGAGGCGCACCGCTGCATCCCGGATTTTCTTTTGCCAGTTGTACACTGCCAGCAGATGCCAATCCTCACCGTTGGCGGCAATCGGCAGTGCAACCATGCTGGGGACTTGTTCGGTCAGGTCCAGTGGATGCCCGCCGGCAGTTCCATATGGCGGTATGATCTTTTCCATGACCGCCCATCGCTCCTCCGGAAGGTCTGTAAGCAGGTCAGAGGAAACGATCGGCCCACCACTGAGGGCGGCATACGTGGCGGCGACGCGCGCCTGCGCGAGGGACCGCGTCGGCTCGGCGGATTCGCTCGCACCGGCCATCTCTCTCACGCCGAAGAAGGCGTCCGCGAAGAATCGATGCTGGGTGTCGGGTTCCGGTTGCAGGAGCAGGACATCCGGGTCGGTGACCCAGGTCTTCGTGTGGAAGAAACTGTTCGTCGTCACCGAGCGAATGGCGTGAACGGTCTTCAGCCATTCGTAGTCGGCGTCGAAGGCGACGCGCATCGAATCGCACCACACCTGATACGACGGCAAATACTCGAGGCACCCGAATACGAATACCGCTTCCGCCATTTCTCCGCGCATCGCCTCGAGCAGTGAGAGGTATGCAGCCATAACAGTGCCCGAACTGTCATGAAACGATGCCTGTACTTCCGTGGGGTCATCGGCGAAGGATGTTCCAAAGGCGGAGTAAGAGAAGTCAATCTTGAGTACATGATAGCCCCACTCGACAGTCACCTTGCGCATTAATTCGACGAGATGCCGTCTCACTTCGGGATGGGTTACGTCGAGGCAGAAGCGGTCCCACACACCCGCCTGGTCGTACCACTTTCCGACTCTCAGCCGTTCGCCGTCCGGGGTGTGCAGCAGCCACTCCGGATGCGCTGTTGCCAAAGAACAGTTCTCGGTTATCTGGAAGAGATTCAACCAGATCCCCGGCACCAATCCACGACTCCGAATCTCATTGGCGACCCATTTCATCCCCTTTGGAAACTGGTCGTTTCCTTCCCAATCGCCCAGGCACTTTTGCCAACCGTGGTCAATTGTCAGAAACAGGTTCCCGGCGTTCTGCGGCAAAAACCGTTCGGCGATGATGTCGGCGTGGGTGATGACATCTTCCTGCGTAACTTCTATGTTCATGTTGTAATACGAGTCCCATCCTATCCACCGGGCCTGTGGAATCGGCCTTTGCCGGTCCCGGTGGAGACGGTCTCCGTATGCGCCGAGGACCACTTGTGTCCGCGTTCCTGTTGCCAGGAAAAGCGGCTCCGTTGTGAAGCGGCCACCGGGCGCGATGGCAATTGGCCCGGTACCGCCGGGGTGCAGGATCGCCTCGAGCGATTCGAGTCGTGTTTGCGGACAGGAAGGAATCTCGAAAGAGAATTTCGCAAGACAGTTGCGGAAGTCGGCAAACCCCATGACCAGGGTATTCGGCAGGCAGTTGTTGATCAATGCGAGCATCCAGGCCCCTTCCCATTGACCGGGCGCAACAGAGTGGACCTGCCACGGCTCGAGCATATGCCAGCCGCCCTGCAGCCAGTGTGTCTGGCTCAGTCCCTCAGTCACCACCACCGCCCCCTCGCCACCGAACAGGTCTATACTGTTGACAAGCAGGGGCTCGGTGCCGCTGTTGACGATCTCGAGCCGCAGCTCGGCCAAGGCAGTCGAGTCGCATCCGGTCCGGCATTCGAGAACAACATGCCACTCCGCATCAACCCCCTCGAACGCGCCCCGTGATTCAGTTGTGAGCGACTCTCCGACGGCTTCCGGGCGGGTTTCAGTCCAGTCTTCCGGGACAGCCTTGGCGATCCGGCCATCGGCAACCAGCAGGCTCGGCAAAGCCGCCTCGACGACGTAGCCGCCCCCGCTCAACCGCCACTTTCCCTCTTTCTCCGCTGCAAACACCATGTCACGATTCCTTTCGGGGTGGCTGGTTTTTTGCCAGGCCCTTCAGGATTCGCACCGCCTCGCGGGCAATGACATCGCCCGAGGGTTTCCTGAACGGCGGACGAAATCGCGTGCAGCGATGAAAGGCGCTCATATATTCGCGATCGTTCGTGCCGCGGCTATCGGAGATATAACCATGGCATCCGTTGGCGTAACCGCAGGGAATTGTAAGGGGCAACGGCGAGTTTTCCTTGATCGTGCGGCCGATCACCCAAAACGGCTCGGCGGGAACCCCGACAATACCGACGTCGCCCAATCGCAGCACGTAGATATCCATTTCAAGTGTCTTCGGCACGGTCTGTTCCTGCCCGGTTTCCCATAAGTTCAGCGCCCACTCGCTCCACGGCAGGATATGCTCCGCCATTGCCGCGCGATACGTGGGTGACAGGCCCCTCGGATAATTCATGCCCAGCAGGCTCACGGTGTCCTCGTCGCCAGCCCGGGCGCGCTTGATAAAAGCCTTGATCGCCCTGATCTCTTTTTCCAGCGTCCGTCGGGCGGGCAGGGGCGCCAGCGGGACGGCAACCTTGTCCGCGACGAAGTCGAGGCTGTTTCGTTCCGATTGTTTGAGTTTGCGCGCCGCCTTTACGTACGTCTCGCCAAGGTACTTGCCAAACTGCTGGGCGCGTTCGATTCCGCCTTCGAACATCTCTTTTGTGTTGGTGTCACCCGCAAACCCCTGCAGGAACCCCACCGGCGTTTCACCATTGCGTGCATGGTGACTGGCGAGCAGGTCGGTGGCGACCTGGCAGTACTCGCCGAACACGACGGGACGTTCCGGGTGGTAAGAGGTAACGGGATGCCCGGTGAACTGGGTAAGGAAACACACCGGCCGGCCGTCCTCGCCCCGCAGGCAAACGACCGGCGCATCCTCATCGATGTCACCGCGATAATCCCGGGCCACGAGCTTGCGATCTTCCTCCCGCATGAAATACGTCGTCCCATCGGCCCGCCAGCCTTTGCGGTGATAGGTAATGCGCCCTTCCCTGCCGAGGCTCCACCAGACGGTAACCGGCTGCAACAATGGCCGCAGTTTCTTGACTGTGCGGCGAAAGTCCCGCATGAACGCCTTGCCAAGCGGCAGCAGATCGGGCTTGCGGTCGGCCGGCCACGGATCTGACTGGGACATGGCATCAGATCTCGCATCGCGTTCAATGGTCGGAGCGCTGTGGTTGTGTGTGCCGAAAACCAGTACGTTCGAAAAAGGAATCCCCAGCCCTTCCGAGGCCGTTGCGCGTAGTGCATGATTGAGATGTCTGCTCTCGACGGTGAAACCGGACGTAACCAGGCACAGACGTTGCGGCCCATCTTCGAGTAAGGTGACCGTAGTCGTCAGCGGCCCGAGGACTTCCTCGACGGCGAACCCCGCGTGGTTCTCAAGCTCGCTTCCAGCCTTCGGTATGCCGTCAAAGCAAAGAGAAGCTGCTTTAATCATTACTCATCTCTCCGAAAACAGTTCGATCATGCGTGCCAGCCGGTCACGATGTCTGCGTACCAGAGAACCGTCCCGGGTGTATTGCGTCAGCTTCTCGGGATGAAAATCATCACTCTCGATCTCAGTCGGAACATCGAGCAGTTTCTCTGCCGCGGCAATGGCATCTGCATCCTGCGCCCCGGCGGCCTTGGCCTTCTCGATCAGCTTGCGAAGGAGAGCAAAGTACTCGTAGTCCTCGAGTCCGTCCCGGACCGCCTCGAGCCGGATCGAGGGCAGCGCTTTCCAGCCGTACTGCTTGAATGCATACTCTCCGATACCGGGGAGCGGGTAGGTCAAGCTGCCGCCACCGATGTCTTCTGTCTGCCCCTTACTCCAACGGCAGTCGGTGGTGTTCCCAACCTGTGACATCGTTCCGAGCTTGCTGAAATACCAATAGGCATCCACCGTCCAAAGGAGGGCGCCATCGATCTGGTACTTCCAGGTCGACCAGAAAAACAGCCGTGTCCAGAGCAGGTCTATTGCCGGGTCGGCTCCCAGGGGCGGCACGTTGTACCACCATTGGTCGATCCCGCGTTCGGCAATTTCAGCGGCCAGCTCCCGCTTCTTGTCCCACTGCCACATGCCGCTGGACCAGATGTCCACGTCGTCCATCAGTTCCCTGTGCAGTCCCGCATGCACCAGGCACCGAATCCCCGGATCGGCTTTCCGGATAAGCTCGCGGATGGTATGTATCTGCGGAAAACGCGAGGGCGCCGGTTCATCCCACAGCAAAACGTAGGCATCCTGCAGCAGACCTTTCTCACGCAGCCATTTGGCAAACTGGCGATGGTAGCGAACAATGTATGCCGCATCGGGCTCATCGAAAATAACGTCGTGGTTCCACACACCACCGACCGGATGCATGGTTCCCTTATCCCCCCTGAAATGCGGGACGGGTATCTTGAACAGCTTCCCGCCTCCGGCCCGATACTTCTCGAGCTCCTCCGCGATCATTGGTTTCACTTCGGCAAACTCACGGAACTCGTGTTCTTTCATGACCCCCCAGAGGTCGAACGGCGGACCGGGCATCATCAGTTGGCGGTTCTCCAGGCGGTACTCACTCAGCAACGCCCGCGACGCCGGCGTTCGTGCCCCGACGGACATTGGCATGGAGTGTCTCTGCGGAATCGAAAAATTGTAGACATGAACGTTTATCCTGGCGGCAAGGGTCTGGGGCGGGTTGCCTGCCTTCACCGTCACCGTTGTCTCATAATCCCCGGCCGGCGTGTCCGCACCGGCGTAGACATCCACCCAGACCGGCTGCAGCTCGTCGCCCCTGACTGAGAACCCCTGATCTTCGGCACCGGCAGGCAGCAGGACGTCCGGCCAGGTTTCGCCAATGAGCTTGTCGTCCTTCTGCGCCCCGAAATACCCCACGGGACGCCAACTCACCCTGGCCCCCGCAGCAAGGTCGCCGGTCTGGCTGTTACAGAGCGGCGACACCCAGACCTCCACCTTCCCGGTAACATTCTTGTCCCAGAGCGGAGCCACCACAATCTGGATGCCTTCATGCTCATTCCCGGCAAGGGAGATGGAGGCGGACGCACCCCCGGAAAATACCTGCTTGTCGGGCAGCATCCGGCGCAGGATCTTCTTGGTTGGAGGAGCAAAGAGAACAGCAAATTTGCCCGCCTCGCTGCGCAAGGCATCCTCGTAATGATTGACAAGTTCGCCAACAGGTACCGACGGATGTGCAGGTTTGCCAATCTCCTGGATGACGGGAATCACCTCACGCAGGGTGATATTGTCAATCCAGTAGGCCCCTTTCCACACCGCCCGCCAGGTACGCGGCGTCAGCGCCGTCGGCAGCGTTGTCTTGTATAGCACTGTGAAGCGCTTCCAGTCATAGGTGCCACTGTCCACCTTAAGAATGAGCGGCGGCGCCGTCTCTCCCCCGACGGAGGCCGTACACATAAAAATGAAGCCGATGGTGTTCTCATGAAAATCAGAGAACTCCACGTTTTCGGCCTTTGCCCATAGAGAGAGTTCATAGACTCGCGGTGCTTTCAGGTGTATAACGTCAGTAGGGTGAAAACTGGCGTGAGATGCCGTCACGCCCGCACCGGACATGCGCAGAGATTGATTCCCCTCGTGTTTGACATTCTTGTCAATCGCCCAGCTCATCCCCTTCGGCAGTTCGGCATTTTTACCTGGCTCCGGCCCCTGGCTGAAGCGCCATCCAGTCGGTGCCCCCGTTGCATCGAGTTCCTCGAACGAACCGTTCGGTACGACATTGCGGGTATCCAGCTCCTCTGCCGAGGTGGCGGTCAAGGCGGTCGTGCCGACCAGGCCGATGATCATCAGGATTGTCAATATCTTGCTTGGCATGCTTTTTAATTTCTCCTGTCTAAAGGTGGCCGAAGTAAACAGTGTTGGCCTACACCACGGGGTTCCATTCGTCGTTGTCGAGAACATCGCCCTCGGAAAGCGACGCGAAATATTCGGGGGGCATGCCGACGCATTTGCCGTTGAAGGTGCTGCCCACCGGCATGTAGTTGCAGGTCATGGCGATGCGCCGCCCGCGGGTCATGTTCGCCCCGGCGCCGTGGGCTGTGAGTCCGTTGTGGAAGCTGCAGTCGCCCTGCTCCATGGGCACGCCTTCCGGATCGACGTTGGTCATCTCGGTATAAAGCTCGAAAAGGCCGGACAGGTTCTCGCCGATGTCGGCGGTTTCGAAGCGGGCCAGTTTATGGGAGCCCGGCACGAACCACATGCAGCCGTTCCCCAGCGTCGCCGGCCCCAGTGCGATCCAGATCGAGATCGCGTGCTTAGTGTAAAAGGGCCAGAACGGGTCGTCCAGGTGCCAGGCCGTGGGATTGGCATACGGCTCCTTGATCACAGCCTTGTCGTGCCATACCCGGAAGCTATCCACACCTTCGAGGGCGCTGAGCATCTCACCGATTTTCGAGTTCAGCATGTACCGTTTCACCGTCTCGCTGATCCGCCACAGGTTCAGGCGCTGGGTGAACACCCTGTCATAGTATGTATCCCCGTCCTCGAAGGCGCCGTCGCCTCCGGCGACCTTGCATTTGCCCATGGTCTCGATGGCTGACAACACCGCCGATTTGAGTTCCGCCACTTCCTCGCAATCGAGAAAACCTCGATGCGCAACGAAGCCGTCACGGCGATAGGCCTCGATCTGTTCCTGGCTCAGCGTTGTATTCATTGTGCACGCCTTCGAATGCGCCTTTCATTGTCCATCTGCGGGGATACCGCTCATCCCGGCCGCTGCCCGGACCGAGCCTGCACCTGATCAACGCTGCGGTCAGCGGCTGCGTCCTCGCGTCCGCTGGACCTGCTCGTTGGAAGACCTGTCGGCATCCCCCGCCCGGCCAGTCGTCTCGCGTGTTGATCGACCGTCACCACAGATAAGAGACGCAGTTCAACGGCTTGGTGACGACACCGTATGCAGGGTCAAAATCATAGGTGCTGAACGGTTCGCTTGCCAAATCGGCCCGGCCGACCGCCCGGGCACTGCCATCGAGCATCCACATATTCGCCTTGTTCCGATGCCGGAGAGCGATCCCCCAGTCGCGAGGAACTGTAGACGCGTCCTTGGCATTGGGAACCATCGAAAAATCCTTGTCGCTTGCCCCGTCGGTGCTGTCCATCAGGAATGAACAATCCGAGGGGCCCATGTCGGTATTCCCGAGAAGCTGGGAATAGTTGTTGATCCTGTATTTCCTGCCGGCGAGCGCGGTTGCGCCGGCTTCTCCGGGGCAATTCACCCAGGATGCGTAGTGGAAACTCCAGCCTGTGGGAAAGGCGATGCTGCTGGTGGGACAAACGACAAGATCATAGCTCCCGGACGGCCCCTTCAAGCTTTCTTGCGCAACACCCGCATAATAATAGGACAACAGCCATGGCACGGCGTGTGTCGGTCCGCCCGATGTACTGTCCATGGGCGGCACGCGTCCATCGTCTCCATCGGCGTAGTAATACGTCGCAAGACCACACTGCTTCAACTGGTTCATGCAGGTTATAGCCTTGGCTGTATCCTTGGCCTGGTTCAATGCCGGCAACAACATCGCTGCCAGTATGGCAATGATGGCAATGACCACGAGCAATTCGATCAGCGTGAAACCAATTTTTTTGGGATGGACATTATCCATAAAGAAAACTGCGCTTACAAAACGCCTTGATGTCATCGACATGTCCACTGCAAACACTGCCGTGGCTTCTCCGCCATAAACTAAGGCAGATTGTACTCCGGATCAATCGGGATTCCAGTGAAGATCGGAACCGCCACCGTGCCCCTCGCCGACGGTCGCCGCGGGCGATCCGGGCGCCGGCACAGACGGTGACTCTCCGGTTCGGGTTCCTTGCCGACAACCCTGAATTCTGTTTTCATTTCCCATCCAATAGTTCGATGGCGACGGCGATCCGGTCCCGTTGCGCCCGCAGGAGCGAGTCGCTGTTGGTATATTCCTTGAGCGAGGTCACGATCTCGGGCGGAACGGTGAGCAGCTTCCCGGCCTCTGCAATGGCCGCCGCGTCGTCCTTCTGTGCGTCTTTTCCTGCGCTCTCCATGAGCTTTTGGAGCAGAACGAAATACTCGTAGTCCTCGAGCCCGTCCCGAACCCCCGCCAGGCGGATGGTCGGAAGAACGCCCGCTCGCGCCGGTGTCAGAATGCCATCATGGACGGGATGTTTTCCGGGCGCCGGCAGCACCATGGTTCCGGCGCCCCCGTACGGGTCGGGCCCCTTGCTCCACCAGCAGTCGGTGCTCGTGCCGATTCGGTGCAGCGTCCCGAAATGGCGGCCCTCGGCGAAGCGCCAGGTATCCACGGACCAGTGCAGATAGCCGTCGATGTTGTTCTTCCAGATAGCCCAGAAAAGCAGCCGGGGCCAAATCAGGCGCACTTCCAGCTGAGTTCCGGCCACCGCGTTATACCACCAGAACTCCTTGCCCTGCCGGCGAAGCTTGTCGACCAGCTCCCGCTTCTCGGCCCAGTCACTGGGCGGCAGAACCCAGACATCGATCTCGTCCGCCAGTTCTTCGGTGAGCGCAGCCGGCATGAACGTGCGGATTTCCGGGTCCGCTTCTCGAAGCAGTCTGCGGGTGCTGCGGATATTCTCATAGACCTTGGGCCGCGGTTCGTCCCAAATGTAGATGTAGCCTTTATCCAGCAGCCCCTTTTCCCGCAGCCACCCGGCGAGCTCACGATGGTAGCGGACGATCCAGGCGGCGTCATCCGCCTCGTTATGAATGACGTTCATGTTGACGAAGCCACCCAGGGGATGATTGCTGCCGCCGTCCCCCTTGAAGTGCGGCGTCGGGATCATGAACATGTTGCCGCCCTCGGCCACGTACCGGTCGAGCTCAGCTTCGATGATCGGCTTCACGTCCGCAAACTCGCTGTACTCACCCTCTTTCAGCTTGTAGTTGTCGAACGGCGGCCCGGGCTGCGTCACCACGCGACGGTCCAGCCGATACTCGTAGAGCAACTCCCGTACCGACGGCACAGTTGCACCGACGGCGGTGGGAAGGGAATGCTTGCGGGGAAGCGTGAAATCGTAAACGTGGACGTTCACACTCGCGGTGATCGACGCGCCCCCGGCCTCTATTGTAACCTGCATCCCGTAGTCGCCGGCCGGCGTCGCCGCACCCGCGTAGACATCCACCCAGATGGGCTGCAGCCGCTGCCCGCTGACGGAAAAATCCCCGGCGGGCAGCAGGATATCCGGCTCTGGCGTGGTGACCAGACTGCCGTCATGATGGAGCCCCAGGTACGCCACCAGGTGCCAGTTGACCCGGGCGCCCTCGGCGACTTCGCCGGTTTGCTTGTGGCGCAGCGGTGTCGTCGTCACCTTCACGTCCCTGGCGGTCTGCGGGTCCCACAGCGGAACCATCACGACCTGGATCGCCTCGTGCTCGTTCCTGGCAAGTGAGACCGCACCGGTCGTGCCGCCGGTGAGCACCTGCTCATCGGGCATCGACTCACGCAGCACCTTCTGCGTCGACGGCGCGAAAAGAAGCGCCAACTCCCCATCCCCACTGCGCACGGCGTCCGGATAATGGGTGATGAGCTCCGGGACAGGCATCGACGGGAACACGCCAACGACCTCGACCTCGCGCAGGCTGATGTCGTCAACCCAGTACGTGCCTTCCTGGACGGCCCGCCACGTACGGGGGTGCAGCGTCGCTTCCGCGGTTGTCTCGAAAGTCGTCGAGAAACGCTTCCAGTCGTAGGTGCCGTTGTCCGCCCGGACCATGAGACCACCGACGATCTGGTCGCCAACCTTGCGAAAACACTGGAATACGAACCCGCCCTTGCTCCCCAGGTATGAGGAAAACATGACGCCTTCGGCCTTCATCCACAGGGAGAATTCGTAGACGCGATTCGCACGCAGCACGACGCGGTCGCGGAGATGGAAGCTCGCGAACTCCGCCGTCACGCCGGTTGCCGACATCCGCAGCGACTGCTGCCCGTCGTGCGTGACATCGGTGTCGATGGCCCAGCTCACCCCCTCGGGCAGGGTCGTATTCTCGTTTGGATCCGCGCCCTGGCTCGTCGTCCATCCACCGGGACGCCCCTGCGAATCGAGTTCCTCGAAGGAGCCGTTGGCTATAAAATTCCGGGTGTCGAGGCCCGTTTCAGGAGCCGCGCTTGACAGGTGCACAATGACGGTGCTTGCCAGGCCGGCCGCCAACAGGATTGCTCCGCTTCTCTTCTTCATGGGCAGGAGCATAGCAGTAGGGTGAGAGAAACGCAAGGGATGCGGCTCGTTCAGTCCCGAGAGGCGCAAAGCCGCCTCCCACCTGCCGGGGTGAGCGCGAAAAACGATTGTCTGCCGACAAAGAAAAAGCCCGGGAATCAAGTGATTCCCGGGCTTTCCCAGTCAAACAATGTGTCGTGCGCCTACTTGTCCTCGACTGCAGCGTCGAGTGCACTCTGGATTTCGCCGGCGAGATCGCAGGCGGCCTCGTCGCAGATATTAGCGCTGATCAAGATGGAATTAGCGACGGTCTGCGCAGCTGCATACAAGTCCGCGACCGAGTTCGCGGGATTGCCTGCCAAGAGAGCGCAGGTCAGGTCCACGGCTGCGTCGGCGACATCGGCGCAATTCACGCACGGCGCGTTGGCGCCGGTGTCCCCTTGCTTGCCCTGCGCCCCCTGTGCACCAGCGGCACCAGCGGCACCATCGGCACCAGCGGCACCAGCGGCACCATCACTTCCTGACGGCCCCTCTTTGCCCTGCGGACCCTGCTCGCCTGCGCCGCCTCCGCCGCTGTTCGCCAGGAGGTGGTTGAGCATCCCAACTCCGCCCAGGCCCTCAGTGTACAACGCCGCGACTTCCGCTCCGCTCAAGGCATGGTCGAAGATCTTCACCTCATCCATCAACCCGTTGAAGCCATCATTCGCCGCAGGCCCGTTGCCAATGCTGTGACCCTGTTCGACACCGATACGAGCCGTCCCATTGAGGGCACCATCAGCGGTTGTCAACCAATCGCTATAGCCATTGACGTAAACAATCAACACGTTCGTACCAGCAGTGCCGTTGTAGTCAGTGTCGAAGACAATCGTGATATGGGTCCATTCACCCTGCGGCATGTCACCATTCGCATGCAGTGGCCTGATCGTATGTAACACCCCGTCGACCGCGACAACAAGCTTCAGCGTGTTTGTTCCCCAGTACGCTGACGGGTGTCCCGGGGGATCACCGGTTATCCAGATCGCCTGCAGGACCGTACCGTTGGCATTGGTACGTATCAGGATCGCCTCCTCCTGGTAAGCAAGTTGATCATCCGGATTCACCCAGAACGAATAGCTTACATCCTCCATGATCCCGAGGTTTGCGGCCATCGTATTGCCACCGATCTCATCATTCGTCAATGCAACCGCGCCACCGGAGATGCCCTCGCCGGGGACCCATGTGCTCCCACCGGCCGACGCATCGTTGTCCATATCCGAAACGTCGTCATAGAGTCCGTACTGGTGAAAAGGCGGAACCCCGGTCGGGTCGCCAGTAAAGTGATCAAACGAATAGTAAGCCACAAGACCGGCCTTTGCCTGACTTCCGACGAACAGCATTGCTAAAACTGCGATTAAGAAATAACGCATTTTCTCCCTCTCCTTTTTCGTTGGTTTTTTTCGCTGCGATTCCGGATCACTGTGTTTCACGTGCCGGATTCAATCTTGCAAATGTATGGCGTTTTTTCGCCGCCGCGATCACGGTTCCCTACCACAATCATTACCTGTTATATGTTTTCTCTGCCGAATTCCAAGAAAAAAATGGCACACGGACAAATTCGCTGTCTGCCGAAACGGCGAAAACCATTAAGGGCGGGGGATTGCGGCGTTTTATCGCCTGATATTTTTTTTTGAGAGAGAGTCCTCTCGCGGGCGGCATCGCCGCCTGTATGGCGGGATAATCGGCGACTATTTACGCGTAATTTCGTCGTTTTCTTTAGTATCTCGTCGAGTCGAGCTCGTATAGATCTCGCTCAAGCTCGACTGTCTGTTCGATTTCCTTCAGCAGTCGAATCGGTTGCGACAAATACTCGAGAAGCGATTTCTTGGCGATGCTGCTGCCAACCGCAGCGGCGTCCAATTTACCGTAACCGATGCCGGGCGTGCTCTGGAAAATCTGCTGCGATGTCTGCGGCATGTAGAACGCCAGGTACCCGTCGTACCCGATCTCCTTCAGGATGCGCACGATCTCCCGGAAATCGGCGTGACCGGTCCCGTGGGTCATGTGGTTGGTTTCGTTGAAGTGGTAATGCTTGATGTGTTTGCCGGCGGTCCTGACCGCCTGCGTGATCGATGCTTCGCCGGCATTCATGTGATAATTGTCCGGCTGTACGCCCAGGTTGTCGATCTTCAGCTCCTCGATGTAGTTGACCGCTTCGATGACTGTCGTCAGCACCCCGGGGAGCCCTTCATAACAGTTCAACGGCTCCAGCAGGATCGTCACCCCACACGTCGCGGCGTGCTCGCAGACTTCACGTATCGAGTCCTTAAAATGCGAACGCAGTGTCGAGATGTCCTCATCCGGAAAGGGCAGTTGCGGAATAGCCGGCTGGGCGGGACACACCTCCACGAAACTGGCCCCGATCTCCGCCGCCAGGTCAACTGTGTCTTTGGCATACTGGACTGCGTGTCCCCGTTTCTCCGGGACCGGGCTGGCGAGGAGGCGCTCTTCGCCGGCATGGTAGTAGCCCCAGGCGCCCAGCAGCTCCGGCACTTCCAGTCCGGCGTCCTCGGTCATTTTCCGCCATTCACTGCCGTCCATCCGTGTCGGATCACCGGGCAGGTCAATGCCGTCGTAGCCGGCTTCCTTGACTGCGCTGAGAACTTCCTGCGGCTGTTCCAGGACGTTGTAACCGATCCATGCCATCGTATCCGTCACGACGGTGTATTTGAATGCCATAATCTTCTCCCTTTCTGTTTCTGGTGTTTCGGAATGTAGAATCAATTCAAGGTTGTTGTTTCCGCCGCGGCGGGAACCAAGTCCGTTCCCGTTGCAAGCTCAGGACCCGCCAGTATACTCGCGGAAAGCCTCAATGCCCGTTTTCGCTGCATTTTGCAGGAGCATGTAGTCCGTCCCGTACACCATGAACCGCATGCCCTGGTCGAGTCGGAAGCGCAGGTCTTCCGGACTGCCGACACCGATCCCGATTGCCACGCCCGTTTTGCGGCTGAACTCGAGCCCCCGCTCGATCGCGGCGTCGATTTCCGGAAACGGCATGTTGATCGGGTTCAGGCCGAGCGAGATGCACAGGTCGAACAAGCCGAAGTAAAGCGCATCAACGCCCGGGACCGCCATGATCTCCTCGAGGTTCGCCAGTGCCTCTTTGGTCTCCAGGATGAAGGAAACCAGGACATTGTCGTTGCTGCGGGCAAAATAATCCGGGTAATCCATGGTGTATTGCGATGCCCGCAACGGCCCGAAACCACGTATGCCTTCCGGTGGATACCGTGTCGCTTTCACGACCGCCTCGGCATCCGCGGCGGTACGAATCATGGGCACGAAAAGCCCCATCGCACCGGCGTCGAGCACCTTTTGAATAACCAGCGGATCACCCGAGGAGGGGCGTACCAGCGGCACCACATCGGTACTGCTCATCGCCATCATCATGTGCTCCATCTGCGAGAAGTCCAGCGCATTGTGCTCGGTCTCGATCACCAGCCAGTCATAGCCGGCGTAGCCCAGCATTTCGGCAACAGCCGGACTGCCCAATCCCATTTGCAGACCGAGGACCGATTCGCCGGCAAGCAGTTTTTCACGTACCCAATTGTTTTTCATCGCTATCCCGTCTTGTGTTCGTTGTTCAATAACTGTCCGCCGACAATGCGGCGGTGGTGGCGATTTGCCATTCACTCACGTTCCGAAATTTCCTGTACCAGTTCCTGCGCACGTTCCAGGGTGCTGTTCTTTTCCTCCAGCATTTGCCGGCGTACTTTGACGATAATTTCCGGCGACGGCCGGGTCGTCACATACAACGCGCGGCCTGAAAGTGTCTCGTCGATCGCCTGCGCCACACGTCGTACATCCGGCCCCAGCGTGTGCGCCAGCCAGCCGGCCGTATCCGAGGCGCGCTGGTAACGGAAATCTCCCGACAACCGGATTCGATCGGAATGATTCGGCATACCGCGGTGCACCGTCCGGCTGGCAAAGATCACGGTACTGCCGGGCGCATACTCGGTGGTCGCCCACTCCAGTGCATCGGCATCGAGGCCATAGGACTTTTTTTGGGCATCCTTTGCCGAGCTTGCCACCATACCCTTGGCTTTCAGCAGCCCGCGCTTGTGCGATTCGGGGGAAACCGCGAGTCCGCCCACGCTCATGTCGATGTCCATCAGCGCCACCCAGGTGGTGAAAAAGGATTCGGCCTGGTAACCCAATGCCGGATCGCCATCCTGATGCGCGCCGACCCCCCGGACTGTCGCCGCCTCCGGTTCCGGATAAACGATGCGGATCAGCTGCTGCTCCCACACTTGGACCGGCTCGCCACAGATCGCCTCGATCACCGAAATGATTTCGGGCGACCTGGCAAGCTGCTGAAACGAATCGAGCCGGGCGATTCGATCGTATACAGCCATGTATTCCGTTTCCGTCGGCTCCGGCCCACCGCTCCACATCGGCTCCGCCGCACCGTCGTCTTCGATGATGGAATGCTCCCGCAGCAGCGCCATGATATCGCGCTTGACGCCGAGCGCGCGGTCGGGATCGACAAGTCGGTGGAAGTACAGATACCCGTTATCTTCCATCCGTGACCGCAGGCACGCCGGGTCGTTCAGGTCGTCAATCGAGTCGATCATCTTGGAATAATCTGTCACAGGTACCCTTCAGGTTTTGCTTCAGCGAAGAAACACGCTGCCAATCGGCTTTCGCTCGCCTCAATATACCGCGAACCCCAGCACTTTTTTCTGCTCGAGTGTCAGCGCCTCGAGCTCTTCGGACGTCAACGCTTTCACTTCCGAATAATCCGAAGGCGCCGGGACAATGCCCAGCAGGTGTTTTGTGTCTTCGGACATTTGTTCAAGCGCCTCGGGCGGCACCACGCGTGTCGTATCTGTTTTTCCTTTGATCCACGCCCGCTGATAATAACCAATGACGCACCACCGCGGCGCATCGCTGCGGTTCACTCCGCCCTGGTGCCAGAGCGCGGCATCCCAGGCGATCGCTGACCCAGCCGTGGCTTCCAGCTGGATCGCACCCGATGTACCCTGTTCCGGATCCGGCACTTCGCCCGACAGGTGAGATCCGGGCCATACAGACGTCGTGCCGTTTTCCGCGGTAAAGTCCGTCAGGCACCAGACGACATTCAGCGCCATTGGAAAATGTCGCCCCCCGGCAAACGGGCGGACCGCATAATCCTCCCGGTCAACGTGCACCTGGAACCCCTTCCGCACATCCCGCTCGCCCGTGGGCATTGGCACCCGGATATTGGCGTCGTACAAAAACGCATCGTCGCCCAGCATCGCATTGACCACTGCCATCACCGGCGGGTTCAGGAAAAAGTCATAAAAGTGCGGATGCTTGCCGACGATGACATGGGCATTCCGCAAATTATCCGTCTGCGTCCCCGTGCAGCGGGCCACTTCCGCTTCCTTCTCAAGCAAATCAACCACTGCCTCCTGTGTCGCTGCCACGGACTCGGGGGAAAGTGCATTCGGAACGACCGTGTATCCCACCTCTTCGAGCTGCTTGGTTTGTTCCTGCAGGCTATCAATCGAGCTGGCCATCTTGACATTCCTTGGGGTTATGCCGGTTTCGGCCTCAACCATCGACCCGGGACAATAGCTCCAGCCCCTGTGCAATGCGATCGACGTTTTCGGCTACGGCTTCGGCACGCAGTCTGAGGGTGAGATCGGTGCCGCCGGATACGTGCGGCGTCACCACTACGTTCGGCAACTGGTAGACCGGCAAACTCGGGTCCGTCGGTTCGTTACTGAACACGTCCAGGCCGGCACCGCCCAGCCGCCCGTTCAACAGTGCGTCGTACATCGCCTCCTCATCCACCAGGGCACCCCGTGCCACGTTGATGATACAGGCATCCGGCTTCATCAGGCCGATGCGGCGGCCGTCGATGATGTGGCGGGTGGCATCGGTCAGGTGCAGATGCACCGAGAGAAAGTCAGCGGCGGCCGCGACACGGTCGAGCTCATCGGGGCCGGCGATTAGTTCGGGCTGGATTTCATCCAGGATCTCCGGCTCGATCTCGCGGATATCGATCGCCTGGATTCGCATGCCGAACGCCTTGGCGCGACGGGCGAACTCGACACCGCTGGCGCCGAGGCCGATGATCCCCAGCACCTTCCCCTCGAGCCCATAGCCGGGCGGCTTGTAAAGGACGCCGGCATCGAAATTCCTGCGTGCCGCGGGATAGCTGCGCGCCAGCATCAGCACAAACATCATCGCGCACTCTGCAAGGGCAACACTGCTCAATTCCCCGGCGCAATTGCAGACAATGAACCCCTTGGATTTCATGTAGTCGACATCGACATGATCGAGACCATTGCCCATGACCTGCCACAACTTCGTATCGGTAGCGGCATCCATCATCTCGTGTGTCCCGACCGTGCCACCGGTGTCGATCACAACCGTCCGCCCCGCGAACTGCTCGGGTATCGGCCGTTCCACATCGTAGATCGCCAGGTCGTGACTGTCACCAATAGCTGCCACGGCGGCGTTCTGGCAATCGTCCGTAAGGGTAAGCTGCGGCAAAAACAAAACCTTGAGCCGCTCCATAGATCAACTCCTGCGCTGGCATTTTCGTTATACAAAACCGGGTTGGCGATCGGCGCCCATGCACCATCGACATGCTCAGGGCCCCCGCCAACAACCTGTGTCGGGTCACCCCATGCTACACCGACAAGCCGGGCGTTGCAACCATCGCCAAGTGCAAATGCACGCACCCGTCATTTTCCCGTATATCCACTACCGCTCGTGGCCCTTCTCCCGGGCAAAGCGCTTGAGGCATTTGACGGCGCCTCGGGCCAAAACGTCGCCGGCCGGTTTCTTCAGCGGCGGCAGATATTCGGTGTACCGGTAACAGGCGCTCATGTACTCGCTGTCGCCGGTATTCGGAGCGTCGGTGATATACGGATAACCCGCGTTGGCGTAGCCGCATGGTATGGTTAAATCCAGCGGCGACCCGTGCCGGATCTGTCTGCCAATCCCCTGGAACGGCTCGCAGGGCATCGCCACGATGCCGACATCCCCCAACCGCAGGACAGAGACCGCCATGTTCAGGTACTTCGGGACTTCGTCTGTCCGTCCGGCCTCGTGCAACCCGAGCGCCCAGTCATTCCAGCGCTTCGCCAGCTCGATCATTATAGAGCGGTACGCGGGCGAGAGGTCGCGCGGCAGGTTCATGCCCAGGCACTCCAGCGTGTTTTCATCGCCGGCAGCCGCGCGCCGCATGAAATCCACCATCTCGTCGAGCTCTCGTTGCAGCACGTTCCTTGAGGGCAGCGGCGCCAGCGGCACGCGGACGTTCTCCACCGCATAGTCCAGGCCGTCGCGCCGGGAGGCCCGCAGCTTGTCGAGGGCCGCGATGTAGCTCTCCGCCAGCATGCCGCCGAATTGCCGCGAACGCTTGACCCCGCCCCGGAACATCTCCTTTGAGTTGATTTCCCCTGCACATCCCTGCAGAAAACTGACCGCCGGGGGCGCTGCCGGCGAAAGATGTTGCGCCAGACGGTCGCAGGCCACCTGTGGCCACTCGCCGAAGACCACCGGCCGCTCGGGGTGGTAACAGGTGACCGGATGACCGGTGAATTGAACAAGTGCGCTTACCGGCCGGCCGTCCATGTTCTTGAGCACCACCACCGGGGCCTGGCGGTCGATGTCGCCGTTGAAATCCTTGCCCAGCAGGACGCGGTCTTCTTCCCGCATGAAGTAGGTCGAACCGTCTGCCCGCCGGCCCTTGCGGTTGTAGGTGATCCGCCCCTCTTCGCCTTCGGCCCACCAGACGGTGACCGGCTCGAGCAGATCCGGCAGGCGTTTTGCATGGCTCAGCAAGGTGTCGAGAAGCTCCTTGCCGACGGGCAGAAGATCGGCTTCGGGAACCTCGTCGATACATGTCCTGTAAATCGGAACCTCATTGCTGGCGATGATCGTGGCGCTGTGATTGTGTGACCACAGGGTCAGGACATTCGCGATCGGGATATCCAATGCCGCAGCAAGCTCCCGGCGGAAGAGGTTGCTTACATTGAGTCCCTGCAAACCGATGTCGGTGGCCACTAAGCACACCCGCAGCTTACCGTCCTGCAGCAGGGTCACGGTCGTTTTCAGCGGCCCCAGGACCTCGCCGATCACCACGCCGGTGCCGCTGTACGTCGGGCCGCCGCTCTCCGGGGTGATCCCGAATCGAAGCGACGCCGCGCGCAGGGCGGGAGAACATGTCGGTTCCTGATCGGCGATTGCAGCCGTTTTTCGCGTCATGAAAGCGTCGGGGTCATGCGGGGGATATTCTGGGCATGGGCAATGGGGCCTTGGCCATTTCCCCGTGGAGAAACTTCAAGAGAAGATCCCGCTTGAGATCCTGATGCTGCGGATTGTCCCACAGGTTCTCATATTCACCGGGATCTTTCTCCAGGTCATAGATCTCGCCGTACTCGCGATTGTAGTGAACCGTCATCTTGTAACGCTGATTGATATACGTACGCATGTTCATCGTCGTGGGCTGGTGCTGATTCTCAACGATGACATGGTTGCGGATCGTGTCCGTCTCTCCCGTCCACACGTCCTTCTGGTCGACTCCCGCCATGGTTCGCGGCACGGGTATGCCGGCAATGCTCAGGAAGGTCTGCGGCAGATCAACCGTGGACTGCAGTGAATCGGACACAACGCCTTCGGGTATGGTCCCGGGCATGCTGACCACGAGCGGGACGCGGAGGACGTCCTCGTAATGATGGATCGCCTTGGAAATCAACCCGTGCTGCCCCCAGAAGTCGCCGTGATCCGTTGTGAAACAGACAAGCGTCTCTTCCGCCATTCCCAGTTCCTCGAGTTTGTCGAGGATTTTGCCGATGTACGTATCCAGCATGGTCACCATGCCATACATGGTCGCAATGGCTTTGGCCTTCACCTCACGCGACCGCAAATGGGAAAGTGAACCATGCACCACGTTGCCGTCCGGTTCCTCAAAATCACTGAAATCCGGGTTGGGCTCCTGTGACCGCTTGAAGTAAGGCGGCTTGTCGTCAAACTCGCCCTCGCGATGCTCCGGCACGGTAACCTCGGCCGGGTCGTACATGCTGGCATAGGGTTCCGGCACCATGTACCTGGGATGCGGGTCAAAGAAACTGGCCCACAGGAAAAAATTGTCGCCGTTCCTGTCGAACGCCTCCATCATTGCGTTAGTCCGTTCGGCGATCCAGGTGTTGTAATGCAGGTCTTCCGGGATATCCCAGACGCCTTGGTCCGGGGCCAGGGGCTGGCGGTTTGAACGTGGGAACCCCTCGATTTCCTCCTGCATGAATTCCGCCGGTGTAGGCAGGAAATACTGGCGCCAGTCCTTACAGCCCTTCTCTTCCATCCACAGCGCGTAATGCTGGCCGACAACCCACTCGTCGGTGTGATTACGTGTCAACTCGACGTGTTCAAACCCGTAGAACGGTCCGTTGAACTTCCGCCAGAAGTCCAGGTCGTGCAGCATCGGAAAGGATTCAAGCGATGGGTATTCGGCGGTGGATCGGGTCGGTTGAAAATGGGCTTTGCCAATCAGTGCCGTGCGGTAGTCATGCTGCTGAAACACGTCGCCGACGGTCGGGACGTCCTCCATCAGTTTTGTGCCCAGCGCGTACGCACCGTGCTGGCTTGGGTACAATCCGGTAAGCCAGCTTGCCCGGGCCGGCGTACAGGTGGGGTTGACTGTATAGGCACGGTGGAACGTTGTTCCCCGCGCCACCAGCCTGTCCAGGTTGGGCGTCTTCACCTCGGGATTCAGGTAGCCCATCGCAGACCAGTGTTGCTGATCGGTGCTGATGAACAATACGTTGCGACCGGGTTTGCTCATCGTTTCTGTCCCCCGCGAATCACCGCGGTCACCTGCCGGTGCCAGTCGGCATCGGCCCACATGCCGGGGAAATTGGGCATGCAGAAGTTCGACGTGCAGTTGATCGCGTACCCGTGCTTCGCCCCGAGCGCCGCGACGATTTCCGCTGACTCCCTCACCCAGTCCCAGTCAAGTGCGGCGTGTTCTGTCCACATGATCGGCCCCCAGCCCTCGGTGTTCGCCAACGGCAGCTTCCACTTGCCGGCGACCGCGGCCATCTCCTCCATCTTGCCATCGAGCCAATCGGCATAAGCGTCCCGGTTCGCCGCCCACTTGGCGATCATCTTTTGACAGCTCTCGGCCCAGTGGGTGTCCTCACGACGCCGATGGATATGCTCGAAGTAGCCGGTGTCGTCGGTGAACTCATTGTACTGCACGATCCAGCAATGGACATCGAGCAGGTCGAAGTTGCTGTAGTCCATGTCCATCTCTTCCTTGCCCCAGTAGTTCTGCGTCTGGCTGGTGCAGAAATCTAGTGCCGGCCACTTCGCTTTCAACTCGCCGAGTACGTCGCTGATGAATGTCCGGTAGAACGCCTTCTGCTCCGGGCTGTAGCGGCACGATGAATCAAGCTCCGGGCGCCCGAGCGCGCCGAGCGCGCGCAACTCCTTGCGCAGCCATTCCATGCCGTGCCAAAGCGGGTATTCGTTGAGCATGTCGACAAAGATGACCGGTCCCAGGCAATCGTTGTCCGCCAGCATAGTCAAAGTCTCGTCCCAGATCCCGACCAGGCCGGCAACACCTTCCACCTGCTCGCAGCGCCCCGGTTCCGCATCATGCATCCAGGACGAAAGGGCAACGTAGATACCGCGGTCCCGGCACTTCGACACGAACTCGACAAGCGCCTCACGGTGATTGATGTCGATCGGCTGTTGATTGCGCCAGATCGGCCACGGGTATTCCGAAAGATACGCCGGCACGTGAAAGACGTCGACGCTCCTGCCGTCCCGGTCGCGCGCAACCAGGTGCGGGAAGGCATCGATGCGGACGGCGTTGTAGCCGCGCTCCTCGAGCTCGTCCAGGGCACGGTCCCAGTCTTCAAAGCCGCCTCCCGGGTAGCGCCGCCAGAGCCACGAGACATACCACATGGCGATCGCCACCGGCTGTTTAATATCTTTCAAGGCTGGCATGTCAGGCCTCCAGTCTGACGACACTGTTCGTTTTATCCGATTCGTAGGCCGCGAAAACAACCGCGATGTCGTCGCGGGCGATGCTGCCCGGCACATGCGGCGCTTTCTCTCCCCGCACCGCCCGCACGAAGTCCTGCACGGACGCGTGGTATACGTCGTAATCGGGATAATCGTCCGGCACCAGCCACGGCGTGCCGTGCCGCACCATGTCCTTGAGCATGTTCTGCGGAATCGGCATCCGCCAGAGATCCTCGAGCCATGCCTTGCCGGCGAGAAACTCGCTCGGCACGATGGACCCCGAATAAGCGGGGTTCTTCCGGCTGGTGATCTTCAGGGCACCGGCCTCGTAACAGCCGTGCGCCTCAACCCTGTACATGGGGTCCTCGACAATTGAGCCTTCGGTACCGTAGACCGCGAACAGCGGCACTTCCCGGCAGGTGACGCCGAGGATGTTCCAGCTCTGGATGTAGTTCGTGACGATGCCGTTCTTGTGAGTGGCCACCACGATCGCCGTCTCGTCGCCCTGCCAATACTTCTGCGGGTTCATGCACCGCCCATACACCGTCTCCACCGGTCCGCCGAGATAGTTCATGACCGCAGTCAGGTGCACACCGCGATCGAACAGCACGCCGCCGGCGTTCCCCTCCAGCTGCCGCCGCCAGTCGCATCCCGGATAGATCGACGTGATCTCGGCCATCCAGAACCAGTCGTTGATGACAATCATGAAAGGCCGGCCGATATCGCCCGCATCCATGACCTGCTTTGCCTTCAGCACCGCCGGTTCAAAACGGAAGTTCTCGGAAACCGACAGGATTCTGTCCGCCTCGGCAGCGGCCGCGATCATCCGGTCCGCTTCTTCCAGGGTGTTGGCCATCGGCTTCTCGAGCAGGACGTGCTTGCCGCCGGCCAGTGCCCTGAGGCAGAAATCCAGGTGCACCTCGTGACTGACACAGATGTCCACCGCATCGATGTCGTCCCGCTCGAAGACCTCGTCGACGCTGTCCACAATCTCGCTCACCTCATGTACCCGGGCGAATTCCTCCGCCTTGGAACGGGTGCGGTTGCAAACCTTGATGTCAACGTCGTCGAGCTTGCTCAAGCCGGAGGCGTGGACGTGTGAAATACCGCCGGTCCCCAGTATACAGACTGTGGTGGTGTTCTTGTTCGACATGTGCTTCCTGGCTCCCTGGCGCCCGCAACGGCCGGCTCACCGCAATGTACTGCCGGCGCCCTGTCGATCAAGAGACCCCCGGGCCGCATTGTTTTTCGAACCCATGCCGACTGGCATCGGCCGGATCGGTCGTTACCGTAAGGCGACTTCACCACACCGACACGCACTGGGAGACTCACGGCAATGAGCAAACCGCTGACGAAAATACTTTTCAACGACGACGCCGGATATCCGGTCGGGGCCCAGCTGCACAAGGACGGGCCGGACGCCTTCCTCGCGTCCAGGTTCGGGCTGTGTGCGGGCACGCAGGTGGACAGCTACCTGTGGTGCGTGCCAGGTACCGGGGACGCACGTGCCGAGCGCAACTTTTCCGACGCCGGCGCGGATCCGGGCACCGTCATCGTCGACGCCTGCCGGAAGGAGGGGATGGAGGTTTTCGGGTCGCTGCGGATGAATGACACCCATGATTCCGGCATGTTAATGGACGACCCCCTGAAGCTGGCGCATCCGGAGTACTTGATCGGCGAACGGGAGGGGCTCACCTTTGGCTCGATCATGCGCGGCATGTGGTCCGGGTTCAACTACGCGCTGCCCGAGGTGCAGGAATTCGTCTTCAATCTGATTCGCGATGAGTGTGAGCGCTACAACTTCGACGGGTTCGAGCTGGACTTCTCGAGACACTCGCTCTTTTTCAAGCTCGGCGAGGAGGCAGAGAACCTGGACTCGATGACCGGGTTCATTTCCCGGATCCGTGAGATGCTGGACGACATCGGCCAGCGGCGGGGCCAGCCCTATCGCCTATCCGCCCACCTCCCAGAGACACCGGTGCTGGCCCGGCGAATCGGACTGGACATGGCAGCCTGGGTGGAGAAGGGACTGCTCGATTTCGTGGTTGCCGGCTGGGGCTACAACCCCTACACGGCAGCCATCGAGGATGCCGTCGAACTGTGCCACGGACACGATGTCCCTGTCTACGCCTGCATCAACTGCTCGACCGTGGCAGACATAAGCGGCAGCTACGCCGAGCGCCTGCGCGGGATGGCCACCAACATGCTGAAGAAAGGGGCCGACGGCATCTACCTCTTCAACTTCTTCGTCCCCATGGACCTGAACAAGGCCGAGGCCCAGGACGTCTTTGGCACACTGGACGAGCTCGGCAGCCCCGAGACCTTGCGAGGCAAAGACAAGATATTCATGTACGGGCCCCTCGTCACCTGGCCGTACATGCTCTACAGCAGCACCGTGACGCCGGTCTTCCCGCTCTCCCTATCCCATGGCGGGCCCATCGAGCTCTTCGTCGGTGACGAGCTGGAAGCAGAGGCCCGGCAGGGCGCCATCAAGGAAATCCGCCTGACGGCAAGAGTGTCCGACATCGGCAAGGACGAGGGGGTTAGGCTTATCGTCAACGGGACGCTGGTCGAGGAGTCCGGCAGAAGTATGCTCAACGAGCCTTTCCTTGTCCCGCCCAGCCTGCATCCCGCCATGACCAAGCCTCCCGGCTACGACGAATACACGCCGGCCTACGCCATCGAGTTTCTCATTGACGCCCCGCCCATCACTGCCGGAACGAACAGCGTCGAGTTCCTGCCCGGTCGGGATTGTCACGGTTGGTGGAAGACCCGGGTCCAGGAGATCCGGCTCGAGGTCAACTACCACTGAAACAATGAGGTAAAGCCTTCTCGATGAGCGGTCAATCTTGACCGCGTCACGATCGTACCGTAGCGATTTCGCGTGTATGGTTCTGGTCGTTGCGACCTCATCGCCGCCCCTGACACCATACCGGACACTCGACATGACATCCCACTTCCAGGAACTCGACGAGCTGGGCTATACCATCCTCGAGAACGCCTTGACCGCGGAACAGGTTGAAGACGCAGTAACCACGCTCAGGGAGGTTTACGAACGGGACAAGGGCCATGTCTCCGACCACGAGCCGATGACCCAGCGGGTCTTCAACCTGACGGCGCGCGCCGAGGTTTTTCGGCAGATGATACAGCTCCCGGAAGTCGTCGCCTGCATGTCCTACTTGCTTGGTGACGACTACACTCTTTGCGACATGGGCGCCCGTTCCGCCATGCCCGGCCTGGGTGCCCAGGGACTGCACCGGGACGGTGCCGATTTCATACCGAACCCGCCGTACGACGTCCACAAAATCCTGCCGCTGCACACCCAGTCGATGATCGCGCTGTCAGACTTCACCCTTGAAAATGGTGCGACCCGTTACGTCCCGGGTTCACACCTGATGGACATCCATCCCGACGATATCCCGCCCGAGGACGAGAAACGGCTTATTTGTCCGGCCGGGACCATCCTTATCTATGACGCCCGGCTGTACCACGCCGGCGGTGCCAACACATCCGACAAGATCCGTTATGCGGTCCAGGGCTTCTGCTGTCGCAAGAACATAAAACCTTTCTGCGACCACACCCGCTCCATCCCTCCGGACATCGTCGAGGCCGCCTCCCCGCTGCTTCGCCGGCTATGGGGTTTCGAGTTTCAATCCGCCTGGGAGGAAGCCGAGAGCGACTTCCGGATCATCGAGGCCACCGGCGCCAAGGCCGTTTTTGACTTTTGAGCTGACCCTCGGGCAAAAACCAAAGACGCTGCTACTTCGACCACAAAGCGATTGAACACGACCAAAAGAGTGGCATCCACCTCCCGAAGCCCTGCCTATTGAACAAGTGGCAGCCTCAGGGCAATGGGTGTACCAATGACTATGCTTGCCTGTATCTCGACCGGTGCGGCCATATCCCTCCACGCTCTTATATGGTCGCCTTCTCTTCCTTGAATCGGTAAGTTGCCCAAGAATAGCCAGGAGATCATGCTGACACTCGAGCAACTCAAACACTTCGCTCAACACGGTTGGCTTATCCGGGAAAAGGTGTTCGACGACGAGTGCATGGATGAGTGCCGGCAGGCAATGGATGAAACAGCCGCCACCCAGCCCGCCATGAAAGCTGATGATGATGAACAGACCTTCATGATGGGCATTATCAACCACCACCAGCTCTTTCGAGACTGTTTCCTCAACCCGACGCTGCTTGAGGAATCACGGCAGCTCATGGGAACAGACCTGAGGCACCGCGCCACATGGATGATCATAAAGAAACCGCACCCTGACCGGCATCAGGATTGCAGCGAGCTCCTCGATCCAGCCAATCTCTCCTGGCATCGCGACATGAGACCCAAATGGGGAACTTTCCCCGACGACAATGACCCGGAGCTGATAAACTGCATTCTGATCAATTGCATGGTTGCAGCCACCGATATCGGCCCGGATGATGGTGGTACCATGGCGCTGGACGGATCCCACAAAGTGGAGGGGGACCCAAAGACGGTCATGCAGGAATGTTCGGTTGTTCAGTTTGAAGCGCCGCGGGGAAGTGTGATCTATTTTTCTGAAACATTAATGCACAGTGCGGTCCCCATACTGAGCGATACAACCCGTTACGTCATGTTTTACGCCTTTGTTCCCCCATGGTTCGAAGTTTGGCAGCATTGCAAGGTGCCGCCGGAGATCGTGGAGTCCTACGAAGACGAGCCGCTGCGCGATATTATCGGGGGCTACGACAAGTGGGGGTACAACGGGCAATTCCCGACTACTGGGGATAGTGATTGAGTATGGCTGCATTGGCGGGTCATTACCTTGCTGGGATAACCGTGACGGAAATGCATAGATACTTGGACATCGAGACATAGGGATGAGCATGGAGACATGCGCAGAGGCGTCCGGAGCGTCTCAGGGAAGCCATCAAATTTAATATGGCCCCTGGAGGATCCGGATAGTCGGCGCAATATGCTGCAGATGCGGGGACCGGTTGCGCCGAAACTGGCGGCGGTGTACCGCGATACGACCGCGCTCGTTCTGATGGAGACCTACTTTGACCTCAACGACGCATGGATGATCGCGTTTCAGCTTCAGGCGGCGCGGCTAAACCGCATTCTGGGAAAGAGCGTGGTGGCCCTGGGCCTGGGCAAGGAGAGCAAGGACAAGGGCGACTACCCGTGGACGCGGACACCGGAAGAGCTGGAGCAGCAGATCCGTCTGATCCGGTTCGTCGCGCCGGAGTCGCCCGGTGTGGCGTTTTTCGGAAAGTGGAAGCTCAAGGAAACCAACTGTCCATTGACGGATGAGCAGCTGGACGAGATCTGCGGCCGGTTCCTGGAGATTCCCACCGACGGCAGTGGCCTCACCCCTGAGCTGCTCAAGCTGGGCAGGATCTTCAGCAGGAACTACGAGGAACCTGCCATCTTCTGCTCGTCGGCCTTCGTCCTGCCCTATTTCCACTCCGGCCAGGACGGGGGCGCCTGGGGCAGCATACATCAGCCTCCGGTCGCCCGCGTGCTCATGATGAATCTGGGCAAGAAGGATGCGAGCGGCGTCAAGGTGCAGCTGCGCGACCGGAAAAAGGGCGTCTGGGCCACCGGCCCCGTGGACATCCCGGCTCGGTCCGTGGTTGTGGCCCTGCTGCCCATCGGGGAAGGCAAAGGTTTCTGGGGCTGGGGTGGGACTTCCATCATGGAGGTCGATGCGCCGGGATGTGAGGTGTTCAGCTTCCTGGACTCCCGGCACCACGGGAAATAGTTTCCTTGGAAAGACAGGTAATTTTTGAGCAGTAGAGCGCGCTCGATTTCGTAGTGGATTCGGATAAGTCCGGACCGGCGGTCAGTCCTTATGCGCCAGATACCGGTGTCTTTCTGCTTCAATTTGTGCCTTGTCCCAGGCCAGGCATCCTGCCATCCAGCCGGCGACTCGCTCGGCAATCTCCATATTGTTGGGATGGTAATAGTGCCAGTGCGTCCGGCGTATCATGACGTCATCGAGATGTACCGCCCACTCATGACGGCAATAAAACTCGACCGCCGCCCGCGATACCGCCGGCGGCACAATCGAGCTGAATCCTTTGGCAGTCTCGGCGGCCGTTAGCAACGGGATTTCCGAACTTGTGGGTTTTACCTTGTCCTTTCCGAGATAGCCCAGCAGCATGTCCACAACCTCTTCGGCCATCAACCGGTGAGTCGTGAGTTTGCCGCCGGCAACATCGCACCAACCAGGCTGACCCATACGGATCAAATGCGATCGGGAGACGTCGGACGGACTGCCCTTGTCGGCGACCAGCGGGCGCACACCGGCCCAGGTGCTGATCACGTCGTCGCGAGTGAGCGCGGCGGCCGGAAAGAATGCATTGGTAACCTGCTGGATGTAGTCGATGTCGTCCACTTCCGTGGCGACCTGCGCCGGATCCCCATGGTAATTCGTATCGGTGGTTCCGACATAGACTCGCTCGCCCCAGGGAATCGCGTAGACCACCCGCGGCCCCTCGGTCATCATCACTGCTTCCGACACGTTCAGCCGCCGGCGATCGATCACGATGTGGACACCCTTGGTCTTGCGCAACGAGATTGAACTGTGCGGCAACGCCTCAGACCAGGGGCCAGTTGCATTGATCACGCAGCGGGTGTCGACCGCATGTTCCGCACCCGCCTCCCGATCGACAATCCGGCATGCCCATCGGCTGCCGTTGCGTCGGCTGTCCGTGAGCGCCGTGTAGCTGGCGATTGCCGCCCCATAGTGGACGGCGGATCGAAGGGTGTCGAGGACCAGCCGCGCATCATTCGTTGCGCCATCGAAGTAGCGTACAGCGCCGGTAAGACCGGCGCTGCGAATCCCCGGTACCGCCGCTTCGGCGGCGGCAGGATGCATCGCCGACGAGGTGCCAAGATTGCGTCCGTTACACAGCAGGTCGTAACACTTGACGCCGATCCGCAGTTTCCAGTGCGGCCATTTCGTCTTTTGATACGTTGGAAAGACAAAGGGTAGCGGTTCGGCAAGGTGTGCTGCGATCCGCTGCATCACGCGCTTCTCCCTGCTTGACTGTCGCACGAGCCGAATATTTCCCTGCGCAAGGTAACGAATACCGCCGTGCAGCAAGCGACTGGAGCGACCGCTCGTTCCCGAGGCGAAGTCGTTCTGTTCGACGAGGCCGGTTCGCAGTCCGCGCATCGCCGCACTGCGCGCAATACCCGCACCAACGATACCGCCGCCGACAATGAGCACGTCAAGCACGTCGTCGGTAAGGCGGCCGAGCGATTCCGTTTTGGGGGGAGGCACGTCCATTTCCATCATCATAGCGAGTGATTACAAAAATTGTTTATCTTCCGTTCTCGAAAGGATACTCCGGCCAATCCCCCTCATCAAGCAGTTCGGCAGCGCTGACCGCTTGGCACAGCATAAACAAAAGAGCTTCGTAAAAGAACAGGTAATTTATACGCCCGCCGCGCAAGCGAGGACCACGCGGGTAGAATTGCCAACGCAGTCTCGGTTTCCGACTCGTTTGGCAGCGTCTTGCGCGTTCGCGGGTTAACGTTCGCTCACCTCGCTTGCGCGTCGGGCTAGTGTTGGTGAATAATCCGGGTTAAAAGTGCGCTTGCCGAATAAAAACTGCCCGAGGAAGAAATGAACATGACAGCGTCAGTCGCGGGTCGTGATCGATGCCCAGCAGCGAGCACCTACTGAATGCTGAGCCCTCCATCGATCATCAGGGAGTGGCCGTTGACATAGGACGCCGCGTCCGAACAGAGCCAGAGCACGGCGTTAGCGACTTCTTCGGGTTGCGTGATGCGTTGGGTGGGATATTGCGCCGTCAGTTCCGCAGCCAGCTGTGTGTCCCCTTTCGTGTAGCGGTGCAGCATGGGTGTGTCGACGATGGCGGGACAGACCGCGTTGACACGAATTGACGATGAAGCATATTCCAGTGCGGCCGTTTTTGTGAGCCCCAAGACACCGTGCTTGCTGGCCACGTAGGACGCCATGTTGGGCTGTCCCAAGACTCCCACCACCGAAGAACTGTTGACGATCGCTCCGCCGCCCTGCCGCATCATCGCGGCGATTTCGTATTTCATGCAGAGCCAAATGCCCTTGAGATTGATCGATATCACTCGATCCCAATCGTCTTCCTGGGCCTCGCCGATGGTGGCCATCTCACATTCGACGCCCGCATTGTTGAAGGCCGCGTCGAGGCGACCGTAACGGGTAAGGGCTTCCTCGACCATGGCCTCGACGTCCGTGGCCGACGAGACATCACAACGCACGAAGTGCGCCGTACCTCCCGACTGCTCGATCAGGCGCGTTGTCTGTTGTCCCTCGTCGGTGGCCACGTCGGCGACGACGACCTTGACGCCGTCCGCCGCGAATCGCTGGGCGGTCGCTCGCCCGATTCCAGCCGCCGCACCGGTGACCAAGGCTACTTTGCCGTCTATTTCGCTGTTCATTTCTGCTCCTTAGAGTCAGACTCAATTTAACGGGATTGCAGGAGGTCTAAATCGTTACGACTTCAAGAGTTGGGGATTCACTGATAGGAATTTTGTTTCTTGGCGATGGCAAACGGTAACCGTCCCGGGCGGACTGTACAAGAAGCAGGCGGGTGGGACCTCCATACTTGTCATGCTAACGTCCGCCATCTGCCGTGGCGTCAGCCGTCGGCAGCATGGCGTGGTTGGGACTTCTCTTCATCGGGATCGAAATCGCTATCGCCCCAGAACGGCGCGAAGGCCTCGATAAAGCGGCCGAAGAACTGCTGCGCGAACGGATCGAGGTCATCGAGATACCCGGCAGCCGCGCACCAGGGCTGGTCCGAGAAGTAGTCCTCGCGGGCATACCCACGGGTGGTATAGGTCAGCATCAGCGTGCGCCGCAGTTTGTTCGTGTGATAGCGACCGCGATGCAGGCCGTACGGGTGGAACGCCAAGACGTCTCCCGTCTCCTGCCGCATGCGCACCGCGCCGGGCATGTCGTCCGAGAGATTGTGCGCCTGTTCGTCCGCCCAGCGAATGTGGTATTCTTCGTCGGTGTCCCAGCGGTTGTGCGAGCCGGGGACGAACTCGTTGTCTTCGGTCGGCGCCAGCGCCAGCATGAGCTGCACACTGGCTTGAGGCGATACGGTCTCGATCAGGCGCCGCTGATCGGCCTCGGCTGGGTAAAGGAACTGGACATCCCGATGCCAGTTGCCCTTGCAGCCGACGGTCTGCGGGTTGTACCAGTAGCTGGTGCAGCGGAACAACGGCGGCTCGCCGAGGACCGCAGCGACAATCTCGCAGATGGCGGGGTCGGCCGCGACGTGCATCAGCGCCTGGAACCCCTCGGGATTGTCTCGGAAATACGAGGGCCGGTTGAGATGCCGCATGACATGGCCGTCGGGACTCCCGGGTTCGCCGGTCTCGGGATTGTGGGCGAGAAACTGTGCGAGCAGGCCGTCGCAAACCTTGCGAAGGGCAGTCGTGCGCTGGGCGTCGACAACGCCGTTGACGGCGATGTATCCCTGTTCGTCCCAGTGTGCGCGCAATCCGGCGATGCCTGGCTGACTCATGTTGCTGCTCCCGCTTGTTCGGCCTTCTGAATCGCGCCTGGAAATATCAAGATCGCACCGTCGGGAAACAGGTGAAAGGTTCCTGGTGAATCTGCCAATAGGGCATGTAGCGGGAACCGGGAGCCCCGCGGACGGTGAAGTGCAGTGGTTGTCCGCCAACAGGTTCAAGGCGATCTGTCAGCTCGGCAGCAGGAATATCCAGGTCGTCCGCTCCGGTTAAAGCCATCAATACGGGTCCATGCAGCAGTGCATAGCGATCATACTTCGGGTGCTGGTCAGCCCCGGCGTAACGTTCAACGCGCAGGGCTGCCGGGAGCCGCAGGGTGACGATATCACCATCCCCCCATGTCCTGTCAAGTTCAACGTAGCTTCCGGGGGTGCCCCGGGCTGTCTGCCGGCCGTTTACGCAAACGTCCACTTCCCCTGGCGTCCAACCCGGAATCCGAACCCGCAGGGTCCAACTGGCATGAGTGGGAGTCGTTCTCCCCTGCGCCGCTGTTGGATCTGGCAGGTTGATTTCCATTTCGACGGTTCCCTTGTACGGAAAGTCGGTTCTTTGATTGACCGTCACCGCCGCATCATTCTTCTTCCACGTGATACTGGAGGATGTAAACAGATTTACATACAAGCCGTCATCGGCCACCGAGTACACATACTGTGGCAGGTTCGCGATGAAGGGTGAACCCATTACTTCGCAGCACGTGTTGATGCTTTTTGCCTCCTCCTTCTCGCCTTCAAGCCGGCTGTGGTAGCGGATGTAGCCACGCTCATCCTGGTTCGCCAGGACCACGTTGAAGATCGACCTCTCTATTTCGTCGGCATACTTTGCCTCCGTGGGAAAAAATTGCAGCAGCCGATGATTGATGTCGGACCAGAACACACTGCCACAGCTCTCACCGGTGTGATGCTCCTTGTCAGTGTGCAGGTAGCAACTGTCGGGCGGGTACGTGCCCGCCTCCTGTTCGCAGATCGCGGCACTGCCGCCGATATGCAGGAAGTGGTCGTGCACGATGTCCCATGCGGCCTTGGCACCCTCGATATATTTCTCCGCGCCGGTGGCCCGGTAGTGGTCGAGCCAGGCCTTGTAAGCAAGGAATACGTAGCTGTGGGCCACGTGGAACGGGTAGTCCGAAAGACTCAATGCCTCACGCTTCCGTGATGCCTCGATGAAGAAGTCCTGAACGAAGTAACGTTCCGCCGAGACCAGGTCTTCAGGCTTGCCCACCGACGAGAAATACATCAGCAGGCTGCCCTCATGACCGTTATTGCAGTTGTGCGATGATCCGTTCTCGAACGGCCCCGCCAGCAACCGCGCGCAATGCGGCGAGGCATACAGCCAATCGTAGAACTTGCGTATTACCGGCAGTGCATCACGATTACCGACGCTGGCGGCGGCAACCATGCCCCGTGTAAGGTTCACCCGGTCGTAGTTCTTCCGCTCGTCATTGCGGTTGTCCTCGGCACCGGCCATGAAACTGTCGTCGTAGGGCAGGCAGTAGCCGTCATCACGCTGGCGTTCCTTGACGAGGCCCACGAGGGTATCGACGATGTGCCGCATGTCTTCCCGTTCACCCCAACGCAACGCATGCGACGCCGCCCCCAGCATCCGCCCCTCGCTGGAAGCGGTCAGGACACTGACCCACCAGTTGCCTTCCTCGATCGGGTCCTGCCAGTCGTCCGTCTTCTCAAACCACTCGTTCAGATAGTCGAGATTCCGCTCAAAGCATGTGAGTAGTGGCCCGCCGTCTAACGTTACGCCGGCCTCGGGTGCCCATGCCCCGTAGGCCACCGGCTTCCACTGGTCCGGTGAAAGGTGTGCTTTGCTGCCGGCGGTAATAAGTTCCAGTTCACTTCGCGCGCGTCTTGCCAAGCGATCAACGTACCCATCCATGCGTATTCTCCGAGCCTCTTTATCGAACAAGTACTTACAAAAATTATTTATCTCCGTTCTCGAAAGGATACTCCGGCCACTGACTCTTATCAAACAATTCGGCGTGCCGGCAATGCATCCCCTCCCAGCCCTGGTTCACAGCCTTTTGCCAGGAAAAATCTTGCAATTCGAACACGAATTCCCTATAACCGCATGTTCGTGCGGCGGGAATCGCCAGCACAGCACCAGATCCAACCCCCAAAATAATAACGGGAAAAGGGCAACAGCAATGAAAGCACTCGCAATCGCGCTTATGGGCATTTTGAAAAACGTTATTATTTTTTTATTTGCATTTTATTCAACATCAATTTTTGCGTCCTTCCCTGAAGAAGTTCCACCCTCAGCAACGATCACTGTGGATATGGGTGCTCAAGATTGGGTTCCTCAGCCAGGTCGTGTTCTTACATCAGGCCAAGTGATGCGTATTAACGGCACGGGCACTTATTATGGATCAATTACAGTAAGAAGCGGAGCCCATGTAGTTGTCTGTGGTTCAACTTCAATGTTTGGATCTGTAAATGTTAATAGTGGCGGGCATTATTGGCGGACTCCAACTACTGGGTTTACAGGCTCATTAACGATGGACGGCACTTTACATGTTGGCGAGTCTAGTTGTGACGATAGCCCGTGCACACCGTGCGCGGATGTGACCGCTGCCGCAGTTGAGCAATTCTGCCAAATCATGACCGCGCGCCCGCCGCGCAGTGTTTTGGAGTTGCAGGATACCGTCAACAGTATCGCCGACACATTGCTGGCCAACACCAACATCTGCGGGACGGGCTGCGATATCGCCGAGCAACTCAACGCCCTCATCGCCCCTGAGCCGCATTAATAAGCGGGCAAGGCCTCAACACACAGGCCCCCTCCCCTCCCCTTCGCCGGCTATCGGGCTTCGAATGCCAATCCGCCCGGGAATAATCCGAGCGCGACTCCCGGATCATCGACGTTGCCGGCATCAGGCTGAATTTGTGGATTCCGCAATTGACGATAACGTAAGCCGAGAATCACGCCCGTAATGCAATCAATGACA
>CAJWLW010000015.1 GCA_913042885.1 uncultured Lentisphaeria bacterium | reverse complement strand
CTTCAACCTCGACCCATCGTGATTCCTTTGCGGATCGGTAGCAGGCGGCCAGGGCAATTTCCGTCGGTAGAACCCCGGCGGCCGCAAAGGGGTTCGGTGTTCCGCTCTGAATGTCGTCAATGAAACTCCGAAGCAGGGGAATGTGCGTTGCCGATTTGGCTGTCGGCCCGCCGCAGTCAACTTCTTCGCAGGCCCCGTTCTGTTCCACGATGATCCTGCCCTGGCCAAGCCTGGGACAGCGGACATTGCCATCCTCGCCGTAAATCTCCAGCGAGTCGGATCCTTGTTTCTGGTTGAAACAGACCGAGACGTGGCCTTCCCCACCGTCCTTGAGGCCGGCCAGAACCGTGGCGCCGGCTTCCACCGGCCAGTGCGTATGGACCTGACGCGAAAGCCGGCAAAGCACCCTCTCGATACCGCTCGTCAGATACTGGATCAAGTCCAGCCGGTGCGAGCCGATGTCCATCAGGGCACCGCCACCGCCGAGCTCCGGATCGATCCGCCACGAACCCGGAGAATTCGCAGCCGGCGCATACCAGGAACCGTGATGAAAGTTGATGGAAAGGACTGTACCCAGGCATTTTCGGGTGAGCAGCGATCCAATCTCCGTGATCTCCGGAAATTGCCGGCGATAATATGCCACGGACAGCTTGACGCCATTGGCGCTGCAGACAGCGGCCGCCGCCGTCGCTTCATTGCGGTCCAGTGCCAGCGGCTTTTCGCAGAGGATATGTTTGCCGTGTTCGGCGCTCGCGACGATTAAATCGTAGTGGGTTCCGACGGGCGTGGCGATATAAACGGCGTCAACCTCCGGATCGTCCAGCAGCGCATCGACGTTCGGGTATGCGCGGTCGATACGATGTTCCCGGCAAAACGATTCAAGCCTGTCAATATCCTTGCGTGTCGCGCCGATCAGGGCGGCATGTTTATGCGCAATGACGGCTGGGAGGAAGGATTTTTCAACAATAGCGCCACAGCCAATTGTCGCAAAGCGTAATACCTGGCTCATATCTTCGTTCGTTTGTTCGCAAACGGTTTTGGAGTGCGGGCGGCATCCTGCATCTGTGTTGCACCATAGCTTACAATTGCAAAGCCACAACTGGCCGCAGCCCTTATTGTCCATCCGGCATCGTCCCGCACGTTCCTCGCCCCGGGCAGTGGAACAACTGGAGTTGGAAGTTGACATCATGTCGATTGCGTTGCCCCATGGAACAGGTAAAAGGTAGCGGCTCAGAAACCCGCAGAGAGGCCTATTTTTTAGTGCGTAACAACATGATAATGAAATAGATACGATTTTGTCGATTGAATTAACGATTTGCGGCAAAAACTAAAATTTCGTGGGTTTCTTGAAAAGTCTAAACAAATTGGCATAGTTTCCGACGCGTTGAACGCAACGCATAAAAAAGGAGAGTTGTTTGTGAATACCCAACGCAGTCGACATAGGCGTTTATTTCAATTCGCAGTTTGCATCCTCGTATCATCGCTTTTCATGGGTCCACCTTCTTTCGGGTTAACGTTGGAAGAGCTCGCCGCCAGAATGGAAGCGCTGGAAGCGGAGAATCGGGTTCTCAGGGAGAAAGTTGCCGAGCTTGAAACCGCTGAGGATTCTGTCATCAAGACACGGGTCACCACTCCGGCCGAAGATCGAGGTGAATTCCTGGCTCTTAATAGTCGGTTTTCGTACGAAATGCTCGACCCGACTACGCGGATCAATAGGAAGCAGCAGCTGATCCTGGAGAAAAAGCAGAGTGGGGAGTTATCCCCCAATTCTCTTGTTATCGGTGGCGCTGTCACCTCGATTATCAATGTTCAACGAAGTAATACCGACAGTAAATTCGGGTGGTTGATGCGGCATCCGACTTCTAGTAATCAAGTCACAAAAAGTGCTTCGGAAGCAGTTATTCACTCCGCCCAGTTAAGCCTTACAGCAAATCTCGGATCATGGGTGACCGCGTACAGCGAAATACTTTATGATCCAGAGCAGAGCTTCGGGGCAGGCACGATCACTGCCTTGGCGAGGAATCAACTGCAATTGCGGAGGGGTTATGTCCTTTTCGGAAACCTGGATGAGTCGCCGTTGTACCTGAGCCTGGGGAAAATGGCCACACCATTCGGGCTTACAGATACGGTGAACCCGTTCACCGCAAATACAGTGTGGCATGTTTTTGGTGGCTTGGCCTATGGTGTGCAAACCGGTTACATCAAGGACGGACTTAATCTCACGGTTATGGGCGTTCAGGGTGGCGCGCAGTTCAGGGCGCATAACACACCTGTTGATGACACCGCCACGCCGAGCAAACTCAACAATTATGTCGTCGACGGGAATTATACTTTCGAATTGGGTGAGGAGGATCACACTTTGCTCCTTGGTGCTTCCTACCAAAAGGGCAGCGCTTATTGTCAAGGATTTCCGATAACCCACTTCGTCGAGTGTGACAATCACAATCCGGCCATCGATGTGTATAGCCAGTTAAAGTTAACCAATTTTCTATTTCACGCCGAGTACGGCGAGACGAGGGACGACTGGCCAGGCACCTTCAATCCGGACAATCCCGCTTTCCCGGCACACGAAGTGGTTTCCTGGAATGTCGGCAGCAAATACACTACAAATATTGACGGAAGGGATTTCGATTTTTCTGCTGACTTCAGTCGTTTTATCGCTGGACCCGATGGTGCGCCTTGGGAGAATCAGGACCAATTGGTTTTGGGCATTGCCACGTTCGTCACGCCCAGTGTAAAATTGTTCGCGGAGTACATCCACACAAGCGGATACGCACCTCTCAATTTCATCAGCGGCGGGGGCGGGCCGGGCGTGACGGTACCGTCCGCAGAAACACATAGCGACAGTTCCGCGAACTCTGATATTCTTGTTCTGGGTGTAAATGCGGCATTCTGATCGATTAGTCGAGATTCGCAAACAAGGATCAGGCTTCAATGAACCGGTGGCTCCTCGTCACCCAGTGTGATCCCGGAGTGGTCTTTCCGTTGGCGGTTTGCTTCTGTGGTCGACGTCACACACACAAGAATGAACCGCTCAGCCCTTTCCTCTTAGAAGACTTGCCAGGCCTCCCGACTGCCAATCCGCGTCGCCGGGGCAGGCTTTCGGAAAACAGGGCGCTTCCCTTGTTTTAGTCATCGTTTTTTTGGTCCTCCGGCGAAACCTACCGACGACGATCAGTTGCGATTCAAGTCGATCGGGATTGATACGCCCAGGTTGTAGGATAACACCATTGCCACGACGACGACGGTGAGTTCGCCAACGATGAGTCCGATAAACACATTGCGCACCTTTTCGTAGCACGCGATGTTGCCGTATTTGCTGACCATGCTCTTGGCCAGCCAACCCAGGAGAATCGAAAACCAGTATGACTGCATGATCGGGTTCACCAGCATGATCAGGCCAATCGGGTGGGGAAGCGAGAAAAAAAACTGGCGACAGTACAACAGGATGGACATCATGCCTGCACCACCGAGGAACCACAAGTGACTGGCCGTTTCGTCCACCGGCGTGGTCTTCATCATATAGGTGATTTTCGTGTACATCCCTTTCGGCAGCCCGGTGTAGAACCAGTCGCTCATTGCGTCGGCACCCACGCTATAGCCAAATATGATGTGCAGACCGACACCGGTTATTGCAGCGACCACGATGCCGAGCACTATCGCGAGATGAAAGCGCAGCCGCTCCATTTTCAGATCGTCCCGGATTTTCAGACCGTTGGCCATCGCCGGCGCGATAAAGGTCTTGATGTCCATGAAGATGATCGAGTAATACACCAGCAGTGGCGCGAAAAGCGTCGGTGCTGTCCAGGCTTTGTCCATCCCGGGAAATGAGCGAATCAAGTGGAACGGGCCGAACCAGCATTTCAATCCCAATATGCCGCCCTCAGCGACCATGCGAATCAGCCCGATAGTGATGATCATGATCACGACAAAGGTGAAGATGGTGTAAAACAGATTCGCGCCCAGCCCCAGCCATAGCGTCAATATCAGACCGATGGAGCCAAGCAGGAATAACAGCGATGCGAGTCGCAGCTCCTTTCGTTCGGAAGGATTCAAATCCTCGACCGGTTTCGTGTTGCAACAGCAGAATATGTAATTGCGACATTTGTACAAAACGACGAGCGCAAACACCATCAACGCACCACCGCCTTCAGCAGTGCGAAAATTCAGCGTGTACAGGATTTCGGCGGGAAACGAACGTTCGTCAACGCCGAAACCAGCCCACACCATCGCCTGCAGCTGAATCAGGTACAACACATAAAAGAACCAGATCGAAAACGAAACTTTTGCGGGGATGAGAAATGCCAGGCCGATCATCGTGAAGAACACTGCCGATCGGGAATGGACCAGCGCCGTCAGAGACGAATCCTGCAGCGCGTCACCCCAGTGATTATTCAGATCCAGGGGCGTAAGTCCCGGGACCCAGTCTGTATAACAAACAACGTTCCAGCCCAGAAAAGCGGCGGAAACAGAAAAGCCGATCCAAAATGCCCCCCCTCCAAAGAACCGTGCACTCGCGGCGTTGCCGGAGTCGTCAGGCGCGTTGACCAGAATTTCCGGTAGCTGCGCCAAGGGATACTGCAATTTTTCATGGTGTGCCCACTGGCGGAAAATCAGGACATTGAAGGTCAGCAGGACCAGGTAAGTGAGGCCAATGATGATAAACCAGCGAAGGACCGGCGCAATCCAGTGCGACCACGGCACGTCACCGATTATGAATCGCGCCCAGGAAGCATCGAACGACCGGAATTGCTGCATTGCGGTCTCGAGCTTTTCGCGGATTACCGGGAGATCCGGATCGCCCTGTTGCGCCAGGTCCTCCCGAAGCAACTGGAGTTCCTGGACAGTTTGGGCAACCTTCCGGATCAAATGAACTTCGTTCTTCGCCTGCCCGAGGGAGGAAAACACCGCCTTGTCCCTCTTGGTCGCGGCGTGCAATTGTCGGCGCAGCGCGGCGATCTGTTTGTCCTGCTGGGCCCAGCCTGACTGCAGGAATCGCCGCTCTTCTGAAAGTCGTGTGATCGTTGTCTCGAGTTGTACCCGCTGGTCGGCAAGCTGCGACCATTCCGTTTCCAAGGTTGACATTTCGTCGATCAGCCCGGAAGGATCACTGACGGGGTTGAGCAAATCGATTGCAGCATCCAGTGCCTGGATGACGGGTGCGGTCGACGGCGGCGATACAACGTCGCTTTCAACCTGCACCGCCAGCAGCCGATCTGCATCTTGCAGACTGCGCAAGGCCGAGAGGCCGTGAGTCAGTCGTCGAAGGCGACCCGAATAAGTCGTGTAGCTCTCCCCGGGCAACGGGACAAAGCCGGGGAACGCACGAAGGTCATCCGGCAATCCTCGACGGAACGTATCGACTTTCGCAAATGCGTGTTGCTCGAGTTTGCGCAATGCAGCTTTTCTTTCGCCGACCTGCATCTCTACGTCACGAATCACTTGCGGGTAGGTGTCGATGACAACCGACACTGTCACCGTCGGGTCCGCGAGGGTTCTTTGCCACTCGGCTTCGGCCTCGGTTTTCGCCCGCAACGCTGCCTGGTGCAGCTGTCGCGCGTTTGGCAGGTCGAACTGGCCGTCCGCGCTCGACCCGACCCTTTGCTCCACCTGCTGCAGGCGCGCCTGCGTATCAAACGCATTGCCATTTGCCCGTTCAACCTGCATGGCGGCATCGAGTATGCGTCTGAGCACTCCGCGGCGCTCGACGGCTTCGCGGTATTCAATGGCGGCATTACGAATACCGGGGTGTGCCACGAAATATGTGTCGCCGACGAACGGGACGAGGTACCGCTCCCATTCGCTCTGGTCATTATTCCAGTGCCTGTTGAAGGGGCTCGTTATCATCGGCACCAGCTGGGAAGCCAGCCCGAATGTGGAGATGCCGGCAGACACGCTCCCCATGATGAAGATGAGGAGAACCTCCGCCGCCGAGAACGGGCGGATGACGCGGATCAGCCGACACAGCGGGTTGATCAGCAAGACACTCAGAAACAGGAGGACATACGGCAAGACGGCAATCTGTGTAGCGGTGACGTAAATCTGCTTCCGGTTTTCAAAATAGACCGTCAGGAAAGCGAAGATCGCAGCGAAAATCGCGCCCCACAACACAGATCGAGATGTGATTCGAGGTCGTTCCATCTGAAGTTGGAGCCAGCGACAGGGCTCGAGCCCGTCAGCCGAATTCGCACGGCCTCAGAGGTCCGTGCTACGGTGCAATGCAGGGGGCAGCAACTAAAATAGAACGGATCTCTGAGTCCGTTCAAATTGACAAATCCTACCTCGAGGTTCGACGCAGAAACGCATCAGCGTACCATTTTCAGATGAATAGGCGAGTTGACGGGGATGTCTGCGATTGCGGCCTTGCCGAGAATACCGGGCGCCTCGTCGGGCGCTGTGCCCGGCACGCCGCTGCGCTTGAAGCCGATGTGCAAAGCGGTAATCGTTTCGCCGGCACTGATGTCGACAGCCGCAACCACACTTTTCCTGAAACGGTCACGGTAGGCATTTTCTGCTGCCGTCATTGGATGTTCATCCGTGCCGAGCGCCGTCCGGACCTGCTCGAGCTGTTGTACGAGCAGCTTGAATTCAGGTCCGTTCAAGGCCGACTCGAAATCATGCGTCTCCCTTTCCCGGTCGATGGTAATATGCTTCTCGATCACTCGCGCGCCAGCGACCAGGGCTGCGGCCGGAATCAGGTAAGCCAGGGGCGAATTGCTGTCGGCGTGGTCGGCATAGCCAACCGGCTGGCCATAATGCGTTGCAAGAAAACGCAGCGCCCGCAGGTGCGTGTCGGCGGGCTGGGTGGGAAAGGCCTGAAAGCCGTGCATCAGTACGAGGTCCTGCGCCCCATTGTGCAGCAGAATCTCCACCGCCGCCGAAATCTCTTCCGTCGTCGAGGCGCCGGTCGCCAGCAGTACCGGCTTGGCGGTTTTGGCAACGCTCTCGAGCAGCTCGTGACAGGCAATATTCGAGGCCCGGATCTTCAAAATATCGACACCGCCTTCCAAGGCGACAGCCAGACTCTCGAGGTCATCGACGTCCACTGCCACATCGATCCCCTGCGCGGCGGCGAATGCCATGATATCGAGCCACTCCGTGCGACAGAATTCCAGCTCGCCGAGTGCTTCGTAGTCCTCGTGATCCGGGGTCGTGCCGGCGTCGCGAGACCAGATCTGGTACTTGATTGCGTGCGCCCCTGCCTCGACTGCAGCAGCCGTGATGGCCCTGGCACGTTCGACTTCACCCATATGAGCGCTGGCCATCTCCGCCACGATGTAAGGCGAAGGCGTGAAGGCTGTCTTTTCGGCGTCGCCGTGGCTCATCGTTTTACTCTCGGGTCGGGCCGGACAAACTGTTCAGCAGACATCGACTCAATTTACGCGCAAAGTTCTCTGGTTTCACGGTGTGGCACGCCAACTCAGAGTACAATCACTTCCCGCGCCAGGCTGGTCAGCACCTCGCACCCGGTCTCTGTGACCGCAACGGTCTCGCTGCAGGTGGTGCCGCAGCGCCCGGGATCACGCAGCGACGTACTGCAGTGAAAGACCATGCCGGCTTGCAGCACCATCTCGCTGCCGACTGTCACGTTGATCTCGGGACAATCCGCCCATGTGGGCGGAAATCCCAGACCCACCGAGTAGCAGTAGGACCCGTGCCAGATCACCTTCTCGATCACCGACGCCAATTGCGTTTCCGCCTGTCGCGCCAGGTCTCCAGCAACAATGCCGGGACGAATTTTCTCGATCAACGTATCGACGCTGGCGATGCAGGCGTCGACCATCCGCCGCACCTGGTCCGGGGGACGGCCGACAAAGACGGTGCGCATGATCGGGCTGCTGTAGCGTCGGATGCAGGCGCCAAATTCCATGAACACCGCATCGCCTGGTTTTATTTCTACACGTTGAAAAGTTGAATGCGGAATACCCGAGCGCCGGCCCACGGTGACGATGGGCTGATAACAGAAATACTCACTCCCGCCTCCGATCATTGTGCAATAGGCGGCCGCTGCGACATCGTTGTCGGTCTTGCCGGCAGCCACCGTGTCGATAGCCGCCTGCATGCCGGCGCTGCTGAGCGCTGCGGCCTGTCGCATATAGTCGATCTCGGCCGCGGATTTGATCGCACGAACGCTGGATATCAGTGGCGCCGCGTCCGTGAACGATGCACGGGGCAGCAATTCTCCCAGCCGAACATAGTCGTGTGGCGTGAGACTGGTAAGCGGGCCCAGCTCGATGCCCAATCTGCCGCCGTCGAAGCCGCGGTCCGACAATAGCTCCGCGGTCGCCGTGACGTGGTCCGCTTGCAGGTCGTAGGTTACCACGTCGGTGATCCAACACCCGATCGAGGCATTGAGGCTCTCGAATCCCTGGACCAGGAGTATGGGATCGCCGCTTCGCGGAACCGCGGCGAGCCAGTACTTGTGCACGGCGAAGCTCTCCAGCCCGGTCAGATAACAGACGCTGGCCATGGAGTGGGCGAGCAGGACATCGAGGTCGGCGGCAGCCATCGCGTCCTGGACGCTCGCAACCCGACGCCGGTATTCGGCAACAGTGAAGGCCGAATCTGTCATGGTGCACCGACCGGCTTCGGCATGACAACGACTTCGACTTCCTCGATCACGACGTCGGCAGGGCCATCGCTGGTTGTCACCAGCGTGACGCCCAGGGTATTGTCGCCATTCACCGCGGGCGGGCTTTCCAGATCGAACCACAGCGAAGTGTACGCCGGCAGCGGTCGGCCGAACGTTTCCGGGCGGCCCTCTGCGTGGTATACCCGCCGCAGGTTGGCGGCCGGAATGATCGCCCCGTTGATGTCTACCTGGATTTCATCTTCCCACATCGGCGCCAGGCCCGGCGCCTTTGTACTGAGGTCGCTCGTCGCTGCCGCTTCCAGTGCTTCGTCGGTGGGCGCGGACAGGCCGATGACGTGCGCAAACACCTGGGCGCCGCCGGATTCAGCAAGATCCTCGGGGAGGCGGAAGCAATACTCACCGCGTTCACCCGCGGCACGCCTGAAGGTCACGCGATAGGCATCCTCGATCATGCCGTCGCCGGTTTTCCATTCCATACCGATGGGGCGAAACCAGTAGTGGCGCGACTCGCATTCGAGCACCCGCGTGTCACGAAGTTCGCGCAGGTAACCCAGGGCCAGTGGAAAGCCGCTGACACCGCCGGGGTAACTCGCCGAACCGCCACGGCGCGCCCAATAATACTGCCAGTTGAAGACGCCGACGGCATCGGCGCCGGCGCCGGCCATGCCCTTGACGACGGCGCGAATCTGCTCCGGCTTCAGCAAATTGGCCTTGTCGTCGACGGCGACGTGGGACTGCAGGGCGGGACAATAGGTGACACCCGATTCACGGCACAATGTTGCCAGCGGTTGGTGATCGAGATTGGGATCGCTGTAATGGCCGTTGGCCGGCGTGACATAATCGACGAGGCCCTCGGCAATCCACGTCTTCACATCGTTGCCGAGCGCTTCGCAAAGCGTCATCGGTGACGGCACGATGACGCTCAACTCGATTTTCTTCTGCTTGCGCTCGCACCATGTGTTCAGGACCTCACGGGCCTGGCGAATGAAGGCGGTCATGTGATGATGCCGCTCGCGGGCGACTTCCCGCGGGAAGTTGTGCCAGCCGCGAATGAAGTTGAAGGTGATCCCGTCGATGTCGAAACGCCGCGCCAGCTCGTCCACCAACGCCGTGTGATGATCGTGGACCGCCTGGTGGGTGTAGTCGAGCGATGGCCGGTCCTTTGATGTCGTCGGATTCTGAAGCTCCGGGTGCCGCCCGACGAAGCCACTCTCTTCCACCGTGCGCTTGTGCCAGTCGGACATGCGCATCTTGCAGAAGAATTTCATCCCGCGCCGGTGTGCCTGCTCGATCATCACCTCGAGCGGTTGCACGCCGGAATCGATCAGGTTACGAAACCGATCATTTCGCCACCAGGAGAACTCCGGATGTTCCGGCACGAACAACCCGGGCTTGGTGCCGCCACCGGCGTAGATCTTCTGCGAGAGGATGTCGATGTCGTTGTCGGCAAACGCATCGACGAAACCACGGAGCTGCTCTTCGCTGAACGGGTCCCAGAGATTGTAGGCGTTGATGCCGCCGTCTGCGAAGTAGAGGAGGCGGATACACTTATTTGGGATTTCTGTCATCGCGTCACTGCAATTTCAAAATATAGTTCACAATCGTTTTCCTGATCTCATCGAGGTCTCCCGTGACATCGAACTTGTCAAGGTACGCTGCCGCTTCGGTTGCAACAACCTTGTGATTGGCGTTGGCCCCCGCTTTTTCGATGGCCAGTCGCAGGGTGGTTGCGTAACGCACGTCGTCGACGGCCTCGCGGAAGCCTTCCCAGGCGATGGTGTCGATACAGCCGTCCGTTGTCGGATAGGTCATGCCGACGGCACGGCGGTTGCAGTTGAAGTCATTCCAGACACCGCCGAAGGCCTCTGACTGCCAGGCCCATGGGCCGCCACCGTCGTAGTTCATCTTCCACAGCAGCACCCCGTAGTTTCGCCGGTACAGTTCCGGATTCTCGACACCGCCCTGGGGATTGCCATAGTTCCAGATCTTGTGCCCTGCCCCGTGCCACTTGGCCGGTTCATCCGGGTCCGGGCCCGTGCGGCTGGCGCCGAAGTTTAGAATATCGAGCAGGTCGCCCATGGCTTCGAATGTGCCCGCCGAACCCGCCACCCAAACCTTGCCGCCTGCTTCATGCACCGCCTGCCATGCCGCCCGTTGCGACTTCAGCCGCTCGGCGACCGCCTCGTCCATGCCGTAGAGATAGACTTCGGGGACCTCGTAACTTTTGGCGAACGCGATCACTTCCCGAACCGTTTTTTTCAGCGCCGCGAGCGCTTCCCTTGTCGTTGGATTACCGGTCGACACGCCCGGATTGCCATTGAAGTAGATGGGCGCACCGCGAAAGCCGACGTCGTTTCGAAGTTGCAGATACTTTCCCAGCAACTCCCGGTCAAATGCCTGATTGACAGTCGGGTTCACACCATGCGCAAAAAAGTTTGCAAGGTCGCTTCTCAGCTGCGCTTCGTTTTTGTAGTCGGCGATCACGTTCGGGTACCGCGCATCGAATCTGCCGTCGTAGTAGATGCATAGCGTGAACGGTTCGGCAGGGTCGTAATTCGTCCCCGGCGCGGCGAGTTTGAAGGGCAGCACTTCGACCGTCAGCCCCATGGATCCCAGGGCGCCGTCTGGGTCTGCGAGCTTCAGTTGCCCGCGATAGGTCCCCGGCCGTGTCTCATCCGGTATCTTCACCGTGATCCAGAACTGCTTGTTGGTGTTAGCCGCAATGTCAACGGGCAGCAGTTGCGGACTGTCGCGGACCGGAAAGTCGGCAATCTGATGACGAATCACGGGGCCGTGCTGGCCCATCCGGGGTGTCCAGCCTTCCTTCGGGTCATCGAGCCAAGTGTACCTGTCGCCATCGGGGAAGCGCAATTTCAGGTAGTTCTTCTGCTCAGCCATATCGACCCGTACCAGGGTGTCGTCGTTGAGCAGCAGTTCCGGCACCAGCACTTTCCCGGGGCCCTTACGGCTTTTCCAGTGCCAGGCGCCTTTGGCCTGATACCAGCATTTGACCACCTTGATATCGACATTGCCGGCAGCGACAACACCGGCTTCGCTCTCGAGATCGGAGACCGCCAGCTCGAGCGCAGTGACATCTGTCAGAGCCCTCAGCACCAGGCTGACCGGCTCGTAGGTGCCCGCTGCGGCCGCAACGGACAGGTCATTGGTGAGTCTTCCCGGTATGGGATCCGTATCGGGCAAAATCATGGCACCGCTGGTCGGTTTTGTCTGATAACACAGGATTCGCCCGCCGAGCATCCCCGCCTTCATGCTCTTGGCCTGAACATTCTCGATGGTGAAATTCAGCTTCACAAGCGCCGCTTCCACGCTGCTGTGGTGCTGTTTGCGGATATGCCCGGCATCCCTGATCTGCTTCAATTCCCCGTGTAGTGAAGCGAGCGAATCTCGTGCCTCGTTCAACTCGCCCACCATCTTGGACGAGGTGCGGGCAATGGCCTCGATGCGCTCCGATGCTTTCCCCAGAGCCGTCTCCCACTCGGCCACCTTGTCGGTGACACGCTGTCCGGCTGCGGTCCACCGGCGCTGGATCTCCTGCTGAAAGTCGGCGTCCGCCGGCACCTGCCCCTCGATTACAAGGTCATCGACATAGACGACGACCCGGTCGCCCTTGTTGCCGTTAATCCGGATCGACAGGTTGGTGAGCCAGGCGCCGACGTCGTCGCCCGAGCTTTCCCATACAAACACGCGTTGCGCCCGGTTCGCCCAATCCTTTCCAAACGTGACCAGGTTGCCCTCGATGCGTTTCCAGCCCGCGTGCTCCCGCGTGACCGCGGTGTCGCCGAAGCCAAAGCCGGGACGAGTGACTGCCGGTTCCGTCCGAATCGTTGCTTCGATGTTGGCTCGGCCGTCGCCGGTGGTTTGTTCGCCCAGTGCGAGATGACCGGTCAGTGTGAGCGATCCCTCGATCGGCACCCGAACGGGAATCTTCCAGTTGACCTCGGTGCCGCCGAGCGTGATGTCCAGCTTGAGCGAACTGTTGCCCGAGTGGGACTTCTCGGTTGTCAGTCCCTTGAAATTGACTGTATAGCCACCGCTACCGTGGGAGAATGTGCTGGGGTCGTTGTCTTCGAACCCCTCGGCGTACCGAAAGGGAGCCAACGGCAGCTCCCGGGCGATCGCAACTTGTGCAGCCGAACAAATACCGGCAGCGGCAAGGGCAATCAATACGCTGCGATACGGCCTGCAAGCACTGCAACGACGGAAACGACCGGTCATTCCATGGTGTTCTTTCGGTCCGTTATGTCTCATGGCAAATTGTCCTGGGATTCCAAAGATCTCAAATATCCCCCTGCCGGGTAAAAAGTACAACTGAGACCGCCGGGACCGCACTGAAAATCTTGCAATGGCAGTCAGCCGCACTTAACTTCTGCTCACTCTCATGTCAAGTTCAGCCATGGATTGACACAAGTCAACATCATACTGCTCGCGCATAGTCAAGGAATTGTTTACAATGGTAGACGGGAAAGTCGGATTCGGTGTCATTGGCCTGGGCATGGGGGCAGCCCGCGCGAAGCAGGTTGCCAACACCGCAGGGGCGCAGCTCGTGGCGGTTGCGGATTTGGACGAAGCGCGCGGTAAACAGGCGCAAGCTGATCACGGCTGTGAATTCTACGCCGACTACCGGCAGATGCTCGAGCGGGACGACATTGACGTCGTCCTGGTGATGACGCCGAGCGGCACACACATGGAGATGGGAACCGTGGTTGCCGCGGCGGGCAAGCACGTCGCCACGACCAAGCCCATTGATGTGACGCTCGAAAACGCCGACAAGCTGATCAGCGCCTGCGCTGACGCCAACGTCGTGCTGGCGGTCGATTTTGAAAGTCGTTATGCCGCGGGCAACCAGAAGATCAAGGCGGCTGTCGATCAGGGGATATTCGGGAAAATAATCCTGGGTGAGGTGCGGCTGAAGTGGTATCGCGCGCAATCATATTTTGAAAACAGCTGGCGCGGCACCTGGGAGATGGATGGCGGCGGATCACTGATGAACCAGTGCGTGCATTGGATCGATGTGTTGCAGTGGTTCCTGGGCGACGTCGAGAGTGTCACCTCGCAGACTGGGATTTTCGCACATGAGATCGAAACCGAAGACCTGACGACGTCGCTTGTCCGATTCCGAAACGGCGCATTCGGCACCATCCTCTCGACCACGACTTTTCCCGAGAGTCGACCGGCAACTGTTGAAATCCATGGTGATCGCGGCGGTGCCGTCGCTGTCGATCACGAGATCGATTACTGGCAGCACAAATTGTCGTTCAACGACGAAGCCGACGCTCGGGACGCCGACGATTTTGCCTTTTCCTGCGACGGGCCGGCCAATATTGTGGAAGACATGATCGGGGTTGTCCTGGAAAACAAGACGCCCGCAGTCACCGGCGAAGAGGGCCGCAAATCAATCGAGATCGTGCTTTCGATCTATGAATCCGCAAAGCGTGGCGAACCGGTGACGCTGCCGCTTTGTTAGTTCCTGTCCAGCGAGGCTGAATATGTCCAACTTGACCTTCAACGTTTCCGCCGAGACCCGCAGTTATCAAAACTGCCCGGTCAGCGCCAACGTCGCCGTCGACAGCTTGCCGGATGAACCGGTAGTACTTACGGACAATGCCGGCACCGTCCTGCCCGGCCAGGTCGAGCGGACCGGCGGCGATGTTCGAATTCACTGGATCATCCCATCGATTGCACAGGGCGAAACGCAATCCTACGCAGTGTCCAACGGCTCGCCGCCGGACGCCGGTATCGTGGGTCTCACCCACGAAGATGAAAGCGTCAATGTCGCTGTCGGCAATGATGCTTTCACGACCTATTTTTTCGGGTCCGAATTCGCGCGCCCCTATCTTCATCCCTTAATCGGGCCGAGCGGCTCAGTGACTCGGCATTATCCCATGGAAGATGTTCCAGGAGAAAAACAGGACCATGTTCACCATCGCGGCTGCTGGGCGGCCTGGGGCGATGTGAACGGCGCCGACAACTGGATCGAGGAAGGTGACTACGCCCGCACCGTACACCGGGGAATCGAGGTGATCGAGAGCGGCAGCGTGTTTGGCCGGTTGCGAACACTGAACGACTGGGTCACGGCAGACGGTACCAAGCTGATGGAAGAAATACGCGAGTACCGATTCTACAACCAGCCGGCGTCCTGCCGCGCCCTTGACATGGTCGTTGAATTCGTCGCCTCTGAGGGACCGGTGCGTTTCGGTGACACAAAGGAGGGCGGGATCTGTTCGGTGCGCGTGGCCACTTCCATGGACGCAACTGATGCCGGCACGTTTGAAAATGCCTACGGGGCGATCAACGAGGATGAAGGCTGGGGTAAACGCGCGCCCTGGTGCGATTACCATGGCCCGGTGAACAACACAATTGCCGGGATCGCGGTGATGGATCACCCCGGCAACTACTGCTATCCGACCTACTGGCACGTGCGGAACTACGGCCTGATGACCGCCAATCCGTTCGGCCTGTCGTATTTTCACAGCGCGACGCCGGACCCTGACCCTGATTTCGACGGCAGTCACACGCTTCAGAAAGACGAGGTGTTGAAGTTTCGTTACCGCGTCCTGGTTCACGCCGGTGACACCAGGTCCGCAGACGTCGCCGGACAGTATCACCACTACATCAATCCGCCGGTGATTGAAGCCTGACCACCGGCGGCGATTTATGGGGACAGGGTAAGATAATTTAGACAAGTCCGGGAAAAAAATTGCCCACCGCCAAATTCCCCCACCGCTCCGGCAATCCCGGGCACACCTGCATGACGAATAGTCCGATTCAAGCCAGTGGACCGGTCTCCTCGGGCGGCGTATAGCTTCGCACGCGGTTTGCCCGTTCCATATTTCTCGTCGCTGACAGATGGATTGATACGAGAGCCAAGTGGATATCCTATTTCTGTTTTTTTCGCCTTGGGCGGCCGTTTTGATCCCGTTCGCCAGCACAACAGCGGACTCCGCCCCCCCAAACAATGCTCGGAAACATCTAAACCCATGCCAGGTATGGGTTTACGGCGTTTTACCCATGACCTTCGGAAAGAGGATTCGATTTTTCTCAAAAAAACGCTTTAAATTTGTCGGCAAATTCCCTATACCTAATAAGTCAATATGAGAGTGGCGAAACCAAGCGAGAACGAAAGGTGCAAGAGTGGAAAAACTTGTCCAAAAACCTTTCGGGAAGAAACTTGTTGCCGGTAGCCATGATCGCTGTCTCGGGAAGGCAATTGTAACTGTGAACAGAAAAGAGGAGTTCGAGATGAAAACGAAAAATTTGTTTGTACTGATGTCGGCTGCGGTTCTTATCGGCTTTTGCGTATCTCAGCATGCCGTCGCGGGTCCATGTGACGAACCGTGCTCCTATAGCACTGTTCTCCTGGATGCTCCAGGTGGCGTTGGGAGTTCCGAAGCCGGTCCGGCCCAGGCCATGACTGATCACTCGTCCGGGGAGGGGGTCTACTGGGACTGGCCGTCCTTCGAGTACGATGCCTCAACCAATCAGGATCTTACCTTGAGTTTCGACTTCTACGACCTCGGCAACTGGATCGACAACTTTACTTCGCACAACTGGAGCTGGGGAATTGTCGAGAAAGATCCGGACAGGAAAACTTGCTACCAGGGCAGTCCCAGTTCTCTCTATCCCACAGGTGCAGGTGAACAAAGTTGTTTCTGGCTGCATGGCACCGCCCTCGGAGGGAGCTGGGAGCAGTATGAGATAACGATATCGAGCGCAAAGCTGGTCGACGGTACGAACACCCTGTACCTGCGTGCCGCTCACGCCGTGTACGGCATGGGCAGTCGCCAAGTCAGGAACGTCAAGGTGTCTGACGGGCCATTGTACTATGAGGAGCTGGCGCTGGATGCTCCAGGTGGCGTTGGGAATTCCGAAGCCGGTCCGGCCCAGGCCATGACTGATCACTCGTCCGGGGAGGGGGTCTACTGGGACTGGCCGTCCTTCGAGTACGATGCCTCAACCAATCAGGATCTTACCTTGAGTTTCGACTTCTACGACCTCGGCAACTGGATCGACAACTTTACTTCGCACAACTGGAGCTGGGGAATTGTCGAGAAAGATCCGGACAGGAAAACTTGCTACCAGGGCAGTCCCAGTTCTCTCTATCCCACAGGTGCAGGTGAACAAAGTTGTTTCTGGCTGCATGGCACCGCCCTCGGAGGGAGCTGGGAGCAGTATGAGATAACGATATCGAGCGCAAAGCTGGTCGACGGTACGAACACCCTGTACCTGCGTGCCGCTCACGCCGTGTACGGCATGGGCAGTCGCCAAGTCAAGAACGTCAAGATAGGCAGGACGCTGAATTGCTGCGAAGTGATAGACGGCCTCCAGAACGACTTGACGGCATGCCAAAACGCCGGGTCGGCCTGTGTTAACTGCGCTGACATCTCCACGGAAGTTTTGGCTACCATCTGCGCGGTGCTGGGTATCGCGGCCCCAACCTCGACTCCAGAGTTCATTGCTTCAGCAACCGCCTTGGCACAAGCGGTTCTGGCCAACACCACGGTCTGCCCGGATACGACCGGCGGCGCTGATTGCCTGGCCCACATTCTAGACCAGATTTGATTGAGCTCTTCTGCGGACAACCGCAAGGAAAGCCGGCCCGCTGTGATTGAGTCGAGCTCGGCTCAATTCATACAGCTTCGAGGGAAGGAACGCGCGTTCCTTCCCTTTTTTGTTGACCAACGGGACGAATCTAACCGCTAAACCGAAGTTGACCGTGCAGGCGACGGAATGAAACGGCTTGCTCGGATCCGCCTGTTCAAAGTCTTCCTGAAAAAGGTATGGGCGGGTTTGGTCCCGCCACCCTATGCCGGACCGCGGCGGCAGCGGAACACGAGGATCAGAGCGAAGGGTGTGTACTGTTTCATTCGAACTTCGCCCTTTTGTATAACCCTCAGATCGCCCAGGCACTGAGCGTCTAATTATTCGGCCAACCAGCGGGCAAGGGTATGGACTTCGGATAAGACGTTTGCCCGGTGTACGCCCGCCAAGTGGTACTGGTACCATCGATCTCCGCATCCTTGAGAAACTCGACATGGTTGTCGACGAAAGCGACATTCCAGCCGGTGCCATGCCGCTGCAGATCAGGCGTGAGGCCCCACCTGAGACTAACCATGAAGCCGCCGTAGGCATCCCCGAACATATAACAGGAAGTAGGCGTAATCACCCTGCCCTGCCGCACCCAGAAGCCCTCGACCCAGCCGGACGACAGCGCCATATTCAGTGAATAATGGCTGAGCCGGAACGATGCGCCTCCACCGGGGCTAAAATCGTCGGATTCCCCGCTCGAGTATTCCGACGGACACTTGTACACCATGCCGGGGGGGTCAATATCGTCTTCAGGATACGAAAACGCGCTGCTTCTCGACCAGTCCGGTAAATAGCCGTGCCTGACAAAATACCAGGGCCACCCGTTGCCGGTCGTAAGGCTGAAAGGCCCGCTCTCCTCGTGCAGTTGCCATGCCCAACTTGCAACGAACCATTCATCATAATCATCGACGTAATTCGTATTGGCAAGGGCAATCTGTTTGAGATTGTTCATGCAGACTCCCCGCTTGCCTATTTCCTTGGCCTGATTCAATGCCGGCAGCAGCATTGACGCCAGGATAGCGATGATGGCAATGACCACGAGAAGTTCGATCAGGGTGAACCGTGAACCGTGCGCCGGGCCGTAGGCCCGACTGCCCGACGCTCGTCGCCAGGAATGAGTGGAGCGCATGGAAAACTGAAAATTCGAAACTCGCGCCTTGGATTCTTGACGAGTGATCATCATCCGTTTCCTACCATCCCTTACCACCATCCCATCCCAAAGCGGCCAACCCCGTTGATCTACAGCGAAACCTATGCCTAGATGCTCAGCATGCTGTACTATACAGCGTCCCGCCAGCCAAACCAGATTGGGTCGATCATCGGTGGACCCAACCATCGTGGACTCAAAGACCTGCCAGCTTGGAATTGACTGTCGGTTTTAAGTTCATGATGCAAGTAACATTGCAGCCGGCTTCGACTCGCGCACAGGTCATTTTCGGACAATCAAGGCGATCCCCAAGTCATAGAACAGTTGGGGTGAATAAACACATCGGTCTATTTGGATCAGCCTCCGTGCTATGCCTGGGAGAGTCTCTCGTACTCCGTAAGCAGGTCGGCCGCGGACTCTGTCCGCAACCGGTGGGCGAACGCCTGCGAGCCGCCCGCCTTGACCCACGCATCCAGATCGAGCCGAGCCAGGTCCGTCAGCGGCTCGTCACGCACCGCTCGCAGGATTTCGTATTCGTTCGGGCTTACCGCGGCACGTTCATCGTCGTCCGGCAAATTCTCCGGCCAGCATTCAAAATGGTTGTGGCGCGCCGCCGTCCATCGGGCCTCCGGCAAAACGGTGAGATCGCCGTTTTGCACGCCGTCGGGCATCCCCCAACGGCTCTCGTACCCGGTCAGCCGGGCTCGCAATTGGTCCCGCGCCGCTGTTGCTGCCGGCGTCAGTGGTGCAAGCATCAGATCGATCTGCTGCCCGGGGTCCTGCTGCAGATCATAGAGTTCCTCGATTCCACCGCCGTACCAATACACATACTGGTAGCGGTGGTCCTGGAGGCTGATCCAGCGCTGCTGGCCGAAGTCGTTTTCGAGGTACTGAACCGAGCGGTCTTTGTCCGGGGCATGCGCCAGCAACGATTCCCCGGGCAGCTCCGCCTCACCCGGATACGCCAGACCGGCGGCGTCGAGGAACGTGGGCAGGATGTCGTTCAGATCAACGAAATCATCGTGCCGGGACCGGGCCGCAACGCGGCCCGGCACGCGGAGTATCATCGGGATCCGGCAGCATGAGCGATACGGCAATGATTTATTGAAGCACCCGAGGTCACCAAGGTTGTCGCCGTGGTCGGATGTGAAAAGCACCAGCGTGTCATCAGCCAACGCCAATGCCTCAAGCTCGTCGAGCAGGCGACCGATGTTCTTGTCAATCAGGGACACGGCGCTGTGGTACAGCTCGCGTGACCGCCGCAATTGTTCGGCGCCAATCACCTCCTCGTGTTGCGAGTACGCCTGCGCCTTCGGCGGAAGCGGGCTGAGACGTCGTACCGGATCGGGGATCGGGGCAGCGGCGAGAACCTGTGAGAAACTGTCCGGCACCTGAAACGGCGCATGCGGCGCAAACCAACTGGCCCAGAGAAAAAACGGCCGGTCGCGATTGTCGCGGAGAAATTCGATGGACCGGTCGGCAATCCACGTCGTGAGATGATGTTCCTCCGGGATCAATGAACGTTGCGGCTGAAACCGGATCAGGTTCGCCACCCCGAAGATATTCCGGACATGACCGAAGCCGACGTCCTTGAGGTAGAGCGCATAGTCGTTGTCGTCCCGATTGTTGGCGGCGTGCTCGGCGAGCAGCATCCCGCCGAAGCCGTGATCGTGCCGCTGCGGGTGGAAGCCCATGTGGCCGATCGCCTGGGTGACATAGCCGGCGCGCGACAGGAGTCGAGGCATGACCGGCAGGTCCTTGTCCCAAGGCTGCGGCGAGTTGCGCCAGTAGCCATGAAACCGGGGCGGCAGCCCGGTGAGGATATTGTGCCGCGCCGGCGTGCACACCGGGTTGGTGCAGAAGGCGTTTTCGAAGAAACACCCCTCGGCAGCCAGCCGGTCCAGGTTCGGTGTTCGCGCCCAGTCGGAGCCCGCAGCCCCGGTTGCGTCAAAGCGCATCTGATCCGCCATCAGCAGGATGATGTTCGGTCTGTTATGCTCCGCGATTATACTGTTCCCTCAGTTTGTCAGCGGCCCAATGGCGGTCAGTCGTCTCCAGGCGCCGACAGTATTCCTCGAGTTTGCCTTTCGTGTGATACGGGCCGCCCTCCGCCAAAACAGTCTGCAGCGGATCGGTGTGGACCTCGGCGGCGGTCATCATTTCCGTGTGCCAGCGCTCCAGCAAGCTCTCGCCGCGAGCCACGATATCCGGTTTGTCCGCTGCCAAATCACGAGTCTCATGCGGATCGGCCTCGACATCGAACAGCATCGTCGGCGGCACGTTCATGTAAGCGTCATGATACGTTTTGATCATCAGCCACCCCTCGAACCTGACGGCCCGTTGACAACACCAGGCACACTGGCTGAGGACCAGGAAATCACGGCCGGCCGAGCGCCGGTCGCGCAACGTCGCCGCGAAATTCTCCCCGTCCCAGGTCGCCGGGACAGGACCGTCCAGCAAGTCAACAACGGTCGGCGGCAAATCCACATGATAGTGCAACGCGTCGTCGACACCGGGGCTCAAGCCCGGCCAGCGAATGATCAGCGGAATGCGGCAGGTGCACAGATCCGCCGTCTGGTGGTTTCCATAGACATTCAACTCGCCCAGGTTCTCGCCGTGGTCGCTGCTGACAATGATCGCGGTGTCATCAAGCACGCCCTCGGCCTCGAGTACCTCGAGGAGCCTGCCGATATGATCGTCCATATAGCGTACCGCTGTGTCGTAGCCGTCAATCCACGCACGATAGTCCGCCAAGGTGGCGATTTCACCGGGCAAATGTGGCTGCGCGTCCGCTTTTTCCAGGTTCCATCCCCAGGGCTCCCGGGCGCTGCACGGACCGTAACTTTGCCGCTGTGCAGTGAGTGCTTCGCCAGTCAGCCACGTCGGCGGATTGTCACCGCTGAAGGGGTTGCCGTAAGCTTCCGGGGTTCGGTATGGCATGTGCGCGTCCCAGAAATTCACGTGCAGAAACCAGTGATCATTTTTTGCCTGCCGGCGAAGCCAGTCAATGGCGATCGGCGTCACCTCGTCGGCGCGCTCCCTGCCCGTTTTGCCGCTGTTGTGGACTTCATTGAACCCGGCATGGAAATGCCAGGCCGAGTGTCGCTCGGCGAACGAGCTGATCGTCACGGTGTGCATCCCGCAGCAATCCGCCAGTATCTTCATCCACGAGGACCGGCCGTGATTGCTTTTGAACCCTCTGGATTCTCCCTCCGGTGGCAGATCGGCCGCGGTGCCGCCATGACCGACAACACCGGTATGAATACCGAAACGCCCGCTGAACAGCGCGGTTCGCGAGGGCAGACACGGTGCATCCGAACAATAGCAGTCTGTGAACCGGACCCCGGTCGCGGCGATGGCGTCGATATTGGGCGAGGTATTCCGCGCATAACCGTAGCAGCCCAGGTGATCGGGCCGCATACTGTCCAGGTCGAGATAGAGGATACGCATGCTGGCGTTCTGTTTGCTTGTTAGGCCAATCCCAGTAACGGCAATGCGTCACGGTGGATGAGCGCTTCAATCTCGTCCTCGGGGACTTGCGGCATGCCCGTGCCGTGGGCAAAGCGATTGACGTCACGCAGCGCCGCAATCGTCTGTGGGATCGTGCAGATTGGAAAATCACTGCCGAACAGGAGCTTGTGCATCACGCTGTTTTCGTGACATGCGGCCAGGGCCTGGTAGCCCCACCACGGCCTCAGCGGCACACCGCCGGAGATGTCGGCATACACGTTCGGATGCTTGCGGATCATCACCATCGCATCGGTGGACCAGGGCAGGCCGACATGAGCCAGGATGATCTTCAGGTCCGGAAACTCACGTGCAACCGGATCGTACAGCAGCGGGTTCGCCCACTCCATCGGCGTGTCCGGGATGACGTGGAAGGCCGCGTGCGTGAGGATCGGCAGCCCCAGCTCCTCGGCGCGTGCGTGGACACGCCGGGCATGCTCGGCACAGGGATGATAATGCTGATAGACCGGGCTCATCTTGATACCCTTCAATCCCAGGTCTTGCACACATCGATCGATCTCATCCAGTGCGTCCGGATCGTTCGGATCGACAGACATGAACCCAATGATCTTCTCCGGATGCGCGTTGGCATAGGCGGCGATATCGTCGTTCGGCGTGTTCATCCCTAATGCGATTGAGTTGATGCCGAACACGACAGCCCGCGATGCTTCCTCCATTGCCGCCCAATGCCGCTCCGGCGTTACATTCAGATCCAGTGTACCGTGTCCGGCGCGCCCGGATTCGACAACTTCCAGGAATATCCGTCCCCACTGCTGCCGGGTGGACAGGTGCGTATGTACATCAATAATCATGGCCTATGCTCCTGGCTTACTCGAACTGCTTGCACCGCCGGAAAATCGCCGGAGGTCCGCCGGGCTCACCGAATTCACTGCACATGGCCACTGCGGCCACCCGCAGCATTTTCAACGGTTCAACTCGTTCGGCCATGGCCCCGTTCTCAGTGTTCCTCAAGTGCTCAACTCCAACACAAAGTAACGCCTTACACCGCCAAGGTCTACGGACAACGCACCGTCGCTGTATTGGGTGCATGCCCTCGGGGCCGCGAGGTCGGGACTGTGCAGTACCGCCGAAGCGCAGTCCGCGGCCAGGCGAAGCGACAGTTCCGGTGGTGACGGCTCGTCGAAGTCGATGCGTTCGACGACCCTTACATTGCTGCCCTGCATCTTCAACGTCGGATGCAATGCCGGCTTGACCTGGCCCGGAATGCCATGGATCAGCAGACGGTCGCCTTGCCGAAACCGGCACAGGAACCAGCCGTCGGGCCGGCGCTCTATTTGTACGTCCTCCGGTGGCAGGCACTCCGCAACCGTTGCCGGCAGGGCAAGGGCTGCCGCGTCGGTCTGAACGCGCCCGGGAGACCACAGCAACACCCCTTTGCCGGTTACGACCCGGACCCATTCGTCGCCGGCGACCAACTGACCGCGGTAGCGGCCGGTGCAGTTCGGCGGCGCCGCCGGTTCAGCTTGCGTAAACGGCGGAAATCCAGGCGCCCGCTCGGGCTCCGCCATGGCCGCGTCAATATCATAACCGCCGAGCCACGGGTCGGCGGACGGCCGCGCCCGCTCGTCTCGCAGTCCCACCGGGCCAGTGGCAATCACGATGCCGCCCGCCTCCAAAAAGGCATCGAGCCGGCGGCGCTCCTCCTCACTCAGGCAGATGACGCTGCTCAACACCAGCAGCGGCCGGCGGCCCGGCTCCGGCATCGACGTGACCACTTCGAAGTCAATGCCGCCGCGAATCAACTCGTGGCAGGTGATTGAGTAGTCGTCGGTGTAGTCCTTCTCCGATGCCTGACCATAGAAGTCACGGGTCGATCGGGAAAAAAACACCGCCGTATTCGCCACCGGCTCACCGCCGAAAAGGGATGCATGATCGCGCTCCCAGCAATATGCTTCCTTGATCAGCTCGGGTTCGTCCGGCAGTTCCTGCTGTTGCGAGACCGGCAGGCCCAGGTGGTCCTTGATCGTGCTGAACCAGCAATCCGACCCCAGGAACTTGTTGACCGCCCAGACAAAAAACGCCGGATCCTTGAAAAAACCGTAGCCCAGCCCGATGCATTTCGCCCCGGCATCGCGGGTAATGGACAGGTGCAGCCCCAGCTGGGAGACACGCCGGTTCCAGGTGCCATCGGCTTCGGGTACACGCCAGCACATCTCCAGCATAATCACATTACAGCTCTTGATGAACTCCTGGGCGGTCATTGCCGTCCCGATCCGCTTTTGTGAAACGCTGCCGGAGCAGCAACTGCTCAGGGGAAAGTCGGGAGTAGTTGCTTCCCTGACGCAGCCGAGAAAATCCGCGGCACTGCGGAACCGCATCTCGATCCAGTCCTTGAACGCCTCCGAGTCCCGGTTGCCCCAGAAACCCATGTCGGTAGTCGGCGGCAGCTCGTGGCCATAGTCGCGGCGGAATCGATCCCGGCACCACCGGCAGCCGCACGCCAGCCATCGCATGTTGTAGATCGCATCGTCGCTCATCAGGCCGTCGATCCCGGTTTCATCGATAAGCCGGCGGACATAGGCCTGATACGCGCGACGGAAATCGGGGTTGTTCATGCAGAATTGCTCGCAGCACCAGCGTTCGTTGTACGTTGGCTCGCCGGTCTCGATATCGATCATCCGCCAGTCGTTCAGCCGCTGGCCTTCAAAGCACATTTCGGCAGCGGCCTCGAGGGATGGATACGAAAGCACATGATGCCGCATGTGCTCGTCGAGGCGCCTTGCGTCATCGGGGTTTCTCGGTCGATGCGTCAGCACCGCAGAATGATGGTCGAAGAGCTTGATCCGGCGCTGGTGAAGGGCGTCGGCAGTAAAGGCAAACAGCTCGTGCAGCCGCGACCACAACGGCAGGAAGTCCCAGCGAAAATGGGTGCCGAAGATTATCGCCAGGTTAACGCCGGCGTCGGCCGCGGCGTCGGCCCGCCGGAGGATCCGGTCGGCGACGTCCTGGTCCGGCCAGTTGATGTCTTCCCATTTCAGCCACCAACTGATGGCCCGGTAGTTGTCCGCTTGCGATCTCATCGTCTCCCGTCAGCCGTGCGCATCGCAACGGTCAGCAACCTGGTAGATCTCGAGGATGCGTGCCAGGTTTCGCATGCCGGCCGCACCGTCAACCGCAGGCTGGCGGTCCTCAATGATTGCCTCGGCGAAAGACTCGAACTGCCCCTGATACTGGTCCTTGTCGTTGTCGACTGCAATCGGCGTTGTCCCGTCGGTGTTTGTCAGTACGAGTTCCGGATCTGTAAACGGGCCGGCAGTTCGCCGTGCCCGCAGCGTTCCCTCGGTCCCGTGAATTTCAATCGCATTGTCAGTGAACGGGACGGCAAAAGAGGCCTCGATCACTCCTATGGCACCGGCTGCAAAACGTAACAGCACAACCGCGGTATCTTCGACCGCATAGTCGAAGACGACGTTGCCGGTGAGACCGGTCACCGACTGCACCTCGCCCAGAAAGAACTCGAGCAGGTCCAGACAATGCGACCCCACATCCATGAACGCACCGCCGCCGCCGGTCTCCTGCTTCAGCCGCCAGGCGTCCGGCGTCCCGGGATACCACAGGTGCGTCTGAACCCGGGCCCGGACGATCCGGCCGAGCACGCCGGCGTCGACCATTTCCTTGATCTTCCGGTGATACGGATGAAACCGCCGCATAAATCCAATCTGCAGCTTGACATCATTGCCCTTGCACGCATCGGTCATCTGCCGGCATTCGTCAATCGTCAAGGCCATCGGTTTTTCCACCAGGACATGTTTCCCGGCGTCGGCAGCAGCGACGGTATGCGCGGCGTGCAGAAAGACCGGCGTACAGATGTAAACCGCGTCGACGTCCGGGTCTGCCAGCAGCGCTTCCTGCTCGTCGTAGACGACGGCTGCAGCAAATTCCCGGGCCACCTCACCGGCATCGGTGTTGTGATTTAAGACCGCATGAAGTTGGCAGTTCCCTGCCTTCGCCAGGCCTGGCAGCGGCCGTTTCCCGGCGAACCCCGTCGCTCCAATTACGCCCCACCGAATGGTCATTTCAGTCCCCTCAGTCTGTTGATTTCATCGACAACGATGCTGCCGGCTTCCGGCACCAGACAGCTGGTCCGGCCAAATCGTGTCTCGTACGCACCCTCGGCGAATGATCGGGCCAGCGGCAGGTACCCAATATAGCCGTTGGCGTTTCCGGCGATCAGTGAATGCCGCTGCGGGTCTGCCCGCTTCAAGTCCAGGCCGTCCTCGACGAACAACTCACCGGGGACGCCAATCACTTCGATCCCGCCCATCCTGATCACCTGAATCTCCGCCACGCACGCGTCGTTTGCCATCATCACATCACGGGTTTCTTCGGCAAATGACAATTCATAGCGCAGTGCGGCAGCTTCCGGCGCCGGTGCCTCCCGCAGCGCATCGGTCAACCGCTCGATCTCACGGTTTGCCGCTTCGATGTCGGCAAACGGCGCCGGCCTCCTCTCGAGCGCAACCATCTTCCTGGTGACGCTGAGCGGCTCGGCAGCAACCCGGCACCGGCGGCCGATCGCGGGCACTACCGCCTCCGCGATCCTGTTTCCGATCCGCTCCGCCTCGGCAAAGGTTGCGATCCATTCCCCGGGGGTCTTCACGTGATTGATGTCGCCAAATGCACCGTTGAGGAACAACACCTGTGGCTGGTCCGGATGCCGGTTGCGAATAGCATCGACAGCCACCCCGGGGAAGTCCCGCGAATACATCAGATTCTCTTCACCCAGAACGGCGGGATGCAAGGTAAAATTCACCAGCATGCCGACGACAGTCTCGCCGTCTTCAAAGACAACGATCGTCGCTGTCGGGTCCACCGGTCCTCGTGCCTTTATCTCTGCCGGATTTACCGCTTCGAGGTTCAACCGGACCGTTCCGTCCCGCATGAGCAGACGCCGGTTCCAGGCGACGTCGTCGATTGCACACCGGGAAACGGATACCTGGACTGGCCGCTGCACCGCGATCGCCTGCTGCACCAGGGCAGCGACGGTGCGGGGCAGTCCCCGGCACCAGGCAGTGACGGCCTCGCCGCCGCCCGAGAGAAAAATGGTGTCGGGACCGGAATGCGTGTGGGTGCAGGTTACCAGACACTGCGCCGCATCCATGCCCGTGGCCTCGGCCACCGCAGTCTTGATCGCCGCCACCGTGTCCGCAAAAAGGCTGATCAGATCGAGGACCACAAACGCCACGCGCTGCTGTCCATCGCTCACCACCAGGCAGTTTGCCGTCAACGGATCATGGACACCGCTGGCCGGTTCACGCCGCCGCCGGTATCCCCCCATGCGGAGGCCGGGCGGCGGTGTAATGGCACACTTGGCGAAGCCCGCCTGTAACATGATCGAACGCACCTCCAGTGTCCGCACGGGACACTACCTGCTATAGGCATCCATGACCTTGGCGATCGCCGAGACAACATCATCCAGATCCGCCCGTTCAATTGTCGGGTGGACCTGCAAAACAAAGACCTCCTCTGCCAGTTTGCGGGCATTCGGCAGAGATACGGTTGAGTAGTCGGCGGGCTCAGGCCGAAACGACGATTCGAACGGATAGCTCGTCTTGCCATAGCCAATACGTTTCTGATAGACTTCTTCGCGGTAATTCTCCCCGGCCGTGCCCAGCCCGACCGGCACGCCCTCAGCCCGCATCGCCGTGACCAACGTATCACGGTCCACGGTCAGCTTTTCCGGACGAAGGCGCACGTAGTATTTGTAGAAAGCGTGTTTCACGTCGTCGGCCTCATAGGGCGGCACCAGGGCATCGTAGGCTTGCAGGCGCTCGGTCAGGTAATGGCCGTTCTCGCGGCGGCGTTGCAGATTCCAGTCAATCCGTTCCAGCGCCTTCAGGCCGATTGCCGCCTGCATTTCGGTCATGCGGTAATTGTAGCCGATACGGTGATGGACATAGGTATACAACGCTTCCAGCTCGAGCAGGTTGCGGCGTTCGATTTCATTGTAGCCATGGTCCTTGACACTGCGCGCTGTCTCCGCCATCCGATCATCGTCGGTCACCACCATGCCGCCTTCGCCGCCCGTAGTGAAAATCTTGTCGTTGCAGAAGCTGAATGCAGCGATGTGCCCGAGGGCACCGGCACGGCGTCCCTTGTACTCGGCGCCATGTGCCTGGGCGGCGTCCTCGATGACCACCAGGTTGTGCTCCGCCGCCAAGGTCATGATCGCATCCATATCCGCCGGGTACCCGGCCAGATGAACCGGGATAATCGCACGTGTGCGCTCGTTCAGGTTTTCGCGGATCGATTCGACGCTGATGTTCTGTGTCTGCAGATCGATATCGGCGAACACGGGGATGGCCTGCTGGTGCAACACCGCAAACGAAGTGGCGATGAAGGTGCGGCACGGCACGATGACCTCGTCGCCCGGTCCCACGTCGGCGGCCGCCAATGCCACGTGCAACGCCGCCGTCCCGTTCATCACGGCAATGCCGTGCTGCACACCGCAGAATGCCGCGAACCGCTCCTGGAAGTCCATCCCGCAACTGCCGGTCCAGTAATTCACCCGGCCCTGGCGCAGGACGTCTTCGACGGCGTGGATCTCCTCGTCCGTGAAGTCCGGCCACGGCGGAAACGGCCGGTTGCGGATTTTCTCACCGCCATTGATTGCCAACTTCTTGTGGGAATCTGTCATCATTCAAAGTCTCGCACTGTCGGGTTACCGGGTGGTTGAACAATCGGGAAAAATGCGGTGGCTGCGAATCACTTCGTGATCATTTGCCCCAATGTCGTCCAAGTCCGTAGTCACGTCAAATTCGCGGGGCAATTTCAGCGAAGCCGGGTCAGTATGGCCGCGTCGGCCTGGCGTTTGGCACGGACACTGTCCGGGGTCACGTAATAGCGCTGTGCCTCTTCGTAGAAGCCGAGGCGCGGGTCACGCTCGAGCAGCGCCGCGACCTCGGCCAGATTGGTTTGTTCGGCTTCGAGCCGGGCACACATGACCGCGGTGTCAAGCCCCGCCACAGTGTCGGGATGATGGCGCCAGGCCAGCCACGAGAACAAGACCCAGGCACTGTGCACAAGATGGCCGAAGTAGCAGGCGACATTACGCTCCTGCTCGCCGCGGGGTGTCTGGGCAGCCGGTGCCAGTGCCCGCTCATACTGCCTCACCGCTTCCGTCCAGCGTTCGTGCATCGTGCCCAGCCGGTCGATGACCGCGGCCAGCCCGCAGAAAGCGACGCATTGCTCGAGCATGTCGCCCAGCGGCTCGCGGAAGTCCATGTGCCAGGCGATCATCGACTGCTGCCGCGGCTCGTAGTCCGGCAGCGGATAGGCGCAGCCACGGTTGAACGGGCTGAAGTACAGCATGCCGAAACCGAAGGCGTAAGACCGGACCGCCTCGCCGAACGCCTGCCATGCCTTGGCGACAGCGCTGCCGTCCGGAAGGCCAAAGTAGTCCTCGGCAACGGACCGCAGAAAGTCGTCCTCATCGGTGGCGTCGAGCCGCCAAAATTGATCGAAGGCGAAACAGTTGAGCGTGTCGGGGTTGCTGCCGAAATTCCATGACGCCATGACATCGGTGACCCCGAGCTCGCCGAGCGCCGCCAGCTTGCGGTAGAGATTGGCGATCAACGGCCAGTTCGGAGCAGTGGCGCATTCGATGGTGTGGTTGACCTGAAACCGCGCCATGGCCCGCTTGCCGCTGCGCCGGGCCGCCTCGATCTGCCCGCGGGCACGCGGCGACGGGCCGATATAGTTGAGACTGTATTCGTCCACTGCCAGCCGCTGCCCCTGCCACTCGAGTTCGCCGCCGCGCTCGTTGTCAGGCATGACGATGATCCCGGGCGGCAACGAAGCGATGAGCTCCGCCTGCGGGGCCGGCGCCATCAGGTCCCAGCTCCAGGTCCAGGCGATGACATCGGCTTCCGGCGCGGTGCCGTGGACGCCCCGCTCGATGGCTTCGAGCACCTCCCGCAACACGTCCGTCGGCTCGCGGTCGCGGCAGCGCGGACAATTCAAAACATCGCCGGGGCGCTGGCCAAAGTGTTCGCCAAGGCCGCACCCGGTGACGTCGAAGCGGGAGTAGCAGTGCGTCAGGTGCTCACTGGCAGTGATACAGACGATGCCGCCGAGGTCGGGCAGGCAACGAAACAGCCCCGCGCAGGCCGTTTCGAGCCAACGACGGGTCACGGGAACGCTGGTACACATGGCACGGCTTTTCGGCCAGCCATAGATGGCGTTGTCATTGAACGCCTCGCACCAGAACCCGCGCAACTCCGGGTGCGCCTCCCAGATCGGATCGTCGTCAGCGAAGGCGCGCGGCTCGTTGAGGTATAGATAAAGCTTGAGCCCGGCCGCTCGGCAGCGGGCGCTGTAATCGGCTAACACCGCCTGCTGCGAGGCGGCGTCCGCACCGAGCTCCGGGAATACATCGGTACGCACGACATCGCGCAGCCGCACCAGCATCCAGACACCGGTGAAGCCACGCTCGGCGATGCGGCCAAGGATCTCCGGCGTCATTGCCGCCGCGGCGGTTTCAAGTTCGCGCGGGCCGAAGACCTGCTTCGGGACGCGCCAGATACGGATAGGCTGGTGGCTCATGAGATCGTCTCCAGGATTTATGCTGTTTCAGCCAGCCCGGGTGTGAAGAATCCGTGTTTCTCGACCGCCGCCTTTGGCGGCGCCTTCCAGCGCAGCGCGCTGAGGCGCCGGCCCGAGGCCTTGCCTCGCAACCCGTCGTGGACGGTCACGATCGTGTCGTCCGGCATGACCACCGAGCTGGCGTACATGCCGCAGTCATTCAGTTCCCAGATCGCCTTGCTCCAGCTCTCACCGCGGTCATAGCTGACGATGAACCGCTGACCGTGCGTGCCGTCCTTACGACTGAACGGCAGGACAACCGTCCCGTCCGACAACACCACAATACACCCGGTCTGCTGTATCCAGCCGGTGACGATACGCGGGGTGCTCCAGCTCCTGCCGCCGTCGTCGCTGTGCAGAACCGCTGATTGCTTGTAGACGCTGTGCCCGCCGACGGCCGCAGGACCGTCCTTGCACTCGACGCAGGTGTCAATAGGATGACCGTCGGTGAAGTAATACGGCGTCGCCAGCTCAGGCGGATCGTCGGGCAGTTTCTTGCGTTGATAGCGGGTCACGGCGACCAGGCGCCCGGAGGGGTGCTCAGCGATCCAGCTTTCGTCGGTGTGTTCGCCCAGCGAGGCGAACCGAGGCCAGGTCCGGCCGTTGTCCTCGGAGAAATACAGCAAGGCGCGCTGCGTATACCGGTCGAGCGGCAGCGGCTTGCCCGGCCGGGACTGATCGTAGACGCACACCGGCAGCATCAACCGGCCATCCGATAAGCGCCGGATGCTTACTTCGTTGCCGCCGAGACAATCGTGAGGGACCGGATCGAGTTCCTGCGCAATTTCCCAGGTCTTGCCGCGGTCCGCAGAGCACAAGATCTGCACCCGGTCATGAAATGTCGGATCGCTGTGGCCTTCGTAGGGGCGCCCGTCGTTATAGGCGAACCGTTCGATCGCCAGCAGTGTGCCGTCGGCGGCATACCCCGAACCGGTGTAACTGTGCATCATCAGCTTGAATCCCGCGGGAACGGGCGGGGAGAGGTCGGCGATGGTACAAAGTATCGACCAGGTTCGGCCCTCGTCGACCGAGTGAAACAGCGCACCGTTCTTGTCGTCGTCAGTGTCGCCGGCGACGATCAGGTCCCCGTCGGGGCCCATGGCGACCGAACACTGATGGACGCCGGTAAATTCCGTCGTGTACGTTTCGCAGGGCCACGGCCGCACCGGCTGCGCGGCGTTCCCCGCCACCTCGGGGTGATAATCTCTCCACGTCTTGTAGTGCATTATCGATCCCGGCCCGCTGCTTGTCGTTGCCGCAGGGCGTCGAAGTATTCGGTTCGCGGCAGTACCCCATAGCCGCCAATCGATTCACCGTCGGTATCGCAGGCGGTGTAATGGTAGAGCGAATGCAAAACGATCCCGCTGGCGCCGGCCTGCTGTGCCAGCTCGATCTGCTGCTGGACTTCGTCAGGGGAATTGCGATTCCAGTTGGCCAGGCTGAAGGGGCCGGCCCCGCGATTCTCATACCACGCCGCGTCCGCCCAGGCGTGCAACGGAAACCCTTCGGGTACGGTATCCTTGAATGCCGAAATGTCGGCCGGCTCGAGTTTCTGCTGGTGCGGACACTGCTGTTCGGCACACAAGCCGTCGATGGCGTCGTCGGCGATCCAGCGCTCCCAATCCTTGTACAATTCGACGTAATGTTTGCTGGGGAACTTGATGTCCATGAGCGTATGGCGGTCCGGGACGATGCCGATGATGAACTGCTTTGTGCGCTCGTGCACGGCACTGCCGATGCGGGAAAGCAACGTCGAAAACTGCTCACCCTTGATTTTGAGAAACTCGTCGTTGTCGTAGTCGTCGTAGCGGATATCGACCCCGTGCCGCTTGCGGTACGCCTCAACCACACAGTCGTTGAAGCCAAACGGCTCGAGGTGATCCTGCCAGCCCGGGGTCTGCCAGCAAGGGAACCAACTGTGGGAACGCGTCGACAGATAGAGGCCGTCCACCCCGTAGTCGAGGGCCTCCTCGGTCAGGCCCAGGAGCCTGGCGCGAACGTCTTCATCACCGAACGCCGGCACTCCGTGATAGAATCGGGAACCGTCGCGCGAGCACCAGTACTTCCGCGGCCGTTCATACCAGACGGGATCGATCTGATACAGCCAGCCGGGCCGCACGTGCTGGAATTCGTTCCAGTTGTACCAGGCCCACACCGGCACGCCATACCGGCGCCCGGCGCGAACAGCCTCGGCAAGTGGATCGCAGCGGTCGAGCATATCGGCCACCCGATGCCAGACCGCCGCCTGTTCATTGCCGGGATCGACACAGCTGTGGTCGAATGGCGCCATCAACCGGCTGGGATAGTACGTACGCCCGGCGGTGTTGCAACGGAACATGAAGGTCAGGCCGGTGCCCTCGAGCATGGCAAACAGCCAGTCGAAGTAGTCCGCGTCGATGGGGTGCTTGTGGTACCGCGGCGAATCCGTCGGATCCCAGTTGTAGAAGAGCTGCATTGTGTTGTCCCTCGCCTCTCAATCTTGTGGGTTTACCGCTTCCACCGGTCGCTCCAGCCCGCGGCTGGCAGTCGAGCCCGCGGGATTGCGGCATTTGCCGCACGCGCTGTCCGTCACCCGGCGCCTTCGAGATCCCGCAGCTGCAGGATGTACTCGATGATGCGCCGGCGAATAGCATCCAGGTCGCCGGTGACGTCGAACTCTGCCAGGAAACGGTCAGCAGCGACGGCGAGCTTGCGCCTGCCCTCGTCGTCCGCCTCTTTCGCCGCCGCAATAGCCAGTTTAAGGGTCGTGCCGTAGCGCACGTCGTCCACCGCCTCACGCAATCCCTCCCAGGCAATGGTGTCGATCGGCCGTTCCGCCGCAGGATAGGTCACGGCGACAGCACGCCGCTCGTCGTTGAAATCGTTCCACATCCCCCCGGCTGCGGACGACTGCCAGGCCCACGGACCGCCGCCATCATAGTTGACCCGCCAGAGCAGAAGTCCGTAGTTCCTCCTGTAAAGTTCCGGGTCCTCCACCCCACCCTGCGGATTGCCGTAATTCCAGATCTTGTGTCCCACTGCGTGCCACTTGGCCGGCTCGGCTGGATCCGGTCCGGACCGTCCGCTGCCCAGGTTACAGACATCAAGTAGGTCTCCCATGTTTTCAAAGGTTCCGGCCGACGCGGCCACCCAGACCTTGGCGCCGGCTTCGTGGACCACCTGCCAGGCGGCCCGCTGAGCCTTTTGCCGCTCGTCCGTGGCCTCGTCGAGACCGTAGACGTACACTTCCGGCACACCATGCTGCCGGGCGACCGCCATGACCTTTTTCACTTTCTCACTCAGTGCGGCCAGCTCTGCTGCGCCGGTCGGGCTGCCCGTCGAGAACCCGGCATCGTCGGAAGTGAAGTATACGGGCTTGCCAGCGAACCCCGCCTCGTTGAAAATCTCAAGGTATCGTGACAACAACTCCGTGTCATCGGGCATCTGGTTGACCGTCGGCAAAATTCCATGGGCATAAAAGTTCACCAGATCCTGTCGCAGCTGCCCTTCGTTCTTTAAGTCGGAACAGATTACTGCCCGATGCTCCGGGCGGCGTGTGAGACGACCGTTGTAGTAGGCATTCACAGCAAAGGGCTCGGCAGGATCATAAAAAGTCCCGGGTGCGCTGAGGTCGAAGGGCAGGACCGTCAGGCTCAGGGTGAGTGCACCCAGTGTCCCGTCCGCCGTGTGCAGCTCGATGCGGCCGTCGTACACGCCCGCCGGAACGTCTGACGGGACATGGATGGTTACCCAGAACTGTTTGTTGGCGCCGGCGGTGATCGCCAGGGGCTGCAAAGTGTCCGCATCGCGGATCGGGAGTTTTGCGATCGGCCATGCCACTTTGTTGCCGGCGGGGTGCACGTCCTCCCCCTCGCGCCCGATGTCTTCGACCCCGATGTACCGATCGCCGTCGGCAAAACGCAACTTCAAATAATTGCGTTTCTCGGTCGTGTCGACTTTGACCAGCCCATCGTCGTTGAGCAACAGTTCCGGTATCAGCACCCGGCCCGGGCCGGTCCGTTTCTTGTTGACCCAGGCGCCTTCCGCCTGGTACCAGCATTTGACCGCCTTGATGTCGACGGCGCCCACCGGAATGGTTGCTTGTGTGTTCTGGTGCGTGAGGGCGGTTGCTTTCAGGCGCAAGTCGGCCAGGTCGCTCTCGGGACGCAACACGAAGCTGACCGGCTCGTACTCGCCGCGGGCAGCCGTGACCGTGAGGGCTGTGGACAATTCCCCGGGGACCGGTTCGGTGTCGGGCAGGATCATCGTGGAGCTGGTGGGCTCGACGACATAGCAGCGTGTCCGTCCGCCGGGTCCTTCGAGCAAATCGTTGCGGTCGGCCGTCAGATTGCGGGCAGCAAACCGGAGGGTCGCGATGGTGTCCTCCATGGGCCCGTGGTCATCTTTGCGGATATAGCCCTGTGTCCGGACAGCCGCGAGGGTTTTCCGCGCTGCAGCCAAGTTCGCAGATACGGTTTCGAAACCCGCCCGGTCAGCCGCCGCGGGCGTGACCTTGTTCAGCGCGTCGCCGATCTCGGCCAATGCCGTGGCCCATTCGTCGAGCTTCTCTTCCACTTGTTTGCGGACCGGCTCCCAACGGCGGTCCACCACCCTGGCGTACTCGGCCGCATCGGGAACGTCGCCTTCGACGATGAAGTCGTCCATGTAGAGTACCACCCGGTCGCCTTTCTCGCCGAACAACCGAACCACCATGCCCTCGAGATAGATGCCGATGTTTTCACGCGTCGTGTTCCAGATGGCGCGGTTCACCGAATTCTGCGCCGATCGCTCCGCCTGCGGGTGGATATCGCCCTCGACGAGCGTCCACGCCTTGCCGCCCCGATGCACGTTTTCAACCCCGAAACCGAAAACCGGACCGGTATTCGGCGGGACCGTCTGGACATACGCCTCGATATCGGCACGCGCTTTGCCGGTAGACTCCGGGCCGAGCATCAGGCGCCCGTGGAATGCCAGTTTCCCTTCCGCGGGAACCCGGACCGGTATGAACCAGAAGACACCCGTACTGCCCAGGGTAATATCAATCTTCAGCGACTTCGTGCCGGCGTGTGCCTCTTCTGATGTCAGTCCCTTGAAGTTGACTTTGTATTCACTATTGGCCCAGAAGAAGCTGGATGGATCCTGCTTTTCGAAATCCTCGTGGAAGCGCAGGGGTGCCGTCGGAAGTTGCTGGGCAAACGCGATTTGTGCACTCCAGCAGACACTGACGGCGACAACGGCAAATAACACGCGACTGTTCGGCATCATTGCATGGGTCCTTCTGTCAATCGTCCGGCTGATCCCAGTAG
>CAJWLW010000014.1 GCA_913042885.1 uncultured Lentisphaeria bacterium | reverse complement strand
TGGAGTTCACCGCAGCGTGTGGAAACGCACTTTTCAGCGCTTGTCCAACTGCCGTTTCGAACCGGGTGTCGATCCCGCTGCACGGAACCCCTGGGACCGCGTCGCAGCCGGACGATGCCATGAGATCATCTTCCCGGGATGAAACAGATCATCAACATTGAAATCACCTGACGATTGCCTACCTTTAATTGTTCACTGCGCAAGGTTGGCGTACGCCCTGGTACCGGGGGCATTGTGAACATGCGTCTCGCAGGGTCGGCATATTCAAGACAAAAAAACATCCGCGATGGCAGGAGAATCCAACGATTTGTCCCCGTGGTATCCGCATCGCTTTTTCGAAAATAAATCAAGCCGGTAAAATGCCGACGCTCCCGAGGAAACCTGAAATGTTCAATCTGCGAAACCTGTTGTTCGCGCTCACCTGTGTCCTCATATCTTCCCGCGCAAGCGCCGACTACCGGACCTATGTCATCCGCCCCGCCATCAACGACAACTCGATTCTCGAAGGCGAAGCGCTGCCGGTCGAATGCCGGGAAGAAACGGTGATGTCGATCATGTGTGCCCGCGGCGAGTACGAGCCAGCGTCGTTCCTCGTCGAGACGGACGAACCATTGAAGCAGGTGATGGTGCAGCCTGGCCCGCTGAAAGGCGTCGCCGGCGAGCTGCCCGCCGATGCCGTTGATGTGCGAATCGCACAGCGCGTCACCTGCACCGTCGCCTACGCGCAGCATGTCATGCCATGGGTGCTGCTCCATGATCCGGGCCTGCTGACCGTCGTCAACCGGACCCCGCAATGGGTTCTCGACCTCAAGGAGGTGCAACCGGCGCCCGGCGCCGTGCTGTCTCTCGAGAAGTACCGCGAGGGCTTTTCCACAATAACCGAGGTGAATCGTGAATTCGTCGATCCGGAGAAGTTGCAGCCCGGCGACATCGCCGATTTCCGCCAGTTCTGGATCACCGTTCATATCCCGGAAAACGCCGCCGCCGGCACCTATCACTCCACGGTGACGATCACGCCGGGCAACGCGCCTGCAACAACACTGAAGCTGACAGTCACGGTGCCTTCGTTCGATCTGCTGCCGCCGCCGTTCGAGTACAGTGTTTATTACCCGACAATGCTCGATCACGAGGGCCTGTCCGCCGGGCAGCGGGACAAATACAATCCGATCACCGACGAACAGTACCTGGCCGAATGCCGTAACATGGCGGCACACGGGTGCACAAATCCGTGTATTTACGAAGGCCCGGAACAGGATGAGGCCGGCAACATCCAATTCACCCGACTGTCGCGCATTCTCGACATGCGCGAGCAGGCGGGCATGCCGAAGGGAGTGATGCTGTATCTGTTCGACGGCGCCGGCATGGTCATCAAGAAAGGCGAGCTGACGGACCAGCAAGAACAGCGCAATATCGAAGTGGCCCAAACCACCGTGGCCTGGGCCAAGGCCCGCGGCTACACCGGCGCATTGTTCATGGGCGCCGACGAATATTCCGGTGATCGGCTGCGCGCCATGCGTGAAAGCTACGCGTCGGTCCGCGCCGGCGGCAGCGGCATCTGGGTCGCTAATCAGGGCGACTATCTCGACATCGTCGGCGATCTCGTCGACCGGCCCATCCTTGCACATCCCGGTGCACTGATCGTTGACCAGCACCAGCAATGGCAGGTACATCCGCGCGAGACCTTGTTACATCGTCAACAGATGGTGACCTGGGATCCTGAAATGTTCCTGACGCCGAACATGCAGCGGATTATCAAGGGCACCCATGAGTACGGTCACAAGATCTTCAGTTATTTCGATCCCCAAGGCGGCGCGAAAGTGCCGCAGCTCCATCGTCGACATCGCGGCCTGGGCCTGTGGAAGACCGGGCTCGACGGCACCATGACCTGGGCCTACGTCCATATCTGGACACCAACGATTCGCTACGGCGATCAACATCTCAAGGATCATGGCGTGGCTTGCGGCGGCAATGCCTTCGTCCTGCGCGGCCCCAAGGGCCCGGTCGACACATTGGGGTGGGAAGGCTATCGCGAAGGCTTTGACGACGCACGCTACCTCGCGACACTGCAGGATGCCATCGCCAAGGCCAGGGCCGCGGGAAAGCACCGGCGCCTGGTTGCCCGCACCGAACGCTGGCTCGGCGACGTCACGGTCAATGTCGATCTCGATGAGTGGCGCCTCGAAATGGCGCACAGAACCGAGGCCTTGTTGAAACCCTGAACCCGGGCGCCACACGGCAGGCCCCACGGGAAGCGAAAGGTCCGGGAGAATGACCCGGTCACGGGAACATGCCGGAACAAACTGTACACACAGGGAGAAGTCGATGATGAAAACTATGCGAATCGCCATGGTGACCGCCGGGATCGTGGGTCTGTGCAACATCTCCGCCATGGGAGCGCCCGGCGTGCGGGCGGTAGGTGACCGCGTCGTCCTGGAGACGGACCGTTTCACCTACGCCGTCGGCACGGATGGATTCAACAAGGCGTTTCAGGACCGGCGGACGGGCCGGGACCACCAGGCCGCCACTGGGCCGGTCCCGTTCATGGCCGTCGAAAAGGACGGGCAGTGGATCGGCTCCACGGCCGTGGAATGGATCGGCGGCTTCCTGCACGTGACCTTCGGGGACTCGGGCATCCGGGCGAAGGTCCACGCCCGGGCTTTCCCGAACTATCTGACCCTGGAGCTGACGGCCCTCAACGACCACACTATCACCGAAATCCATCTCGTGCGCGTGCCGCTGGACATCACGCAGGCGATCGGCAACGTCCTCACCCACTGCCGGGACGACAACTACGCCGCGGCCTTGATCCCGTTGAACCTCGAGACCCATTCCTATGTCGCCTCGCTACAGCCGGCGATCCCCGGTGAACCCATCCCCGGCATGATCTTCCGCGGCGCCCGGGGGCACATCGTTCCCAAGGACGGCGAGCTGCCCGTGCTCATCGCCCACGCGGACCGGCGGGTCAGGCTGGACGGAGCGAAAGTCGCCGTCATCGCATGCCCGACAGAGAGCCTGCTGGACATTATCGAGCAGGTCGAGATCGACAACGGCCTGCCCCACCCCACGATCGACGGCGTCTGGGCCCGCAGGTCTCCCTATCAGATGAAGTCCCTTCTCTACACGCAGATCTCGGAGGACACCGCCGACGAGATGATCGCCTATGCGAAGGCGGGAGGATTCACCTATGTCCACATCAACCGCCCCCACTGGTGCACCTCCAACGGGAGTTTCCTCATCAACCGGAATAACTTCCCGAATGGCGAGGCCGGGCTCCTCGCCGTGAGCCGCAAGATTCACGCCGCCGGCCTGAAGTTCGGGCTGCACAATTGGGAGATGGTCGTGCACAAGCATGATCCCCTGGTCACCCCGGTGCCGGCGCAAGGCTTCCTGATGTATCCCGAAAGACAGCGCATCCTGGCCGCCGACATCGGTCCCGGCGACTCGTTCATCCCCACGACAACCTCCCCACGCGGTCTCCTGGCCAAGGGCGACAAGGCCGAGTACCACGGGCGCGACCTGCGCATCGGTGACGAGATCATCATTTACGGCGACCTGCAGACGACCGAGCCCTACGGCTTCACGAGCTGCCAGCGCGGTGCCCACGGGACCGTCACCGCCGCGCATGCCGCGGGCGCGACGATCGGCAACTTCGCCGAGTTCTACTGGGCCCACTACCTCCCGGACCTGCAGAGCGATCTGTTCGACCGCGTCATCCGGGCCGAAGCGGCAGTCCTGGACCGGTTCGAGGCCGACTACTTCTATCCCGACGGCTCCGGGCAAAACACCAACTACTACCCCCCGGAATGGTTGCCGAACTGGTATACCCGGGGCCTCTCGGCCGTCAAGCGATTTGAGTACACCCGCCGCGAGGTGCGGTTCTCGCATGGTCCGGTCAGCAATCACAGCTGGCACGTCCTCACCCAGGGCAATCACCGTGACGTTTCCCAAATCGGGTTCATGGAGAACTTCAACGGGAGCCTGGCCGACGCGGCCAGTTCCATACTGAACCTGACGCCGTTCGACCTGGGCTGGTTCGGCTACTTCACCCACACTGTGACCGGCCCCGCCACGCGGCCACGGGAGATGGTCTACGCCTGGAGCAAGGCCCTGGCCTACGCGGCGCCGATCTCCCTGAGTGTCGACAAGGACCGGCTGGACGGCAACGGCCGGACGCAGGAGATCTTCGCCATGATCAGGAACTGGGAGGAGCTCAAGATCGCCGGCTATTTCCCGGAGAGGATCCGCGAGCAACTGAAGGAGCCAAACCGGGAATTCGCCCTGGAACAGACGGCAAAGGGCAAGTGGCAGTTGCGTCCCGTGACCTACGCGCCAAAGAAATATGTGGCGAAAGTCGACGGTGAGCAGAACGTCTGGACCTTCGAGAGCCCGCATCCGGCGCAACCCCTGCGTGTCTTCATCGAGCCGAAGCCGCAACTGGCCGAGTACGGCGATCCGGCCAACGTGACGCTGCTGAAACCGGGCGAGTTGAAGCTCAGGACCACCGGCGCCGGACCAATGTTTGGAGACCGTGAAGCTCCGGGCATGGCGTTCACGCTGCGAAACTCGGACGAGGATACCCCGGGCGGCGGCAACGCCTTCGACGTCACTGCGGTGAATCAAGGGACCAACCCGAAGGGCTGGGCCTGTGCCGAGGTGATCCTCGATGGCATCAAAGACATCAAGCAGCATCGGGCCCTTGGCACCTGGGTCAAAGGCGACGGCTCCGGAGCGTATCTGCATTTCACCATCGAGTCCGGTCGGCGGAACGTCCGCGACTATTATGTGCAGCTGGACTTTACGGGTTGGAAATACGTCATGATGCCGGAGTCCGCCGGCGGCGAGATTTTCGACTTCAAGTTCCCCTTCAGCAACTACTATGCCCTTGGGATCATGAACTACGAGACCGTCGATCGGGTCTACGTCTTCATCACCAACCTGCCCCCCGGGGCGACAGCCACGGCCGGCTTCGGCCGCCTGGAGGCGCTGAAGGAGACCCCCCGGGTTCTCCACAACCCCGGCCTGACGATACAGGGAGAATCCATCACCTTCCCCGTCAGGCTCGAGCCGGACTGGTACCTGGAGTATGAGGGCGGCGGCCCGGTGCGCGTCTTCGATCCCAACGGGTTCACCCAGGCGGAAGTGCAGCCGCAAGGCGTCGTGCCCACAGTCCGCAAGGGAAACAACGAGCTCACCTTCATCTGTGACCGGGACCAGGGCCAGGGCGAGACGGCCAAGATCACGCTCTTCACCCGCGGCAAGCCCTTACGGTGAGGGGCAGCCAAAGCGTAAGGTATCTGAACTGCCATCAAGACATTGCCAGAAGGAGCTGTTAAAATGAATCTGTTGCCCAACGCCAGTTTCGAACTCGACTTCGGGCAGGCGAAACACGAGTGGGTCAAATACAATCCGGGGGAAGGCGGGCCGGACAACTGGACCGACGTGTTCAACCCGCTCACTATCCCGCTCGCTGCCACCGGCCAGGCGCCCGCCGCGATGCCGGTGATCGAGGAAGTGGCGGATGCCCCCGACGGGGGCCGGGCGACAGTCATTCCCATTCCGGAAGACGGCCCCGGGCACCTGACTTCACCGGTCGTCCCCATGAAGGGCGGACAGGTCTACACCCTCTCGGTATTCGCCCGCAGCGATACACCTTCGGCAAAACTGCAACTCCGCGTCTGGACGAATGCGATGGACTGGCGCGAAACCCCGGATGCAGAGAGCGAACCGATACAGATCGGCGGGGACTGGCAGCGGTACGAGCTCACCTTCAACACCGCTTTTTACTTCCACCAGGGGGCGGTGGATCTGGTCGCCACGGCTGAGACCGAGGGGCAACTCCAGGTGGACGCCGTGCAACTGGAGGAGGGACCGCGGGCGACGCCATTCGAGACGCGGTATCCGGTCGAGGCGCACCTGACGGCCGACAAACCTTTCAGCGGCATGTTGCATTTGCACGGTGAACCGTTCGAGATTGACCTGAATACCTACGCCACCGGGCCGCAGGCCCGGCCCGGAGATCTCGAGCTGTCGATCGAGACCCTCGAGGGCAGAGTCGTCTTCACCGAGAAGGTCCCCTGCCCCTCCGCACCCGGACGCAACCAGACTCGGTTGTCACTGGACTTTCCCCTGGTCGGAAACTTCCGGGCCCACGTCTTCTCGGCCGAGGGAACGGCAATCGACGTTTCCAGCTACGGCTACATGTTTACCGTGCATCCCGTCATCAACGACGGGTTCGGATGGGAACAATCCGGTCCCGAGGCAGACGACTTTCAGGGGATCCTCTACTCGCGCGATGGCGAAATCCATGAGTTGCCGGCCGAGCGCATCCGACTGCCGCTCTATGGCGGCGAGGGCCGGTGTAATTTCGTCATCACCAGGGACAACATGATCTACCTCCCGGCAACGGCTGTAACCAGGGAAAACTCTGAGATCACCACCGACAATCTGATGCGCTCGGGGGACGGGGGACGGACATGGGATATTCTGAAAGTTCCCCGGCGCGTGCGCAGTGTGTTGCCCGATGGATCCTTCCTCGCGCCGGAGCTGGAGGACGGCCGCCTGGTGCTGTACCAGTCCCGGGACGAGGGACAAACGTGGGAACGCATCGGCAAGGGGCCCGGCCCGTTCCCTTCCGAAACGGTGGGCGGCCAGATGACGCAACTGCGCGACGGCACCCTGCTCTGGCCGATCGCCTATCCCAGACCGGGAGTGAACCACGTCGCCTATATCTACCGCTCCACGGATGGCGGCCGGACATGGTCGGAGGGCTATCCGATCTGTCCCACGGGCGCACCCTCGATCATCGAGTTGGCCTCCGGCCGCCTGCTGGCCGTCTGCCGCAACAATCTGCCGCCTCGGCCAGGCGCCTGGCCGGTGTACCTGGAGAAGGAATATGAGGACCTCTGGCGCATGTGGGCAATGCAGTATGGGCAGACCGTGTCCAGCGTGCTCGGCTCGGTGGTCAAGAACATCCTCCTGGCCGATTCCGATGACGGCGGCGTGACCTGGACCAATGTCCGGGCAGGCAGTACCGGCCTGGGTGAAATGAACGGCTCCGCAGTCGAACTGCCCGACGGCCGGATCGTGACCATGCACGTCCATCGCGTACCCTGGTTGCATGGTGGGGAGCGGGCCCGGGTCAGCCGCGATGGCGGCAACACCTGGGACCAAGAGACCTACTACCTCAGTACGGTAATGACCTATCCCGAGTACTCGACAAACTGCGTGCTGCCGCCGGAGCTGGCTGATGGCAAGCCCGGAATGATTCTCAGCGTGCTGGGTGAACGCCCCCCGTTCGTAGCCTGTGATCGGACGGGCATGATGCAAGCCGTGCGCTGGCGGCCCCTGCCGTAGAAAATTTGCCACCTGACTTAAAAAGGAAAAGGGCCCCATGATTACCCAAAAGCATTTCAGCCTCGCCTTCATCCTCGCCGCCTGCTGGGTGTCGGCAGCATTCGGAGACCCGTCCGTGGACGGCCTGTCCCGTTCCCCCTGGGCCGAACGCCTGCCCGACGGGCCGATGAAGGTCGTGTTCCTGGCGCCCTACGGCGCCCAGCAGGACAGCTTCGAGCTCATGCAGCGCTTCGATATCGACGGCACAGTGGTAACGATGGCCGCGTACGATACGCAGGGGTATCTCAACGGTCTCCGGAACGTCGGTCACTACTGGCCGGAGCTCTGGCCCACGGCCGAAGAGGTCCGCGAAAATGTCCGTCAGGCCATCGCCGGCGATTGGGACGCCGTCGTCATGAGCTGGATCCCCACGTGGTCGAACTATCCGGAGGACGTCCGCCAGGCCATCGTAGAGAAAGTCGCCGCCGGACGGACCCTGATGATCGGTGAGCTCAACGCCGCGCTGACCGGCGACATCGCAGCGATGGGGCTGAAGCTGGAGGAGACGGCGATCGCCGCCAACCGCTTCGCTTTCCCCGACAGCGACCAGGGCGGATTCCTCTCGCACCCGGCCGCGACCGGCGCCCACGGCGCCGCCGGGCGCGTGTACCGCTGTGGCAAAGGCTACGTCGTGCATTTCCACGTCCCGAACTATGCCGGTCACGGTTATCTTCTCAGCGACTCTCCCCGGCAATCGGACTTCGAGTACGCCGCCGGGCGCGCCGGATGGTTCCTCCGGCGCACGGCGCGCCCCGGTGCCCGCCTGGGTGTGACCAGGACGCTCCTGGCCGAGGGCTTTATCATGGTCTATCTGGAAGACCAACCGGCGCTGCGCGACGGCAACGTACAGGTCACGGTCCACAGGTGCGATACGTATGAGAAGGTCCTGGATGCAAGCAGGAAGACCGAACCGGGCAAGCGAGTTACCGTGCCGCTGCCACAACTGCCCGGTGGCGAGTATCAGGCCGAGGTCAGGGTCACGGACCGCGATGGGTCGAGCGTGGACTGGGACGCCATCCGGTTCACAGTCACGGGTCGCGTGAGCCTGACCGCGATCGTGCCGGACAAACAGGACGTCAACCCCGGGGAGAAGGTGAGCTGCCGGCTGGAAGTGAAAGGGGATACGGCCAACCTGCAGACAGTCGTCCGCTGGTACGACCACTGGGACCGCCTGCTGCTTTCCGGGGTGCCGCAGCCCTTTTCCGAGGAAATAGCAATCACCGCGCCCGCAGGATCCCTGTCGGTCCTCAACCACCTGGAAGTGACACTCCGTTCCGACCGTGGCCCGGAGGCGGTCGCCCGCCTGGAATTGCTGATGCCCGATAACGTACCGCCCACCGATTTCTACATGCTCTACTGGAAACAGATCGTCTGGAAAGAGAGCTCGCCCGGTTCCTGGCGACGTCGGCTGCTGTGGGACATGCTGAGGCGCCGGGGCGCTGCGGATGCGTGGAGCAACTGCAAGGCCACCGTCCGCGAGGTCCGGGATGCGGCGCTGAGCCACCTGCGCACCGTGCCTTACACGGTCTCCTTTCACAAAGTAGCGATCGACAAGGAAGGAAAGGATCCGCTGCTGGGCGAAGAGTTCCTCGCCAACATGGAGAAGAACATCAGGAAAACAGCCGCCGCGATGCGGCCTTACAATCCACTGGCCCACACCCTTGGAGACGAGAACTACGTGACCAATAAACTTGAGGGCCGCTTTGCCGACTCACCCCGGGCATGGGCCGCTTTCCGCGAATTTCTGCGCGGCATGTATCCGGATCTCGAGGCGCTGAACGCCCAGTGGGAAACGGACTTCGCGACCTGGGACACGGTCCGCTTCGACAACGAAGGTCAGATGCTGCCAAGCATGGACAACCCATCCGCCTGGGTCGATTACCGGATGTTCGTGACGCATCACTTCGTGGACGCGCATCGGCGCATGCGCCGGGCGCTCCGGGAGGGCGACCCAGGCGTGTCCGTGGGCTGGGACGGCGCCACGCAGTTCTCAAGCTACAACGGCCAGGACTGGTGGGAGCTGTGCCGCGACATGGAGTTGGTAAACACCTACCAGAACAACTTCGTGCCCGATTCAAGATATCCGTTCTGGATATTCAACGGCGAAGCGATGGACTCCTTCGGGCACGACGCGTCCCTGCGCGGGCTTTGGATGAACAAGGCAGACCGTGACTTCGGGGGCCGGTACATTCCCTGGTTTATCCTGCTGAACGGCTGGAACAGCACATGGTGGTGGGAAGCGACCTTTCTTCATCCAGGCAACGGCCCCCTGCGGTGGGACATGACCCTGACGCCGATCGCCGGGGAGATGGTCGCGGCGGTCAAGGAGATCAAGGGCGGCCCGGGCACGCTGATGGCCCATGCCCGCAAAGCGCCGTCACGTGTCGCTGTTCACTACTCGGCGACCAACTACCACGCCAGCACCATCGAAAGCGGTGTCGCTGACTATCTCGGTCATCTGGGAGGAGGCACGGGATTCTGGATGGCGTCCGAACTCGCCGGGCGAGGCAGTTACCCGGAAATCAGGAAGGATATGCTGGAGCTATGGGGCGGCATCACGCCAAAGGGACACTACGCCGCCGCCTCGGCGAACTTCTACCTGCTGTTCAATGACATGGGTTTTCAGCCATGCACGATAGCCCGGCAGGAGATCGAGGCGGATGCGCTTGCGACCTCGGAAATACGCGTGCTGGTACTGCCCTTCGTCGTCTCACTGTCCGATCTCGAAGTCAAAAAGATCCGCGAGTTCATGGGCCGCGGCGGCATCCTCATCGCCGACTATCGCTGCGGGCTGCGCGACGAGCACGGGCGGTTGCGGGAGAAACCCGCGCTGGACGACGTCTTCGGTATCAAGCGGGAAAGCCTCGAAGTCCGGCGCGGGCGAGGCATGTTCACCGCCAACTACGAGCTCACATCGGCGCAGTTCCAGAGCGTGTTCCACGACCCCGTGGCTATTGACAGCGCCGAATCGTTTGCCTATCACGACGACGGGACGCCGGGGTATTTGATCAACTACGCCCTCGGGGGCAAGGCACTGTACCTGAACACCGACCTGTACAGCTACATCGACCTGCGAAGCCACGGGGCAGAGCGGAATGTGCGCAAGCTGCTCACCGCCTTCCTCACGGTCAGGGACCACCTCATCATGTTCCCGCCGTTCCAGATCAAGCTCCGGCCAGGTCACGTGGCCGGACGTGTGGAGGTGACACGATTCGCCGACGGCGACACCCGGTACTACGGCGTGCTGCCCGCGTTCGACGTGGACGACAAAACCCCCCGGCCGGTCACCCTGCCCTTCCCCGAGGGGGGGCACGTGTACGATGTGCGAGCGCGAAAATATATGGGCGTCAGCGGGCCGATCGCGGACACGCTTCACCCCGGCCAGCCGGAGATGTATGCGGTGCTGCCGTACAAGGTGGCCGGTCTTTCCATAGACGCAACGCGGGACGCAAGGCGAGATGAGAAGGTCGAGATTCGAGTCGCCGTTGCGGCTACGACCGACAATGTCGGTCCGCATGCGGTGCACCTCGAGGTAAGTCTCCCCGACGGCCGCAAGCCGGAGTACCTGGCCCAAACGCTGTACCTGCCGGAAGGGGAAGCCGTCTATACGTTCGTGCCGGCGCTGAACAGCCCGGCGGGACAGTGGTCCGTCAGCGCCGTCGAGGCGGTCTCCGGTGAACAGGCGACCGTCGGCTTTGACGTGCACTGAGAGGTAAATAATCAGCTGTTGTAGCACCCCGATCTTGCGGAAGGACGCCGTCATCGCCTGGTCAGTTAAACACGATCCAGGAACTCAGCCAGCCATTCCTCCTTTCCACCGTGGCGGCCGTATCCCTCTAATTCCCCGGGTTCCCCGTGCAGATCGGAGCCGGCGACGGAAAACAGTCCGTGCTTGACGCAATATTTCCGGTAGACCGTCGTGAGCTCGGGCGGAATGCTCCGCCTGTGGGCGCATTCAATGCCGTCGAGCGCACACTCGACCCGGAGCTGGTCCATGCGCCGTTCGTCATCTCTATCAAAATAATGTAACGGGTGGGCAATCGCGACAACTGCCCCTGAAGCTTTCATCACCGGTATGACTTCTTCCACGCCGGGATAAGGCGGCGATGAACCTGCCGAGGCGACCCGGGCCATCAGGTCATCGTATTCAGCGAATTCAGAAATGAATCCACGATCGAGAAAGTACTGCCGAAGATAGTGATACTTAAGGTGAGTGTGTCCTTGGATGGCCAGCACTCTCGGCGGGCGGTATGATGTGAGTATCTCGTCAAATTGGGATTCAGAAAAGTCGAACCCCAGGGCCTGCATGCCTTTCCAGGTTGCCGCCCCGGTTTCCCGTTGCCAGGTGTGGTAACGTGCCACTATCTGCTGCAAGTCTTCCGGGAATGGTTTTCGCAATCCATAACACAATAGATCAACCGGGCCAATCGATGTGGCTACAGTTGCTTCGACCGCCGGGATGGCGCGTATTTCAGGATACCGGGTGGCTATCTCTGTTATTTCCGGAAGTGAATCGAGATGAAAGTGCTCGGTAACGGCAATGCAGGTCATGCCGAGCTCTGTCGCACGTCGGAAATACGTTTCAGGATCTTCGATCGCGTCAAAGCTCCAACAGGTATGAGCATGGAGATCATATGAAGAAACCGGATAGTCAGAGGTGCTCATGCAGTAACAATTAGGTGATGTTTGAAAGCTGTCAAGGCGCCGGCGATTCGCAAGGACTTATCGCGTTTCGCGGGAGCATCCGCACGGCACCTGAAGAGATCGGTAAATCCGCTCGGCCCGTCCGGCGCGGCACAGCAGATTCAAACGGCAGCGCGATCAGGTTGCCTGACGCTTTTGGGTAATATTTTCGCGGTCACCGCGTGGTAATTTCCTCGCCTGACGAACATGGTATGCACGCAACAAAAACTGATCTGTCCCGCAACTGTCTATTCGGGAGTATCACATGGAAACCTATTCCACCAAAGACGTGGCACCGACGGTAAGTACCATCCTGGGGCTGCCGCCGCCGGCGCAATCAAAGGGAACGGTCATCCCGCAGATCGTGCAAGACCTGTCGGACCGCGAACACGTAGCAATCATCGTGCCGGACGCGCTGGGACTCTTCCCCTTCCGACGCTGGCGTCATGAAATGCCGCATCTTTCAAAGCTTCACGATGTACACAGTATCGTCATGCGTTCCGTGATGCCGTCGGTTACGCCCGTGTGTTTTTCCGCGATATTGACGGGCGCGGATCAAGCAGTACACGGGGTGGATGCCAGGACCGATACAATTGCTTGCGAGACATTGTTCGATACGGTCCGTGACTCCGGCGGACAGACTGCCGGTGTCGGCCTGCGCGGGCATACGGGTTACGAATTTCTCGGCCGTCACGCCGATATACGGGGTGACGGCGGGGACGGGTCGGATGGCGGCACGGAAACCGAGATCATTCGCATCGTGGACCATGACGCGCCGAAATTTCTCATCGCGCAGCTGTACTGGACTGACGGAGTCTTCCACAAATACGGGCCGTCTTCGCCGGAAGTTGTCCCTACTTTGCAGGAGACCGACGGCCGCATCGACAGGTTGCACCGCCACCTCGTCGACCAGGGTTACGGTGTGATCGTCCTCGCCGACCACGGCCAGCACGACCTGCCCGATGCGGGGGAAGGTGAGAACAAAGGCAGACACGGAACCGATGCGGACGAAGACCTTTTGGTGCCGTGCACCTGGGCTTAGGGCTGCCGCAAGAGGATATTCAGATGATCAAGGCGGCGGTATTCGACCTCGGCGGTGTCCTCTTCAGCGAGGGGAAGGAACGGGCAGCCGACGAGCTGGTACGGCAATACGGGTATGACAGGGACCTCATCCTGAAGGTGTTCGTCTCGCCCGGGAGCGTCGACCTGCGAAAGGGGTTCATCACGAATGACGAGTTCTGGGACGGTGCCCGGGGCGAGCTTCCCGGCGGCTATGACGTGTCCCGGATACAGGAGGCGTGGCACAAGGGGTATATACTGGACAAAGATATCCACCGGTTGATACAAACCCTGAAGGGACAATACAAAATCATCGCATTCTCGGACAATACCCGGGACCGCATCGACTTTCTCGAGAACCAGTACGGGTTTCGGAAATTGTTCGATCTCGAGGTATACTCGTTTGAGCACGGTCTTTCCAAGCAGGACAAACGCTTCACAGAGTTAATGATACGGGAATCCGGATGTGAACCAACCGAGCTCGTGTACGTGGACGACGACAAAGAGAAGGTTGCGGCAGCGCGAGAACTCGGGGTGAACGTCCTCGTCTACCGTGCCGGCCACGCCGGGGAGCTGACAGCCGGGCTGCGACGGCTGGACATAATATTCCGAGAGGGTTCGAATGAAAGTTGTTGACGCGGTTGCTCAAATCCTGAAGGCGGAAGGGGTGGAGTACCTTTTTGCCTATCCATTCAACCCTATCATCGACGCCGCGGCCAACGTCGACATTCGCCCGATCATCGTTCGCCAGGAGCGTATCGGCCTTCACATGGCCGACGCCTTCAGCCGGGTAAATTCCGGCCAGAAGATCGGTGTGTTCTGCATGCAAAGCGGCCCCGGATCGGAAAACGCCTTTGGCGGTGTGGCCCACGCATATTGCGACTCGGTGCCAATCGTCGTTCTGCCAATGGGCTTCGCGCGCTCCCTCACTAACGTGGCGCCCAACTTCAATTCCTTTGTCAACTACCGTCAAATCACCAAGTCCTGCGAACAAGTCACCCTGGCACAACATGTGCCGGATGTTCTGCGGCGCGCTTTCACCCAGGTGAAAAACGGCCGGCCCGGCCCGGTGCTGGTGGAATTTCCCATCGACGTGTTCGATGAAGACATACCGGAACCTGTGGACTATCGTCCGCCGTCTGCTTTGCGTTACGGTCCGGATCTCGAGGCGGTGCGAGAGGTAGCCGGCGTATTGCTGGAAGCCGAGCGGCCCGTGATTTACGCCGGCCAGGGCATCCACTACGCCCAGGCCTGGGAAGCGCTGCGCGACCTGGCGGAACTGTTGGAAGCGCCCGTGATGACCAGCCTTCCCGGTAAAAGCGCTTTTCCCGAAAACCATCGGTTGTACCTGGGAGCCGGCAATCGCTCCTACCCCAAACCGGTGCACGATTTTCTACACACCGCCGACGTGATTTTCGGCATCGGCTGCAGCTTCGGCATCACCAACTTCGCGGTGCCCATGCCGAAAGGCAAGACCATCATCCACGCCACGCTCGATCCTGCGGATATCAACAAGGGCGTGACGTCGGAATACGCCCTGATCGGGGACGCCCGCCTGACGCTGGAAGCACTGCTGGATGAAATCCGCGAACGCCTCGGCGGCAAACCACGCGGGCGCGTCGAACAGGTAACGCAAGAGATTAAGTCCAGCAAAGCTGACTGGCTGGCCAAGTGGATGCCCAAGCTGACTTCTGACGAGCTGCCCCTCAACCCCTACCGGGTGATCTGGGACCTGATGCACACCGTGGATGTGGCAAATACCATCATTACCCATGACTCCGGCAGCCCCCGTGATCAACTTGCACCGTTCTGGGAATCCATTAGTCCGCTTTCCTACATCGGCTGGGGCAAGACGACGCAACTGGGATATGGACTCGGGCTGGCCATGGGTGCCAAGCTGGCCAAACCGGACAAGCTCTGCGTCAATGTGTGGGGCGACGCCGCGATCGGGATGACCGGCATGGACTTCGAAACCGCAGTCCGCGAGCGAATCCCCATCCTGTCGATTTTGCTGAACAACTTTTCGATGGCGATCGAGCTGCCCGACATGCCCATATCCACAGAGAAGTATCGGACCACTGATATTTCAGGGAACTACGCCGACATGGCCAAGGCCTTCGGCGGCTACGGCGAGCGCGTGACGGAACCGGCCGAGATCATCCCGGCCATCCGCCGTGGGATTGAAAAGACACAGGCCGGCATCCCCGTGCTGCTCGAGTTCATTACGGCCAAGGAAATTGAGTTCTCACTTCATTGAAGGACTTGCAGAATGAGCAGAATCCTGGTAACCGTGCCGGAGCTCAGTGCCACCGAAGGCGGATTGGCCGGACACTACGAAGTGGACGGACGCCCACTCGACTTTAAGCGTTGTCGGCTGGATACCCCGCAGCCAGAACTCGTGGAACTCCTGCAGGGATACGACATCGTTGTCGCCGGCGGTGAGCAATACACTGCCGATGTCTTCCAGGGTGCACCGCAATTGCGGCACGTCGCCCGCTTCGGGGTCGGCTACGATGCGATCGACCTGAAGGCAGCAACCACGCACCGGGTTGCCGTGACCACCACGCCGGGAACCAATCACTGGGCAGTCGCCGACCATGCCTTTGGCCTGATCCTGGCGATCGCCCATGGCATTGGCCGTTATAGCCGTGACGTCCGCTCAGGGGTCTGGCAGAAACACCGCGGCATAGACGTGTCGGGAAAAACCATCGGCATCGTCGGCCTGGGCTTGATCGGACGGGACATGGTCAAACGCGCCGCCGGCTTCAACATGACCATTCTCGCGCACGAACCCGAACCGCAACAGGACTTTGTCGATGCCCACGGCGTTGAACTGGTCGCCTTCGACGATTTGCTGCGACGAAGCGACTTCGTGACCCTGCATATGCCGTTGTCCGCCGCAACCGCCGGCATTATCGACGCGACGAAGTTGAAGCTGATGAAGCCAACAGCCTATTTCATCAATACCGCCAGAGGCGCGCTGGTCGATGAAGCGGCGCTTTACAACGCGCTTTCCTCGGGCAGTATCGCCGGGGCGGGCTTGGACTGTTTCACAGAAGAACCGCCGGAGGACCGGCGCTTTCTTGAACTTGACAACGTTGTCATCACCCCGCACTGCGCCTCAAGCACCGACGGATCCTGGAAAGCATGCGGTGACATGGTTGCCCGCAATATTCAGCAATTCCTGCGCGGTGAAAGGCCGGACGGCCTGGTGAACACCGACGTCTTCGCAACTCGTTGATTACTGGCTGTTCAATCATGCAGGCGCTGAACGGTGCCTGAACGAGCCGGTGCCGGCAAAAATGACGGCTGCCGCCCGGATACGGGTGGTTGAACTGCCGCCGGGTTAACTGCCGCTGCAGTGGAGCACTCGGACATCACCGAATTCGAGGGTGATCTCGAATGCCCCCGCGTTGACCGGCACCTCTGCCTCGGTCAACAGGTCAGTCACCGCAGTGACCGGCCACTCCGGTGTTACCGTCGTGCGCGCGGTGCGGCGCTCGACATTGAGCAGGAACAGGAGTGAGCCGCCAAGCTGCGAGCCCCGGCGGTATGCCACCAGCCGATCGCCCGCGAACCGGCAGACCGGCGCAATGCCATGACGGCTCACCAGTGGCAAAGCAACATCCGGATGTACCACACCGGTTGTCTTCTGATCCGTCATCGGCTGGCCGGACACTGCCGTGGCATCCGTACAGCACAACGAAATACCGTACCAGGTGAAGCGGCCGTCGGCGGACTGCACACCGACGACATCATCGCCAATGTGCGCAATCGGCTTCATCCTGCCCTGCGGCTCCAGGATCAGATACTGGCAAGGCGCCGCGACCGGGTACTCACCGAACTCTGTGCGCAGCACGTTCGCAGCCGTCGCGACATCGTGGTCATTGATCATGTCGAAATCAACCACACGCACGTCGAGCAGATCGCCCAGACCTTCCGGTGGCTCGAAGCTCCAGTGCCCCTTGCCGTCGAAGGTGCCGAAGTGACCGTCGGCCACGATGGCAGGACCGGCGTCATCCTGCAATACCCCACGCAGCCGCGCCACCGCGATATCATCGAGAAGCGCGAAGTTCGGCAGGTAAACCAGCTTGTATTGCGACCAGTCCATGCCCGGCGTCACCATGTCCTGGGGGATGCTGTGTTTCCAAAGGGTCCGGTAAAGACCGCGTTGCTCATAGACAAACGAATTTTCCTGGCCGCCAAAGGTAAAGATCTCACTGCTCGGTGCACTGTAAGCTATCGCAATATCGGCCGGATCAATGATCACCGGCAGGTGTGCGCTGATTTGACCAATCTGCCCGATGGCAGTCTCGATCGCCCCCCAACGCGGCGACGGCCGGCCGTCCGCCGCCATGACGCTCAGTCCGGGTGCCTCGAAGGTCATGTATTCCGGGCGGTACTGCCAATACAGCCCACCAGCGCCGCCCTCGATCAAGGTCAGCCACAGGAACATTGTCGATTCCTCGGGGATCGTGCGTTTCTCGCGCGGCGCAATGCCACCGACAAAGCTGGAGTAAATCTCCTCGTTCCACCAGCGGTTGTTGCGGCCCATCGTCCGGCACGAGAGGAAGCCGAAACATTCGCACGCGACACTGTAGGGATCGCTGCTGGTCAGGCGGTCGGCGGAGTGATGTGACAACCCCCAACTGTCGATCACCGGACTGCAGATTTCGTCGCGTGGTTCCGGGTACGACGTGCCATGTGACCGCTGCTCGTGACAGCCATCGAGCTGATCGACCAGGTCAGCCATCCAGCCGAGATGATCGGCCATGTTCTCGTAATGGAACCGGCGGTAGAGCAGCATCTCGGCCGGCGCCTTGTTGGATCGCGGCGCCTCGACCTGTTCCCAGGAAGCGTATCGGCGCAGCAACCGCTCGTTCAACTCGTCCAGGGTATAGGATGCCTTGAGCCAATCCCGGTAACGCGCGATGGTGTAGTCATTGTATGGCGGATACCCGCCGCCGCCCGACCAGGCGGCGGCAAAGCCGATGCCGTCCCACGTACCCCAGATGCCCATGGCGGGATGATCCTTGTAGCGCGGCACAATCTCACGCAGGTACTGTTCGGCATAAACCCGCCACATCGGATGATCGAAGTTGTGAGTCATCGCACCGTGCGGCGACGCGCCGCTGGATGTCGCACGCTGAATACTGCCGTCCTGGCGTTCGGCCCGCATGTCCGGGTGCTGCCGAATCATCCAAATCGGGCAGGTCATGTGCGTTCCCAGCGGTGTGTCGATCCAGAATTTCAAGCCGTGACGCGCAGCGGTGTCCATCAACTCATCCAGATCGCTGAAGTCGAAACGATCCGGTTCCGGCCACGACCAGTCCCAGGAGTAGAAGGTGCGGGCAATCGTCATGCCGGCCGCAGCAATGGTGGCCAGGTCACCGTCCCAGAACTCCGGCCGGGGCGTCGGCGGGCGATAGTATTCGATGCCGGTCACGAACGGGCGTTGCGGATCCGGCGACAGGTCCTTGTCATGACTTCGTTTCATTCAACTGCGTCCCAGCATCCGCTGTCTGCGGTCGTCGATTGTCGATCCGTTGCCATACTTGCCCATGAAATGCAAAAAGGTTCTTCAGACATTAGCGTGGGATTTATGATTTGCTCAGACAAAATCCGAACATGAAAGATACAAAACTTTATGAACAGATCCCGGGTATGCAACGACCGTGATCAAATGTCTGCATGAGCCTGCCGCGCCTACGTGTCCCACGTGTCATCAAAGGCCGGTGCGAAGAGCAAGTTTGCGTTGGATCATGCCCCCCCTTGACTTTGGAATGCGCGGAAGCAGAATATTAGGCATGACGTGTAATTGTAGAACTCATGACAAACCACTGCGCCGCGGAACCACCATCATGGCAACGGGAATACGAAGCAAAAATCCGCCAGGTACGGCCGGGTTCACACTCATCGAGCTACTGGTTGTCATCGCCATCATTGCGATCCTCGCCTCGATGCTGTTGCCGTCGCTGCAGATGGCCAAGTCCAAGGCGATGACTACCGTATGCATCGGTAACATGAAGCAGCTGGGAATCGGAATCCACATGTATGCCAGCGACTATGAGGGGTATCTGCCGCACTACTCGGTTAATCAGTGGGGGCATCCCTTCCTGGGCGAGTGGTTCCTGATTTTCGAGGACTATGTTGCCTCCGTTACACTGGACGGGTCGCAGAGAAATCTTTTTGACCTTGGCCGAAAAGTACCCACGTTCGATTGTCCGCTAACCACTGATAAAGTCTGGATAGCCGGTGCCGGCCACTCTGAATACGGCCCGAAAACCTATGATTATATGTTCGGCTATGACGGCTCAATGTCGGGAGGTTGTCCCCCGCCCAGCAATATATATGCATTGTCTTGCCACAAGCTCGAGCGAATTCACTTCGCAGATGCGATAATCCTGGTCGATCATCTCGAAACGCTGAATTGGAATGCCCAGACCTCGGGAGCCGGGGGCCAGGTGTGGAACGGCTCTAACTTTAATGGTCTTGCTGCCTATTTCTCGCCCGGCATCCACCACAACGACGGTGCGGTCGTCCTGCTGCCGGACGGTCGCGCGGGACGGTACGACTGGCTGGATTACCGTCGTCCAGGCGGCCAGCCAAAAGAGTACTTGTACCAACCGTGAACTGGGTAAGAGAATTGACCTGTTTTACGGTCGGATCGAGTTCCCAAGTTTTTCCTTTTAATCTCCGACCTTGTCTGCCGTTCGTGCTATTCGGATCTACGCCGGGCAATACGAAAACAACTTCGCCGAACTCACCGCCAGTTCCACGCGCAAGCCTTCGGTCGCCAGTTCGTGTCCAGTGACAATGCCCCCATCGCCAGTAGCTTCATCGGTGACTCGATAATCCCGGTCGCTATCGATGGCACGCAGCCGCAGCCGTTGAACCGCCGTCTCACCGGTGCGGCGAAATACAAAGACGATACCCGTTTCCGGGCCATCGCAGAATTGCGCGGCGTCCCAGTCGGCTTCGGATTGCGGCGGCGGCAGCAGACGATAGAACTCCTTGACCAGCAAGTGGCGAATGCGCTTGAAGACGCCGATCCAGTGGCGCCCGCGCGACCGCACGTCCGCCGGCCACTTGGCGATATGCCCCGCCAGCATGAATTCACCCGCCATCCGGCCGAGAAACGCGATATCGGAGTAATCACATTCGGTTGCCCGGGTATCGTCGTTCCCTGACACGCTGAGTGCCATCGCCAGATAGTTGCCGGGCACAAATGCGTTGGCACCGAGCTGCGCGAACGAACAGGTGAACGGGTTCCAGCTGTTGTCACTGAGCCAGGAACAATGATGGCGACCCAGCGTGCCCAGGTCGATATTGTTGCCGCCGCCGTTGTTGAGCTCGAGCATCAGGTCGGGGTTGCGACGCGTCACCGATTCCAATACATAGTACAAACCTTCGAAATGGGCAAAGCGCATGGTGCCGTGAGGATCTATCATGTCCCAGTCGAACAGAATGGCATCATCGATCAGGTCCCAACGCGTGCAGCCGTGGACAAATGCCTTTTTACCGCCCAGCGGGTCGCAGTAGAAATCAGCCCGCAAGTACCGCAAATCGAACCGCTCGCACCAGCTGCTGATCATTTCGATCATGTGGTCGCACGCATCGCGCCGACTGAAGTTGTACTTGAGCGGCCGGTATCTCTCGGGCAAATCATAGTAGAATTCCGGATGCGCAGTCGGCAGTTTTGTGCCAGGCCAGGCGGTACCGTCGACATAGAGACCCACACCGACGCCACGGGCCCGCGCGTACGCACTGAATGCTTCATAGCCATCGGGAAACTTCTCGAGATCAACTTCCCAGTCGCCGAGCCCATGCGGATATCCACCGGCATACCAACCCGCATCCACCATGAACATCTCGACCCCCATTTCTGCGGCGGCATCGACGTGTGGAAAGAGGTCGTCCTGGGTAAAGTTGTCCTCGAATCCCGGCCACACTGAGTAGGCCACGGCCGGCAGTGTCGGTTTGCCCTGGTAATGGGGTGTCAGGCAGTCGTATATGTAACGTCGACAGGCGTTCGTGCCGGACTCGAAACCGTTTTCAAAGAAACCGATGTGTGCAGCCGGCAGCGCGATGGAAGCGCCCGCCTCGAGCATGAGATTCGATACTTTCGGACCGACACGGATGTCGATGACGTCCGGTGCATCACCAAAGGTGATGCCAGCCTCCCACATCCCCGACCACTCGAGGCCGAAGAAGAAACCGGGACTGTCCCAGGCGGCTTCCGGGCAAAACATGAACAACGGCAGATACTTCGCTGAAGAACCGGTGCGCCGCTCCCCCACCCCGTCGCTCGAAAACATCACCGGCCTCGGGAAATGCGGCACGATCTCGCGCGGCCGAAAGGCATCCGGTGGATACTCCCGCGCGTGTGGCCAGCCGCAGGCGTTTGCCGCACCGCTGCAGCACTTGATCCGCGGGCCCTCGACATCCGTGAGCCGCAGGGATAACGGGGCTGCCCCGGTACAGGTAACGGCTGATGCCGAGGTGTTGGTTAGGGTTGTCTGATAGACGGCGACACGATGCCCCGACAACAGGCGCGCGGTACATACGGCATCCAGGCCGGTGGCGGACCGATAGACGATGGTGCATTCGTCATCACGTTGGTTTTCGACCGAGATCCGGGTCCAGTCGACAGGGCCGGCGGCCTGGTCAACCGCGAAGCCACAGCCAGGCTGAAGGCGTTTCGCAACAGCAGCAGATGCGATAAGTCCCGGGAGTACGGGCAGCTGGCCCGCTTGGTCGTAGTCAAGTATCATCGACAGCCAGCCGAGTAGTTACGGCAAAGTTCACGCTGCAAGCCGCCGCAACAACGAGAAATAAGGCAGGGAAATAACGCATTTGTGCGATCTTCCGTTGGTCGTTAACCCAGCAGCTCCGCCATCCGCACCATGCCGGGTTTCGGCATGAAGCGAAAAGCCTCGGCATAGGTTACGCCGGACTCGAAGCCTCGATAACGCGCCCGTGATCTTGCAAGGTCGACGATGTCGCCGTCACCCGGGCCTTCGATCGGGATCTGTGACTTGTGGCAGTATTGCGCCTGCGCCTTGATGTCGCTGTAATCGGTGATGTCCACAAACACATCCGGCTCGAAGGGAACGCAGATCGCGTCATAATAGTAGAGCGCCGGAGAGAACGGATTGCCGGACGTCGCTGCTTCGATCGGGCACAGGTACCAGGCCTCGAGCACGCACTGGCTGGTGTTTATATGATCTAAATGATAGTCGCGCGGCGGGTGCGTCATGATGATGTCGGGACGAATCTGCAGCATTTGCTCAACCATCGCATCACAAGCTTCGGCTGTCGCGCGGAATCCCCCTTCGCCGTACTCCATGAAAACAGTTTCGACGTCCAGGACCGCGGCCGCATCAATCGACTCCTGATTGCGGACCGCGATGGTCTCATCGTTCATGGCGCCGCGACTCCACCGGCCGTTGGTCATGACGACAGACACGACGCGCCAGCCGGCTTTCCGGTGGCGGACCATCAGGCCAGCGGCGTTACCCTCGTTGTCGTCGTGGTGGGCTCCGACGACCATCAGCGTTTTCGGCGAACTGCTCATGCTTTCCTCTGCTTGTGAAGCGGTCGTGCTCGAAGTCGCGACAAACTCTGTCACAGAATGACGATAAGGTACGAGCGGGTGTCGGGCGCCGCAACCGGATCAACACGAAACTATCAATTGTTCGTGCTCACAACCGGGCAGCGATGATCGTCGAACTGGATGTAGTCGGGTGCGAAGAAATCGTCTCTCATGGCAGCTCCAAAGAAAAAGGACGCAAAAAATATAAGAGACATAAAGAACGACAGCGAACAGGCCTTTGTGTCGTTTTGGTCCTTTTCATGTATCGACCAGTAACGCGAGATTGCCGTCGAACCGCTCCGGGTTGCTGGTGCCGGTCACCGGGATGATCCCCTCGTCGGCGATCTGTTTCAGCACCAAAGCAGAGGGAGAAACACCGAGCACCGCCGCCTCATTCTGGATCGCCTCGACCTTCCGGCGGTTCGCAGGCGAGTCATACTCGGCAGGCCATTCCCCGTCCGGCGCTTTCTCGAACACCCGACCGCCCAACAAAGGCGAGTACGCAAAGATTACGGTGTCCGGGCTCAGGGTGCGCAGCGTTTCTCTGGTCTCCTGGTCAAACGGCGGATACATCTCAGGTTCATTGGGTTGCACAACATCGATGACCGAGTACTTCACCTGCACGACAGAGAGCGGCGCCAGAGCATGTTGCCGAATCAGACCAATCAGTTCCGCCAGCCGCGCCGACGAATAATTCGAGACACCCGCTTTCTGCACTTTGCCGGCCGCAACCAGCTCGGTGAACGCCGTCCACGTCTCCAGAAGCGGCGTCGCCGGATGATCGTGATGCGCCAGAAGAATATCGACGTAGTCGGTCTTCAGACGTGCCGCAGACTCGGCGGCAGCGCAATGGACAGTGTCGAATGCAAGTCCCTCATACCTGACGGCCTCTCCTTCGGAATTGACCGGCACTGATCCGACCTTGGTCATGATTTCGACGTCCGAGCGTCGGCGCTGCTCGAGCCAGTCGCCGATGACTTTTTCACTCTCACCGCCCCGACCTTCAGGAAGCCAGTGCGCGTAGTTGTTGGCAGTGTCGATGATCCGGCCGCCCAGCGATACGAACTTGTCGATGATCGCAAACGCTGTCTCCGGCGAAACGGACGTGCCGTACTCTGCCGCCCCCAATGCTGCGTGTATCCCGGTCATTCTAAAGCTCAGAGCCGGCAAGGCCTTTGCCCGCATTCACCGGCAACGCGTCGCTCTCCGGCAGTCGCACGATTGTGCGCGGTATGTCATAAATCAGCATCGGTCCATTCTCCAATTTACCATTTAACATTCGGCGTTTGCGTTCGATCTTCGACGTTCACGCCCTGGCAGCAATCACCAGGCTGCGTCCGGATCAATCGGGTATATTTTACGTCCGAGTCGCTCGAACGGCAACTTGGCAAAGTCCTGGGTAAACACCCCCAGCGCATCAACATTGAAGATCGACCCGGCGATCGGCCCAAAGCCGCTGCGGAAATGCCCGGTCGATTTGACACAAATATAGCGCAGCGTGCGGCAATCGAGTCCGAGGCTGCGCGGGAACGCCAGATCCATCGGCTGGTACATCTCGGAAATAACGGCGACATAGATGCCGTCCTGTTTCAAAAGCACCGAATCACCGTGGTTGCCTTCGCTGCCCGCCCACATGGGGCCGTCGTAAATAAATCGCCCGTCGCTCACAGCAAGGACCTCAGCTTGCATCGGCACCGACGGCGCCGACAGCGGATGTGACTTGCCACCGACCTCGACATCGACTGTCGCCCCGACACCGGCCGCCTTGGCAGTCTGCACCGTCTCCCGGTCACGAATGTACAGGACAGCGGCGTCCTGCAGGTCACGCTCGATGAACAATCTCAGAATCTCGGTGTTGTCACTGGGCGCGCCGCCGCCGGGGTTGTCGGCCTGGTCCGCCAGAATAATCGGATACCGTCCGATACATTCGCCCTCATCGAGCGCCGCCGGCGGCGCCACCGGCTGTCGCTGCCAATCCGCTCGACGCTCCCACAGCCAGCGCCCCAGCTCATCCGCTGTCTCCTGCGCCGATTGTCGATTGCCGTCGGTGACGACAATCGTGCTGGCCCCGGCCGTCGGGTTGTCAGCCCATTGATACCCGAGCCCGATACCGGCCACCAGCACACCCGGCCGCCGTTCGATCTCGAAGACACATTCATAGGCCGAGCGAATCGGCTCTTCGGCCGAGATCATCTTCGACGCCGCCCAGAACATCGGCAGCGAACACCACGCCATGGTCGGCCGGATTTCGCCACGGATTGTGCGGACCATGAGCGCCGTCGCCTCGAGGGCACGCTCTGCCATGTCCACATGCGGATAGGTGTCCATGATGATCAAAGCATTCGCATTCTCGATCATGTCAGGACCGACATTGCAGTGCGGATCATGCACGGCTATGATCGGGCAGTCCGGGCCGACCAGTTGTCGCACCGCCTTGAGAATGTCACCGTCGCCGTCGTCAAGACCCTGCACCGAATACCCGCCATGCAGGCTCAGCAGCACACCGTCGACCGGCAGCGCGGCACGCAGTGGTTCGAGCAGCCGCGCCTTCAGGGACTGGTGGGTTTCGAATGTCGGTTGGCGCGCCGACGGTGCGTGCGTCCAGAAAAGCGGCACCATCTCCACGCCGTGTTTGCGGACGCCTTTGATGAAACCGTCAATAACCGTATTGGTGTCGCCCGGGCGGCGGCGCAGCATTTCGGCATCGAACCATCTGCCGTCGGCCAGAAATTCGGAAAGCGGCGTCTCGACCGGAGAAAAATCGCTGCTTTCATGTTGGATACCGCCGATCGCGATGCGCATCTGTCATGGCCTCTGGCAAGACGGATCTCCATGTCCGTCCATCATGATCTGAATACCTCAAATGGCGGACACCGAAATCCGTCCTGCCTAGGGGAATGTATCCCGATACCCAAACCATAACAGGCCCCGATCTCTTGTAATCGTCGGCCGGTTCCTTACCTTCATCCGCCATGAGGCTTGTCGAGCATCAAAGTCGAAAACTGCTGTCCGGCTACGGTATCGCCTTCACCGATTCCGTAGTCGTCTCTACGGCGGCTGAGGCGGCGGCGGCGGCACGCGGTATTGGCGGCCCGGTCATGATCAAGGCACAGGTACCCTTTGGCGGTCGCGCCAAGGCCGGTGCGGTACGGAGTGCAGAGACACCGGAAGCCGCTGCACGTGAGGCGGAGCAACTGCTGGGCACGGATTTGCGCGGCGTCCCGGTGACCAGTGTCTCGGTGGAATCGAAAGTCCGGTTCAGCCGCGAATTGTATGCCGGCATCGCCTGGGACACCACAGATAGACTGCCCGTGGCGCTGTTGAGCACCGGCGGCGGCATTGATGTCGAGCTGTCGGATGAGCACGTCGCTCGTCAAACCTTTGATCCCAGCTCGGGCCTGGCAGCCGACGACAGTCGGAGCATGGCGGCGAAACTCGGCCTCGACGGCCGGACGCTCGAAGCAGCTGCCACCTTGCTCGAGCAACTGGCAAACGCCTTCCTCGAGACGGATGCGGTGCTCATCGAGATCAATCCGCTCGTTGAGCAGACGGACGGTGAACTGCTCGGGCTCGACGCCCATGTCGAGATCGAAGACGACGCGATGTACAGGCAACAGGAGCGTCTGGCGCCGCTCGGCGAGCTGGCCTCGACAAATACGGGCCGCCCGCCGACCCCGCTCGAACTGGAAGCGGCGCGGATCGACGCCATGGACCACCGCGGTGTGGCCGGGCGCGTCGTGGAGTTCGATGGCAACCTGGCACTGCTGATCGGTGGCGGCGGTGCCAGCCTCACCGTGTTCGACGCGATTCTCGACCACGGCGGCAAGCCGGCGAACTACTGCGAGGTCGGCGGCAACCCGACACCGGAAAAAGTTGCCGCCGTGACCGAACTGCTGCTGTCGAAGCCGGGAGTCACCAATCTGGCAGTCGTCATGAACGTCGTCAACAACACCCGGGCAGACGACATCGCTGCCGGCGTCGTGGCGGGCGTCAGACAGACCGGGCAGGAACCTGCCGACGTCATAACCGTGTTCCGTGTACCCGGCAATCGCGAGCAGGAAGCGCATGACATTCTCACCGCCGCCGGCGTCCCGTTCTGCGGCCGTGAAGTATCACTCGACGAATGCGCCCGACTGGCCGTCCAGCGAGGTGACCATGCTGCTTGATCCACAAGCCGAAATCATGGTGCAGGGAATCACCGGTCGCGAAGCCAGGGCGATGGTGACAGACATGCTCGAATACGGCAGCCGCATCGTTGCCGGCGTCACCCCCGGAAAGGGCGGGCAGGAGGTGCAGGGTATTCCCGTTTACGATTCAGTTGCCCAGTTGAAAGCGAACCATGCACCGACCGTGACAATTGTCTCGGTACCCGCACGCGCCGTCCTCGAAGCAACGCGCGAAGCCCTGGCTCACGGCGTCGAACTCTGTTTGATCATGTCCGAGCGCATACCGCGGCTGGACACCTGCAAGATCATTGCCGAGGCGAAACAGGCAGGGTGCACGATCGTCGGACCGAACAGCCTCGGGCTCATCCGTCCGCACATAGCGAAACTCGGCACGATCGGCGGTCGTATCGACAACGTCCAGCGCTCGTTCCTGCCGGGGCGCACCGCGGTGCTGTCGCGCAGCGGCGGCATGACCACCGAGATCGCCAGCTTCCTCACCACTCATGGCATCGGCCAAAGCATCGCGGTAGGAGTCGGTGGCGATGCAATCATCGGCGCCACATTCACCGAACTGATCGCCATGCTCGAGGACGACGAGTCCACAGACGCCGTCGTGATTTACGGAGAACCCGGCGGTACGGCAGAAGAAGAACTGGCGGGCTACCTGAGCGCGTGTCGGTCGCGCTTGCGTATCAACGCCTTCTTGTCCGGGCGTTTCGTGGACGACCTCGAAGGTGTCCGATTCGGGCACGCCGCGGTCATCGTCGAAGGCGGCCGCGGTTCGGTACGCGGAAAAAAACAGGCCTTGCGCGACGCCGGTGTATTTGTCGCCGACCGATTCGATGATCTATTGCAAGGGTTGTCTTGATGCATGAACCAATCCTAAATCAAAAATCCAATAATGTCTGACTTCTGGAAAACTGCAATCTCCAAGGTGAGCCCGAACGAGATCCTCGTGCGCGGCTATCCGATCGAACAGTTAACGCGCAGCCGATCATTCGGCGACGTTGTCTATCTGCTGCTCAAGGGCGAGCTGCCGGATGGTCATCAGGGCCGCATGGTCGAGGCTATCCTGGTGTCGTGCTGCGACCACAGCCTGACAGCGCCGAGCGCCGATGCGGTGCGTTTTGTAGCATCCTGCGGCGTGCCTTTACAGACCGCTGTTGCAGCAGGTGTAAGCGCCATTGGCGACGTCCATGGCGGCGCCATCGAGCCGTGTGCAGAGATTCTGCAGCAAACGGTGAGCGCCGGAACCTCTGCTGAAGATGTCGTCGCCAACCTGCGTGCCGCCGGCAAACGCCTGCCCGGCTTCGGGCATCCGGTGCATTCCGAAGATCCGCGCGTCACTGTCTTGCTCGAGCTGGCGCGCGATTGGCAAATCGCCGACGCCCACACCGCTCTCGCCTGTCAACTAGAAACGGCGCTGGAAAAGGTCAGCGGCAAGCGACTGCCGATGAACGTCGATGGGATCGTTGCAGCGCTGTTGTGCGATATGGGCTTCGATCCGGCAGTCGGCAAAGCCTTCTTCATCATCGGACGATCCGCTGGTTACGCCGCCCATGCCCGCGAGCAAATGACCGACGAACGCCCGTTCAAGGCAGCGGCACATACGGATATTTCATATTCCGGCCCCGGGAAGCGGGATGTGCCGCCGGCTGATTGACTTGCCCCAGGGCTTGTGTGCCGTGAATCACCAGCGCTCAGGCATCGCGGCACCGGCGCAGCCGTCTACCACTCGTAGAAGACACCGGGCACCTCACCGGCTTCAACATGGCCGAGGAATGTCTGCAAGCCTTCGTGGACGTCTGAAAAATCTTCGGACTGTAGCAGCGGCCGGATCTGTGCAACAACCGGTTTCGCCCGGACCCCGAGCTGCCGGAGGCGTTCGACGATCTCGCGCTTGTCCGCATCCGGGCTGAGTAGCGAGTCGACCAGGCGCTGGAGATCGCCGGGTTCATTGCGAATACAGAACAGGGCGTAGACCGCCGCTGCCTGCGCCGCACCGGTCTGCGACGACGCACGCGCCGTCAACGCCGGAATCGCTGCAGCCGCAGCCGGTCCGATCGCGGCAAGCGCCTCGACCACCCGCGTGTCCGCCAGGTCGCCTTTGCCGAATGCGAGGAGCTTCGGCACCGCGGCCGCCGCGTGCGGCCCGAGGCCGGTGAGTATGCCCAGTCCCGCCGCCGACAACTCATGATGCCTGTCGAGATACCCGATGGCGATGGGGACGGCGGGTTTTGCCGGTGCCCCGATACTGCCGAGTATACTGGCGGCGGTGTGCGAATTGAGTTCGAACTCATCTTTCAGGCTGACTATGAGGGGTTCGACCACGAGCGCTGCATGGGGTGACGCCTTGCGCCGTCCCGTGCGGGTGTATTCCTGGACCGGCGCGCCGATCTCACCCAGTGCCAAGGCTGCGCCGATGCGCACATAAGGATCCGGGTGGTGGACAAGTTTGGCAATCTCCGGCACCGCCGGCGCCGCGCCCGGCCCGATCGCTTCGAGCGCGTGCAGGGCCGGCATGCGTACATCCGGGTCCGCCAGGACCGTCCCCAGCGCCAGCGCCGCCGGTGCGGCATCCGGGCCGTACTCATAAAGCGCCCACGCCGCGGCGCGGCGGGATGCAACGTCGGATGCCGTGAGCCCGGCGATACAATCCTGCACGGGGCGGCCGCGATAAGCTGCCTCCTCTTTCGTGTGCGTCGTCCGCGGCCAGCGGTCGGAGGCATCTGCAATGGCGCCGAACTTGCCGATGTATTCGGCTGCCGTCTCCCGGATTTGATCGAATTCGACGGGAGCCAACGGCGCGCCTGCCGTCACTTTATTGGGCATGGCGCCAATCAGGCGGTTACGCAGATTATCCAGCCAGGCTGTTACATTTGCGGACTCTGCATGATCGGGATAGGCAGCGACGCAATCCTCCAGCATCTGCAGGTAGCGGTAATCGTCGATGCCTTCTCGCCGTGCTTCCATACCAGTGATCGGCATCGGCTCGTGGCTGTCCGGCATGAACCAGGCATGGCGGTGGTGCCCGTAGTTGTACGCCCAGACCCAATTGCCGCCGAGCTTGTAAGTCCAGGTGTAGAGGCCGGCAAAGTAGCGTTGCGGCAACGGATCGAAATTTTCGCGCCAGACACGATAGGAATAGGCCCAGATCGACGATCCCATGCGTTCGGCCTCCGCCAGTACTTCCGGCGTAACCGAGCCGTCATGGACAGTGTGCACGTCGCAGAGCCCCGGCGTCATGTAGCCGTAGACACCCGCCATATTCGACTGGTCCAGGTTGGTGCGCAGCGAGGTACCGCGCAGCAGGGTCAATGCCTGGTGTACAACGTCGGCGTCGCCGGGATAATGCGGCTCATCGGGGCCGAACACAATGAACTCCGGCAGCCCGCGACGGCGTGCTTCCGCCTCGAACCAGGCGATGGCCTCGTACACGGCGCGGCCTTTCCGGTCACCCGGCACCCCGCCTACTACCAACGAGGGAACCCGCGGATCGATCAACCCCGCCTGCTGCGCCAGTGGCATCAGCCGGTCGAGGCTGTGGCATTTGACGGGTGGCAACTGGTCATATCGTCCCATCGGGTAGAACCAGTTCGAATTGTGGCCGTGATCGGCCATATCCTGATAGACCGCCAGCAATGTTTCCCGCGGCATCGACCGGCCGCCGAGCCATTCCGGCATCATGTCTTCGCGCATCCAGATGCCGAAGGCCGCCCGCGGCCGCTGCAGCCTGAAGGGCCGCACGTTGATCTCGAGGTCGAGCACCGTCGCGGGCTTGCCGGCGGGCTCAATACGTATCTTACCGGGATGCAGTCCCGGTTCCGCATCGGCCGGTGCATGAATCGTCAACCACAGACTGACATTATCGCCGGCGCTAATCGTGCGAACGAGGTCGCCGCGCTGCAAGTGGACATTTTCCGGAACCCAGTTGTAGATGACGCCCTGGTCGCCGAAGGCAGCGACATCGCCGAGCCGACTCTTCAAGGCGAGGTCGATGCGATGATAGATCTGTACCGCGAGATCGGATTCAACGGTTACTTTGACCTGTTCGAGGCCACCGCCAATCGCGAACACGCCAAGCTGCACGGATTCGTATTCGTCCCGGGCCAGCGTGCTGGTGACCTTCGACACGACGGCGTCGCGTCCGGGCACGTCGGTGCGCTTGAGCGCCAGCAGATCGTCGCGTTCGAAAACGACGTAACCAGCGGCACGCTCGGCTTCGCTCCATTGGGCGTCGGCATTGACAACGAGAATGACGGACAGTGCAAGGAGAAGTCGTTTTTTCATGTTAACCGTGGCTTGAGAAGTTGCGGGTCTTGGTGAGAAGATCCGGGTCGTTGGTATAGGCGAAACATGCCAGCCATCGTGATATCAACAGTAATCCATGGAGATAACGATGGAAAAACTACGAGTGAGATTATGATGTGGGGATTATGGCTCGGGTTCACGTCGCACCGGTCCTCGGGTTGGTGCCGTCATATGCAGCGCTGGCGGAACACTCTATAAGCTGGAGCAGTAAGTGCATCTTCGCTTCGGCATAAGCGGGATCGGACCAGATATTACACAATTGCCCCGGGTCTTTGATCATGTCGTACATCTCGCCGTCGTCACGGGAACTGTATACGTTGATACTGTAGTGCTCCGTGCGCAGCGTGCGGCCGAAATTGTGATCGGCCAGGACCGGCGACTGTCCGATGTCGTCATTCTCAACCAAAGCCCAGCCTCGGCCTGCCCAATCTGTTCCGGACAATGGCGCCTGCAACGATTCGCCCTGCACCCCTGGCGGCACATCGACACCGGCGAATTCGAGCAGGGTCGGCATGACATCGATCATGCTGGAAAAGCCACTGACCCGATGGCCGGCGGCGATGCGATCTGGCAACCGCCAGATCGACGGCACACGAATCAATTCGTCGAGCACCAGGCACTTGTAGATCAGATAATGATCCCCGAGGTGTTCGCCGTGATCGGACATGAAAACCACAACCGTGTTCTCTGCCAACCCGGCAGTGTCGAGGCGGTCCAGCAAACGCCCGACATTCTTGTCGATCAGGGAAATCATTCCGTAGGTGTGAGCGATGATTTCACGAATGTGCGCATCGGACATGTCCAGCGCGTGATACCCGTGCCATTCCTCGAACTGTTGCCAACGATACTGCAGCTCGGTGGAGGCAGTCTCCGTTTCCCGCGGCGATCGGTTCGGCATCGGCAACATGGCAGGATCGTACATATCGCAATACGGTGCCGGCGGATTGAACGGAAAATGCGGATCGGGGAAACTGGCGCAGAGAAAGAACGGATCGTCATCATCGGCGAATGAATCGAGAAACTCGAGGGCCCGATCGGCGATCCATGTCGTACTGTGGTGTTCCTCCGGAATAGCGGACTTCCAGGAACTCGGGGCGCCGCTGCTGGCCAGCGCTTTTTCCGGCGTGAGCAGTGCAGGCAAGTCCGGATCCAGACGACAGAGATCCAGGTAATAATCGGTGTAGCACCCGGGGCCGTCGGCGTTCGTCAGTTTAACGTTTTCGAAACCGTAATAGGGTTGTGGTAATCGTTTGCCAGCCTCCCACCAGGCGCGGCTCTCGGGATTGGCCTTGTCCAGTTCCGCCTGCAGCGAACTAAAATGGAGTTTGCCGGCAGCGGCAGTGCGGTAACCGCTGCGGCGCAGGGCTTCGGCCATCGTCACCTCCGACAACGGCAACGGGCAGCCGTTGGAATTGACACGATGTCGATTCGGATATCGGCCGGTGAACAGGCTCGCTCGGGATGGCATGCAAACGACGTTGTTGACAAAATGGTTGTCGAGGCAGACACCGTCGCGGGCCAGTGCGTCGAGACGCGGCGTGTTGATCTGCTCGTTGCCGTAGCAACCCAGCGAATCCTGGCGCTGCTGATCGGTCAGAATGAGCAGAATGTTCGGGCGTCCTGTAGACATATGTACCTCTCATCTATTCCGTCTTTTAAGACGACGAACCGCAACCAATCCGTGTCCGGCTCAGTACCCGGCGGCTTTGTCGACCAGCCCGAGCAACGGTTCGCCGCTGTCGAGGCGCCGAAAGTTGTCAAATATCAGATTGCGTGCCTTGTCGTTGGTTTGCACCGAGGTGCCCCGGCACGGTGTGACGATGACGTTCGGCCGCTCCCAGAACGGATCACCGGCCGGCGGACAGCGAAGCTCGGCACTGGCCCCGCTCGGCTGGAGCGAGGCGCCGGCGATCGTTTGCCCAGTGATCGCCTCGACCAGAGCCGGATAATCGAACAGTACCGAGCGGCCGCTGCAGTCGATCAGGTAGGCGCTCGATTTCATCTCCCCGAGAAAGGCGGCATCGATCATGCCCTCCGTCGCCGGCGTCACCGGCACCGCGATGACGACAAAGTCGCACTGGCCCAGAAACGCCGCCCGCTGGTCGGCGGTGTACACAGCATCGGCAGCTTCGGCGGTCCTCTGTGTCCGCGTCAGACCGAGGACACGCATGCCCAGTGCCCGCGCCCGCTGCGCCACGGCCGTACCCATGGTGCCGAGCCCGACGATGCCGGCCGTGCGGCCCTCGAGGTCGAACGGTTTTGCCACGTCGTCATAACCGTCATCCCATTGCGTCATCGGCAGGGATGTCGGCGGATAGTCGAACTTGCGGGCGAACCCCAGCATGGCAGCAATCGCATGCTCACCGCCTACGGTGCCGAAGGCCGGTTTCAGACAGACCATCGGCACGTCGCTGGCGACCAGCTCCGGGAAAAGCAAACCGTTGACACCGCCCGAACACGCATGGACCAGCTGCAGATTCCCGGCAGCCGCCAAAAGCTCGGCGTTGAAGGGGCCAATGACCACGGCGTCCGCATCGGCAATCTCACGCAGCATCTCCGCTTCGTCGTCGCTGCAGACGATTGTGCCGGAAAATCCGTGTGCCGCAGCTGCGTCCTGGAACTCCCGTTCCCAACTTTTGAAGGTGATGAGTACTTTGTTGACAGGCATCGGCGGTATCTCCAAGGTAGACAATTAGGGGTGTTCAGGGAAAATCGACCGGTTCCAGCTCGGCCAGCTCGGCAATCGCATCCGGCAGGAATTGTCCGAGCCCGAGGCCCGGACGGTCGCTCAATTCGAGCCAGCCGTCGTTCAGCGTCGGCGGTGTCTCGACAAGGCGGAACGACATGATCTCCTGCAGCGTCTCCACGTAGGGGACGCCGCGGAAGCCTGCCATCGCAACGTACTCGATCATGGTACCGTTGGTCACCGTCGACAGAATTTGTAAATGTGCGGCATTGGCCAGAGCCGACCAGGGGCTGTGGGGGATGCAGAGTATGCCGGCAGCTTCGGCATGGCGGGCGACGCGCTGAAACACCGTCATCCCGATCTGCTTGGCATCCGGCTGAATGACATCGACAGCGCGGCCATCGATGAAACGGTCGAAATCCCGCTGTGTCACCAGGCTCTCCCCCGTGGCGATACGGGTCCGGGCGCCGGCGGTGAGGCGGGCGAAACCCTCGACATCGTACGGATGCAGCGCTTCCTCGAAGAAATACAGGTCATACGGTTCCAGGCGCCTGACGACGTCGAGCGCTTGCTTGACGGTCCAGCCGTCGTCGTGATAAGCGGGGCAGCCGAAATCGAGCATCAGCCGAATGTCCGGCCCGATCGCCTCACGGACAGCAGCGAGCCCTTCGAGATCAGCCGGCGTGAATCGGTTGGCCCAGCCGAACTTGATCGCCTTGAACCCTTCTTCGACATAGGCGCGGCTCTCCGTGGCAAGCTGTACTGGCGTTTTCCAGGTTGTGCGGCCGTTCTTCAGCGAGCCGGTATAATCATAGGCAGTCGCGCTGGCGTAGGCCATGATGCGATCTTTGACCGCACCGCCCATCAATTTATGCACCGGTACGTTGTGCGCCTTGCCGGTGAGGTCCCACAGGGCCATGTCGATCGCTGCCATGGCATTGATCGCCACACCACCCTCGCCACCGCGCCCGCGCTGCGCCTGCCACCCTTCGTTCATCGTCCGCCACAGCCGGTTCGGCAATGTCGGATCCTGGCCCAGCAACAGCGGCGCGATGTCGGCGATGAGCGCCGCGATCGGCTTGACCGGCGCCTGGGTCGCGCCGATACCGATCAACCCGGTGTCTGTCTCGACCTCGACCAGCGGAATCTGGCAACGCGGCTGATCGGCGTTGATGACGCGGATGTCAGCGATTTTCATGAGGCGTGCCCTGTGATTGCAGATTGACAGACTATGTGCCGCGAATAGGCAAGGTCAAGGTGCCGGTTGACAGGGGTTCCAGGCATGAAAGTCTGAGTAAAAAACTACACATTGTCGAACGGATCACGCGGTAACCCGAGTCCGTGGACATCTCCGCCGCGCACCAGAAAGAACGTCCGCGGCATCGGCTCATTGGTGCGATAGTCGTAGTAGGTCGACCCGCCCAGCTCACCATCCGGCGCGATATAGCGAAAGACCATCGCGCGCCGCCAGTGATCCGACGCATTCGAGCCGGATTCATGCGGCATCATGACATCATGAATCGCTGCCTGCCCGGCTTTCAGATTGTAGTACACCTTGATCTCATCGAGGTTCGGCGGCAACTCGCTCAGGTCCATGTCCCACTTGAAGACATCGTGCTCGTCGACGCATTGTATGCGAGGCAGGGCACCCTTGGCATGGCCACCCGGGATCACCGCCATCGTGCCCGATGCCTCGTTGACATCGTCGAAGGCGATCCAGATGGAGGCACCGAAGTTGCCGTTGACATTGGTCCATTCGACACCGTCCTGGTGCCAGGGCACGGGGCGCCCGGTGCCCGGCGGCTTGGCAATGAGGTGGGACGACCAGAAGGTGATGTTCGGGCCGATCTGTTTTTCGATCATGTCCAGGATGGCGGGATGCGTAGCCAGCTCCCACACCCAGCGCTCGACCAGGTGCGTGGCAATGATTGCATCCGGGGCGATATCCGGGTGCAGTTGCTCGAACATACGATCGATGTTCTGCCGGCAGCCAGCCAATCCGTCGTCGGTCAGAAAATGATCGAAGATACAAAAGCCGTTCTTCAGATATTGCTCGTGTTGCTCGGCACCATATACAAAGCGGTCATCGATCAGACTGTTCATGACAGACCTATACGCTGGCACTGCACGGCAACACCGGAAAGTCGGGTCCTTCGACGAGCGCGCCGTCCGCGATGTCGTGCATCTGTGCCATCCGTGAGTTCCAAGGTTGACCGATTCTACGGGTGTTACCGGGCAGCAGATGCAGAACATAGCTGCGTCTCAGGCTGGCGGTCGTACTGCCGTACGAACCGTGGAGCGTCCGGCAATGATGAAAGTGGCAATGCCCGGCCTTGACCTCGCACGGCACCGGCTCGACGCATGCGCCTGCGGGAATGTCGGGGTGGTTCAGCAGCCAATCCGGATCGTCGGCGGGCAGCTCATCGCGATGATAGTCTAAATCCCAACGATGACTGCCCGGCACGACGTGCATGCAACCGTTGGCGACAGCAGCGTCGTCGAGGGCAATCCAGCAAGTCACGAGTTCTGCCGGTGCGACGTAGTCCCAAAAGGCACAGTCCTGATGCCATGCCAAGGCAGCGTCCCCTTCGTGTGGCACCTTCATGATCATCTGGTCTTCCCACAGGCGCACAGGTGCGGTCATCAAATCGTTTGCCAGGGTGCCCATCGGTGTATGGTCAATCGCTGCAAAGACCGCATCGTGGCGGTACAGATTGACGATTTTGGCCGAGGCCAGATCGCCACCAGCCTTGAGGTGCTGGGGAAAGTCGACGCGGCCGGTGATAAGATCGTCGATACGACTCTTCAGCTCGTCGACCTGATCGTCGCTAAACACCCGCGGACCGCTCAAGTATCCGTTCTCCTCAAAGAATGCGATCTGTTGCGAACTGAAAGGCTGGGGTTCGATCGATTCCGATAGGGAGGCCATAAGCATGCCTGTGGCGGACTGTAAAATCGGGACGAAACAGGATAGACGCCCCCCAGTCCGGTACTGCACTATGAGGACTGAGGATTACGAGGAGTAGATCAAGCGAAATTTCCCACCCCAACACCGAACGCGAAACACCAGAATCTCTCGATTCAGAGCATCTCTCCGAGTCCCAACTCTTTCAGTTTCGTGTTGCGTGGTCCGCGTTTAGCCCGCCGTTCGGCTGCTTCCTGTTCCTTTCGTTTCTTCATCGCATGTCTGGCGGCATCAACAACTTTGACATCTTCATAGGAAACATGAATACTGCCGTCTGACCGAGAGCGCACCTCAACCATGATGCGATTCAGCCTTCGCAACAGTCTTGTGGCTTGCTCGGTTGGGTGGTATTTTTCCTTGATAAGCTCCTTGACCAGCGCCAGGCCGTCTTCATCGACCCCGTTCTCCGGTCTGTCGGGCAACTCAAATACGACGACAACGCGGTGGAGTTTATCGTCGAAGAAACTCAGAATCTTTTTCTTAACCGGTCCGTCGCCGTCACCAGTCACTTCGTACGAGGTATGGGTCTCTTGATGGACCTGAACTTCCCCGTCAGGCCAGATTGCTTGAATGTCTGCAAGTGACTGTCCCCAGGTCGTCTTGTCGAAGCCCTTGACAATGGGCAGCTCGGCATCGTCCTGGCCATG
>CAJWLW010000013.1 GCA_913042885.1 uncultured Lentisphaeria bacterium | reverse complement strand
CGGTGTCGAACTGCGCGATCGCACCTTCGGTGCTGTCGGTCTTGGCGGCATCGCTGCAGAGACAGTGCGTTTACTCAGTATCTTTGGGATGAACCAACCGATCGCTTTCGACCCGTTCATCGATACAGCAACTGCTTCCGAACTCGGTGTCGAGCTGGTCGAGCTCGACGAGTTGTTGAAGCGTGCCGACTTTGTCTCGGTCCACTGCCCACTGACAGATGGCACGCGTGACCTGATCGGCGCCCGTGAACTGGCATTGATGCGATCGGATGCCTATCTGCTGAACACGGCACGCGGCGGCATCGTCAACGAAGACGCCTTGTACGATGTGCTGTCGAACGGCGCCATTGCCGGCGCTGCCCTCGACTGCTATGTCGGTGAACCAATCCTGGAGCCGTCCCGGTTTGGCGAACTTGACAATATCATCCTGGCACCGCACTCGATTGCTTGGACCGACGAGTTCTTCACCGCCATGGGGAGAATGTGCTGCCAGACGATGGTCGACTTGTCATTCGGTCGGGAGCCGATCGGCATAATTAATCCCGAAGTCCTCGACCAGCCGGGATTCCAGGCCAAGTGGGATCGTCTCAAACGCGCCGAAGGTTAATTGCTATCTCTTTCACCCGGAACTGCGGCACTGCAAGGGTGAAAAGTTAAAGAGCCTGGGAATCCTGCTTTTTACTTTTCGACTACTGTAACTTTGTAACAAAACGACGCTTTCATGTCTGAGCATACCGACGTTCTGATCATTGGCGGCGGTGTTATAGGTCTGTCTTCTGCCTACTACCTGAACCGGGCCGGGCGTTCTGTACGCATCGTTGAACAAAACACTATCGGCAGCGGCGCCTCCCACGGTAACTGTGGCATGGTGTGCCCCAGTCATGCGCCACCGCTGACGCAGCCGGGTGTCGTTGCCACCGGTCTCAAGTGGATGCTCAAGCCGGACGCACCACTCTTCATCCGGCCGACACTGAACCTGCGCACAATAAGCTGGCTGCTGCATTTCGCAGCCCGTTGCGATGCCGAAAGGATGCGGCCGGCGATGGTCGCGCGGGCTGATATTCTCAGGAGCTCAAGGGTCGCGTACGATGCGTTCATCGAAGCGGAAGACCTGGCGGCAGCTATCGAGTGGTCGCCAGTAGGAGCACTCTTTATCTGTCGCGAAGCCGCGACCATGGATCACTGCGCAGAGTACTTTGGCCTTGTCGCCGAATTCGACATGAAAGCCGTACCGTTGGCCGGTGCAGAACTTGCTGCCAAAGAGCCGGCGGTACGCGACGACGTCGCCGGTGCCTGGTACTTTGACCTCGACGCTCATCTGAGACCGGATCGTCTGATGCGGGAGTGGCATCGGGTGAACCTCGAACGCGGAGTCATTGTCTCCGAAAATTCTGCGGTTTCCGCCATTTACGAAGATGGCGACAAGATAACCGGCGTGTCGACAAGCTCCGGTCCGTATACGGCAGATTCAGTTGTCGTGGCGACCGGTGCCTGGTCATCCCAACTGGCGGGCATGTTCCACACGCAGATTCCGATCGAACCGGGCAAGGGCTACAGCATCACGACCACCTGTCCGAAACTCAGTCCGGTGCACCCGTGCGCTTTTCAGGAGCGCCGCTGCATCGCCACGCCGTTTCAGAGCGGCTACCGCCTCGGCGGGACCATGGAGTTTTCGGGGTTCGATCCGCGACTGCGGCAGAATCGCATCAACGCAATCCGCCGCGCTGCATCGGAATATCTGAAGGAGCCGGAGGGTGATACGGTCGAGGAGTTGTGGTACGGCTGGCGGCCAATGACGTACGACGGTGTGCCGATCATCGGGCAGCTGCCGAAGCACAGGAATGCGTACATCGCAGCTGGCCACAATATGCTGGGCCTGAGCATGGCAACGGGTACGGGTAAATTAATCTCCGAGCTTTTGACCGGCGCCGAGCCGCACATCGATCCCCGACCTTACCGTGCCGACCGGTTCTGACTGCCCCGGTGGCGGATGGGCATTCGACAATCCAGCGTTTCATTCAGCAGATCAGGGATGACGGCTATTGTATGATTCCGCATCTGTTCCGGGCCAACTATTCTACCAGCGACTCTCTTAGCCATGTTAAGTGTCGCTCCCGTTTTTTCGCGGCGGCTCGGTCGCGTCTGAATGCGGCCGACTCAAAGTAATCGCGCGGGGGCAGCCAGACGGTGCGCATACCAATGTGAAAATGGGTCTCGTCCGGCGGCAGCCCGAAGCGCTTGGCAGCGTAAAACCCGACCCAGCCGTGATACCATGAGCCGCCGCGCAGGCAACCGTTCATGTCCGGTGTGTAATCGGCCATCTTGTATGCCAGCGGATTGCCGGGGTAGGGCGCCAGCCATTCCGACGTCCATTCGTATTGGTTACCCAGCATGTCCAGAGCGCCGTACGGGGAGGCACCCATCGGATAGCTCCCGACCAGTGTGTAGAGGTCCGGCAGTTGCGCGCGGGTGCCAAAATGGCCATGCTCCGGTGTCGGTGGGGTGTTGCCCCAGGGATATAGCCACCCATCGGTGCCACGTGCCGCTTTTTCCCATTGTGCTTCGCTGGGCAAGGCCTTGCCGGCCCAGGTGGCGTAGTCCCGCGCCTGTTTCCAGGAAATCGCTGCAGCCGGCATCAGCGGCGCCGGCGGCGTGTCGAAATGTCGCCCGGTCTGGTGCGGGGTCTGCGCGCCGGTTTTTGCAGCGTAGGCCTGCCACTGCGTTACGGTCACTTCATACTTGTCGATGAAATAACCGTCGAGCTGTACGGTCTGCTTAGGATAGGCTTCCCAGGCCCACAGACTATCGGCACTGTCTTGCCCGAGATCCTTTGCGACTGTTTCTGCATTCCCCTCGGTGAGGCCCATTGTAAAAGCACCGGCCGACACGTACACCATGACGGCACCATCGACCGGATGTCGTATCATGGTACCGGCCGGTGGTTCGAGAATGGTTCGGCACCCGGTGAAACAAATCGATAGAATCAGGACGGAAAGAATACCAAGCATTGCAGATGGGGCAGATTCAGGATGCGGGCTTTGGTAGGCGTCAGGTATGTGCGCACCATTTACCGCTTGCCATTCGGTCACCGGCCAACGGCCTTTTTCGTCATGTCGGTAGCTGCTTTGAGGGCGTCACGGTAGACGGCGATGTCGCAGCTCCAGGAGATCGCGGTGTAGCCGAGTCCAAGCCACTGCTCAAGTTGTGCCTCGTTGCCTGGCTGGATGATTGCGGGAATATCATGGCGTTTTGCGGTCTCCGCAATCAACCGCATGGCGTCGAGGTATTCAGGGTTCTGGTATTCGCCGGGTATCCCCATGTACTGTGCCAGGTCCGCATAGCCTGCGCACAACGCATCGACACCCGGCAGCGCCGCGATCTCGTCCACGTTGGCAACGCCTTCGGGATGTTCGATCAGGCAAATGACCGTTGTCCGTTCATTAGCCTCGTCCATCACTCGTCGGGTATCGAGTGGCGGAAATCCCCGGTAGTCGGAGTTCGGTCCCAACCCCATATAGCACCCGCGCTGTCCGATTGGTTGGTATTTTGCTGCATCGACCAGAGCTTGTGCCTGCTCGACACTCTTGACATTCGGTGCCATCACGCCGTGGCCGCCGGAATCCATAATCCGGGCTATGTGACTGTAATGCACCTCTGGCACACGCACGAACACCGCAATGTCGGTGGCGCGGAACCATGAAATCAAATCGGCAGTGTCTGCAATATTAAAGGCGGTGTGCTCCATGTCGATGACGACAAAATCGGAACCGGCAACTTCTAGAATCTCGGGGATGCCGCGCGTCGTGAACTCGAAAAGCATATGGCCGACAGGCACCTTTCCCTCGGCGTACAGTTTCTTGAAACGATTTGGTTTCATAGGACTCCAGCTCAGCGTTGTGGCCAGTCATTGGCCTGGGGTTGGGATGAGGAACCGTTTTTAATAGAAAAAGAAGCCCGTCACATCGTTGTCGACACCCATCGGCACGTGTTTTGCCGAAGGTGAACACTACATGCATCGCGGCGAACGCGCCAGCCCGTCACCAGCCTTTCCAACTGCCGTCAGCGTGGCGGTATTGGCGGTAGGCCATGGGTTCATGCGGCAACTTGGCAATGTCTGCTTCCTTGACTTCGATGCCAAATCCGGGACGGTCGCTGACGTTGATGTAGCCGTCGGCGATGGTCCAGTCGTGCTCGGCGTAGTCGGAGAACATTTCGAAGTAGGACGGGCACATTTCCTGGATCAGGAAATTCGGGATAGCCGCATCGGCGTGAATCGTGGCGGCGGTACCGATCGGGCCGGCGACGTTGTGCGGCGCCATCAGCATCTGTTGTTTTTCGGCGTCGGCAGCGATCTGGCGAAGTGCGGTGATGCCGAAACAATGCGTAATGTCCGGCTGCAGGAAAGCGCAGGCGCGGCGGTTAATCAGTTCGTCGAAATCTCGCACGGTGAAAAGCTTCTCGCCGGTCGCGATTGGTACGGGGCTGCGTTGGGTGATGTCCAGCAGTGCATCGACGGAGCCGACTTTGAGCGGTTCTTCGATGAATAACGGGCTGTATGGTGCGACACGCCGCGCAAATTCGATTGCCAACTCCGGCGTCGGGCTGCCGTGTGTGTCGAGCAGGATTGCGCCCTCCGGTCCGATGGCCTCGCGGGCGGCTGCAATGGCAGCGATGCTGCGTTCGATCGATGACATGTCCATCGGCCAGCGCCGTGCCTCGAGCGGGTTGCCTTTGATGCCGGAATAACCTTTGGCGATGGACTGTTTTGCTGTCTCCGCAGCGTCTTCCGGTGACGTCTCGACGAGGCCGCCGCTGGCGTACACCTGCACGCGGTCCCGGCGTTTACCGCCCAGGATGGTGTAGACAGGCACGTCCCAGGCCCTGCCGCAGATGTCGTACAGGGCCATGTTGATGGCAGCGACAGCGGTGCCGTTGATCGGACCGGTTTTCCATGGAGAGCGGTTGCAGAGGTCTTCACAGAGCGCCTCGACCTGGGTCGGGTCGCGATCGATAAGCAGTGGCCATAGCTCTTGCAGCATGGTCTCGACCTGCGGCACCAGCCACTCGCCGCTGCCTTCGCCCCAGCCGCTGATGCCGGCATCGGTTTCGAGCTTGACGAAGAGCCAGCTTTTCTTTGTGCTGCACAGGAGCTCGCCGCTGTGCGGGTCACGGCTGTTGCCGCCAGTTGGCACAGAGAAGGGATAGGTTTTGAGGGCAGTTATTTTCATGAATTGTTCTCGGCATGGATGATCAGTTCGGTCCTGGGTTCGATGGCACAGGCGCAGCAGATGCCGGGTGTGTTGATTTTGGGATCCTGCCCGAGATCTGCCGAGCCGATCAGATCAAGCCGGTGCCCGGCCGTGAAGCGTACCTGCCCATCGGAGCGAATGAACTCGGCTGACAAGCCGCCGGTGATATAGGCTGGGGTTGCCCACCAGCCTTCGCGATTGAAGATCTCGATGGCGGTGCTTCCCGCTTGTTCGTCGGCAACGAAGGCGGCGATCGCCTGGGTGGCGCCGGCTCCTGGCGGTTTCCAGGCACAGAGTTTTCTTTTGAGACCGGCTTTCAGTTTGTCCGCCATGTCGTGTGAGTACGACGAATAGTTGCCAGAGCTCCAAAGGTCGTACAGTTCCACGTACTCCTTGATCTGGCGGCCGAGCGCGCGAATGTCCTGGCGTTTGATGGCGTTGGCGCAGTTGAGCGATAGTCTGCTCATGCGTTTGACGAATTCTTTGCGTCGACGATGCCTGAAGAGACGGCCGAGCAGTCCGGGCACGTCATGTCGTTGTGCTTTCGGATTGAACGCCATGACCACGTGTCGCGAGAACCAGTGGGGGTCAACTTCGATGTTGTTGACGACAATTTCGCCGTCGGCGACGGGTTTTCCGCGACCGCTCATCGGGGCTGTGTGCACGGTGTTGAGACCACCCATGGTAATCGGGTAGACGTCGTCGGCCGCGAGTCCGGCACCGTCCGCCAAGCGGCGTTCAAACTCCAGCGCGGCACGGGCCACGTGGTCCTTCGACAGCGGCGGGCCGTTGCGCAGATATTGCTGCGATGCCTCATAGAGTACAGCGAAGTTACTCGACGCCGAGATGCCGAAACCGTGCACGCCCAGTGACCGGAAGGTGAATCCAAAAGTGCCGAGATCCGCGAGGATGGGTTCCACTATCGTGCTCCCTGGTTCCTATTTTCGTGTTTACTGTTCAGTATTCTCTTTCCCAATAGAAATTTGAGAGGGTGGGGCATGAAAGTCAAGACACCGGTATGCGCAGGAAATGAAATTACTGTGTATTGTACGGGAATTTCAGACAACTGACCAACAACAACGGAGTTTCTAATGATGCGTGTCGTCATTTACGCATGTGTTCTCATTGTAACCGCCATGAATGTAATTGCCGCGGAGCGGGAAGACCGGGAGGCCTGGGACGATCGCCGGGACCGGGACGACTGGGAACGTCGTGGCGACTGGGAGGACCGGGGGCGTCGTGAAGAGGGGCGTATCATTGACAGGGTCGAATCGATCTGCCGGCGACATGACGTAGAGCTCGAGGAACTCATGGATTTCTACGAGGCCGAGGCGCCCGAGATCCTCGAGGCCGTCAAGTCAGCAATCGACGAGGAAGATGAAGACGCGATCGAGACCGTCATGGAAGCGATCGAACGCTATGTCGAATACCGCGAACTGTCGGCGCACGACCCGACGCTGGCAAATCGTTGGTTGAACTATCACCGGGGCGAATACCGCAGCTGGAAAATAGGCGATGACATCCGTAATCTCCGTGAACAGGCGCGCCGTGACGGGACGCTTGCTCAGGTCGAACCCAAGCTTCGAGAGATGGAAGCAACTTTGCGCCGCCTGCTTGCCGAACTTTTCGAACAGAAGCAGACGATTCAGCAGAACGAGGTTCGTCAACTGAAAGCTGAACTGGTCGAAATGAGGTTCATCATTGAGAAGCGTGCTGCCAAACGTGAGCAGATCCTCGAGCGCCGCTTCGCTGAATTGAGCGGCAATGAGGAAGAGCTGGAGTGGTAGAACCAGGGATGCCGATCAGGTGGCAGTTCCCGCATCCGGATTCCATTGGAACTGGTTATCCGGATGACGCCCCCCACATTCTCATGCCCCGAGGCCACCTTGCTGCAGAGCCAGGAACACGGCCTTGGTGATCTGGATGTCCTGAACGGCAACGCCGGTAAGGTCGGCAACCGACAGTTGATCGTCGGATGTGCGGCCCGGTGATTTGCCGGCGATGACGTTGCCCAGTTCGACCACCTTGTCCTCGGTGATTTTGCCGGCGCGGCTGGCCTGAGAAATCTCGCCGCGCGTCCGGCTTTGCAACAGGCTGTCGGCGACGACAACGTCAGCGTTGGCGAGGATCTGCGGATCGAGTTCGATTTTTTCGGGAGTGTCCGAGCCGAGCGCTGTGATGTGCGTGCCCGGCCGGATCTGGTCGGCCTGCAGCAGCGGCTTATGTGACGGGGTACAGGTGACGATGAGATTGCAACTGTCGGCAACTTCGCCAGGGTCGTATGTCGAGGTGACGGTGAACCCCGCGGCCTCTGCTACCTCCTGGTATTCTTCCAGCGGGTCCTCTTCGCGGTTCCAGACAATGAGATCGCGGCAGTCGACGACGTCGGCGAGAAACTTCGTCTGAATCTGTCCCTGGATGCCGACACCGAAAACCCCGATTCGCGAAACGTTTTTCGGCGCCAGGTATTTGGCGCAGACTGCCCCGGCGGCAGCCGTGCGGATGGTCGTGAGATAGCCGTTGTCCAGAAGAAAGGCTTCGGGTTCGCCGGTATTCTGGTTGTATAGCAGCATGATGCCCTGGATCCGCGAGATGCCGAGGGCAGTATTGCCGGGGAAGCCGGAGGCAATTTTTACAACGTAGTAATCGTCGCCCTTGATGGCGCCGTACTTGATGTGTGCCTGCCCGGGTGGGTCCTCGAAAATCAGTTCGCCGGGATCCGGCACGTTTACCTTGCCGTCCGAATATGCGACAAATCCTTCTTCGATTGCCTGTATGGGATCGACCTGTTTTAGGGCTTCCATGATCTCGTCGATTCTCACTATCAGTGGTTTCATTATTGTCTCCGAAGTTTGTGGAGGTTTCAGCTGTCAGCGCCAGATAAGTCCGTGGGACCGTCTTGAATGAATGGCTGTATGAAGAGAACTGCGGCCACCGATTCTCTTCTGATGCTTGAAACCTGCAGTTGTGATTTACATTATGACGGATAAAATCTCACAATAGTAGTTTTACCGCGGCGGAAGTCAATGAGGATGCGCGACCACTTCTTGCCGGGGAACCCACAACGACAATTTCCATACGGGTAATGATCGATGTCACAGACGGCTGAAAAAACGGCATTGCCGCTGGCTGACCGGTTGGCGGAAATCGCGCCGTCGCAGATCCGCGAACTGCACAATCTCTACATGACCCTGAAGTCGGAGCGCCCGGACATGTCGTTCGTCGCATTGCACTTTGGTGAACCCGACCTGGGCACGCCGCCGTTCATTATCGATGCCGGTGTCAAGGCGCTGCAGGGCGGAGCGGTCTTTTACGAGCCGAATGCCGGGCGCCTCGACCTGCGCGACGAGCTCACTCGGTTCTACGCCGAATTCCATGCGCACCCGATCACCCAGGACCATCTGGTCCTGACCTGTGGCACCATGCAGGCGATTTTCCTGTGTATGGCCGGCCTGCTGAATCCGGGCGACGGGATGATCAACATCACGCCGGCCTGGCCAAACTTCACGGGTGCGGCGAAGCTTGTCGGTGCCAACGTACATGAACTGGCGTTGTCCTTCGATGCAGAGGCGCACCGCTTTTGGCTCGACTTCGACAAGCTCGAGGACGCAGTGCGCAAATACCCCGATACTCGCATGGTCAACGCCAATTCCCCGTCGAACCCGACCGGCTGGGTGATGTCGGTCGATGAGAAGAATCATTTGCTCGAGTTTTGCCGGCGGCACAAACTGTTCCTCCTTGCCGACGAAATCTATGACCGTATCACCTACACGGAAACGGGACTCACGTCGTTTCTGAAGCTCAGCGAACCGGACGATCATTTGATCATACTCAACGGTTTTTCCAAGACCTATTGCATGACCGGCTGGCGCCTCGGCTATCTGATTGCCGAGCCGGACGTGGCGCTGAAGATGGCGCAGATGCAGGAGTTCGTGACGTCGCACGCGCCGAGTATGGCGCAGGTCGCAGCGATCACCGCACTGCGCGACGGCGAGCCGTTCATTGCTGAAAGCCTGGAGCGCTACACGCGCCTGCGCGATCTGGCGATGGAAAAGCTCAATGCCATCGGCGAGCTGACCGCGGCGCGGCCGGACGGTGCGTTTTACATCTTCTTCAAGCTGCCGGAAGGAACCGCAAGCGTGTCCTTCTGCGAGGAGTTGCTGCGCGAGACCGGCGTGGTTGTCGCGCCAGGCGCGGCGTTCGGTGCCGGCGGCGAAGGCTGGGCGCGTATCTGCTACGCAACGGAAGACGCACTGCTGGCGGACGCCATCGAGCGGTTGGGTGCGTTTGTGCAGGCGCGCCTTTAGGGGTTGCTGCGATTCCGCCGAAGACTGATTCGTTGTTTCTGTCGTCTATGTCGTTTGGGTCACTGCGACGTAAACACCACTTCGCTTTGTCCCCCACAACCACGGATTACCCGGCAGGTTTTTTCATGACTGCCGTATTCCCCTGGCGGGCAGTAGCGGACGTTCGGCGGGAAGTAGGCGTACAGGGCCGTGTTGCGGGGATTCGGCGTCGTGTTGGCACCTGAACCGTGCACCAGCTTGCTGTCGAAAAAGATGGCGCTGCCGGCGCCTAAGGGTACCTGTATCAAGGCGGACAGATCAACATCGTTGCGATCGGTGAGCGTGTTGTCGGCGCGGTGGATGACGCCCCAGTCCTGCAGCTCCGACTTGTGACTGCCCGGAATGACCTGGAAGCAGCCGTTCTCGATTGTCGCATCGGTAAGCGCGATGCTTACGGTGATCTGCGTCGCGGGTTCCATGTGCCAGTATGATGAATCCTGGTGCAGTCCGTGCGCCGACCCGTGATTGCCGGGCTTCAACATGAGGGTGTTGCGGAACAGCAGGATATCGGGGCCGACAAAGGCAGATGCCAGGTCGACCAGCGCAGGCGTCCGTGGGAGGCGCTCGAAGAAGTCGGAATAGATGTGGACATTCTCGATTTTACGCAGTACCGGCATGCCGTCTGCCTGCCGATCGGTCTCGGCGAACGGTTCGATGGCGAAGTGCGCTTTGACCGACTCCGGGTCCTGTGTCTCCAGTTCATTGTAGAGTTCGTGGAGGCGGCCCACTTCCGTGACGGCTTCAGTGATGGTCGCCGGATCGATCAGATCTGCGGCGATGTAGAAGCCCTGGTCTTCGAGCGCGGATAAGAACGCGTCTGAATTCACGGATGGTGGCTTTGGTTGGCGGTATGAACTGGATTCCTTAGGGCGCAGGCTCTTCCGGCACCTTTTTCGGTGTACCGACTGTAGCATCTCCAGTATCGTCGACCGTCGGATCTTCTGCTTTTGGCGGTTCCGGCAACAGCGGTATTTTTGAGGTTGCCGGCTGGTGATAAGGTTTCATTGCGGCGTAGGTTGCAGCGCGGGCTTTGACCGCCGGGCGTTCGGCTTCCGGAGCGAGCTCAATTGCCTTGGCGACTGCTTCCGATGCCTTGTCGAACCGGCCGGCTTCTGCCTGTGCCGCAGCGAGCGTATCGAAGGCCTGCCAGGATCTTTTGCTAAGTTCGCAAAGCTTGGTGGCAAGGCTGACAGCGCGCGTGCTGTTACGGAAATCTGAATGGGGTGCGGTCGCCAGGGCCCAAGCACAGGCTTGCAAGAGTTCGGCGTTTCCCGGGGCGACCACCAGGGCGCGCTCGAAGTCGGCGATTGCTTTGTCGAAATGGCCCATGGCGGTGAAGCACTTGGCGCGACTGATGAATCCGCGTGGCACATTGGCTTTCAAGTTACATGCCGAGGTGTAGTCCGCAATGGCGATGGCGTATTCCTTTGCTTTGACCTGGATCTCGCCGCGATAGAAATGAAAGCTGGCACTCTCTGGCGCCAGTTCGATGGCTTTGTCTATATCGACAATCGCTTCGGCGGTGCGGTCCATGAAATAATAGACCATGGCACGGTTGGAGTAGCCTACGGAGTACTCAGGGGACAACTCGATCGTTTTCGTGAGGTCGGCCAGCGCTTCGCTGTTCATCGCGAGTGCAAAGTAGGCGTTGGCGCGGTTCATGTAGGAGTCGGCGTTGCGGCCATCGATCGAGATTGACATGTCGTAGTCGTCAATAGCCTTTTGGTATTGGCGCTGGTTGTAGAAGCTGAAACCACGATTGTGGTAGGCACCCGCGAGGATCTCCGGCTCATTCTCCGAGGTCATTGAGATAACCTCGGAGTAGGCTTGAATTGCCGCGCTGAAATCCTCCTGGACCAGCAGTTTGTTTGCCCGGATTTGTTCGTCTACGGCTTTTGGACCGCAGCCGTTGAGAAGAATTGCAGCGATGCAGCCAGCGGCGGCGAGGGAACGTGAAAAGCGTGGTAATTGTCGTCGAATCATGATAACGGCCGGTACAATTGAGAATTGAGGTGAATGCTGCGGCTTGTCCGCGCGAGGGGAGTGGGGGGGGGTAATCGCATAGCGGTCAATATGGTACGCCTTTCCAAGTGACTTGCAAGCGCAATTTCAGTCCGTCGAACCAGCGCCGGCAAGTCCCCAAAAATGCCAGAAAACAGAGTTGCTGAATCCCCTGTGCGAAGAACACTTGCCGCCTATCGGACAACAAGGCGGGCAAGGACATAGGCGTGGTCAGTGGGTTTGGTGCCTAGTTCGCCGGGTTTGACGCCGATCAGTTCATTGCCGTGCAGGGTTTCGTACGCAACGTGTCCCTGCTCGGCCTGCCGTTTCGAAACGATGCCGTGCATCAGCGCCTGCAGCTTGCCGCGGTGATTGTAGTCGAAGCGATCGTCCGGCAGCAGTGTGTCGAGCAGGTTGACACTTTCGTCACCGGTCATCACGCGCAGGGTTTCGCTGAATTCGACATCGTTAAAATCGCCAGTCACATAATAGTCCACACCTTCCCCAATGAGATCGAGCAGGGTCGTACGAATCACCTCGGCCTGCTGCACCCGGACATGATGGTGAGGATCGAATCCCGGCTGCTCCGGCGCGAAGATTCCACGCTGGTGTCGCTTGGACGCGAGGTGGATGTTTATGACCGCGAGATCATTGCCCGTTGCCGTGACACGGAAGCGTCCCAGCAGCGGTTTGCGTGATCCTTCGAATGCCGCTGCGTCGATCCCGATTCGACGCAGGGAATCGTCGATCAACTCGATGCGATCCGGGACGTACAGAAAAGCATTGCGGATGTTCCCGCCAGGTTGCCCACCGTCGTCTCCGGCGATAGGCGGGATATCGGCCCACGCGTACGTTGGTCCATGCAGTTTGTGGATTGACCGGATCAATTGTCGGTATGTCTTCGAAGCGTCGACAACTTTGGTCAGTTCGGCGCCGTCGTTGTCTTGGATTTCCTGGAGCGCCACGATATCCGGGCAGCCGGCCTGGTCGACAATTGCCTTGGCCAGCATGTCAAAACGCCCATCGCCGACGTCGTCGTCGATATCGAGTCGCTCATTCAAGACTCTCGACGGATGCTCGATGCAGGTGTCGAGATTGAACCCGTTAAGCGTCAGGATGGTGGTGTGTTTGTCATCCTGCTTCCAGTTCGTGCTGGCAGGTTGCACCGATTTACAGGTCGTGCGGATGGGGCCCGTGACGGCAATCTGATAGGAGGCGCTGCGATAATTCAGCGGGCCGGTCACGGCCTCGTCCAACGTCGATCCGACGTTTACATTCGGCGCTTTGTCGTAGTCGACGATGCGGAAGCCGGGAAACCAGCGCTCGGGATTGTCGGGATCGAGCAGGACGCCGCCGCTACTGTTCAACGCGTCATAAAGATCAGCAGGGGCGACGACGTAATCGCCGAACGGATTGCTCGGAGCAATGAACACCGCACCGGCTTGGACTCCGACCAACATGCCCTCGAGCCCGTTCAGGTAGCGTGCCAGTTCCCTGGCATCCGCCGGAAAACTGTCGGCCGTGAACCAGGCCGGAGTGATGGTCGGGCCGTGCATGTCGATCACCGACATCTCTTCGGCCTTGATCTGCGTGGTCGGTCGGTCGTCCTCGTTTTTGGAGAAATCGAGTACCTTGCCCTCAACCTCGATCAGGGCACCGATGGACGCATCGCGGTGCCGGCTGTACACGAAGATCCCTGCCGATACATCGGGGTCGTCACTGCCGGAGGGGTCCTGGATGAAGTAGCCTTTGCGCGTGTTGCCGATGGCGACACCACGTGTGCGAACAGTCTGGCCGGCAAGCGGCGATTCCAGGTCCGGGCCCTGGATGGCTTGGATCGGGGTCAGCTTCATTTATGCTCCTGATGGGCTCCGGGTACATTGGATCGGGCGACAGGAGAAAGCAATGCTTGACAATGGATCGTCTTCGTCTGCGTCGATGCCGGTACATTGGGCATGATGAGGGGCGGTCGGAGGGGAACCTCAGCGGATACTGAACGATTCGTCAGGGCATGAAATTCGAATCACGCGGGACTGAAATGCCACTGCCTACCGCTGCTCGATCACCACTCCAACACCAGAAAACTGCGATATGGCAGTTCATTCCGTGTGGTCACGGTAATCGTTTGTCCGTCTATGACACAGTCTGTCATGGCTTCGGCGGGTTCCTTCATGGGAGCGAGAAGGGTGCTTTTAGCAGGCCGTGTGGGAGCCGCCATCACATGCACCGACGACTGCGCGGTATCCGGTGTTCCATTGAAAACCACCAGGAACTCCTCTCCCTCCCCCTTGAAATGCATCGGCATATGGTAGGGCGCGCCGCTTACCATGGGTGAGCTGAATTTTCCCGCGCTTAGAAAGGTAACGATTTTCCGGATGATCGTCTGCCTATGAAAGCTGCGCGGCAGGCGCGCGGGATCCGGTGCGCTGCACGTTGCCACGCGCCCACCGAGCTCGTTCTCGCAAACGACGAGTCCGGCGCCGCAACGTTTTTTCTCTGGTGTCAGAATTGTTGTCCACTCATTTGCTTCATTCAACGGCTCCAGCACACAGATACTCTCGAGCTGGTTGACGTTGAAATAATGGCCCTCTGCAACACCCGTCCTGCTTGAATTGACCATTTCAATCGAATACACGGCTTCTTCCCTACCTACCAGGCCTTTGGAAGTCACGCCGATAAACTCGCCGAAGCCGCGTTGACAGAGTACGTCTGCACTGATTCCGTCAAGTAATAGTCCCCCGGAGAGCAGTTTCCGGATCGCCTCGTCGTCAAAGGCCCAGGCCAGGCTCCCGAAAATAGCGTTTACTTCCTGGAGTCTCGCCGAAACGGGAATCCCATACGGCAGCAGGAAATTGCCGGGCCCGAAGGAGGAGGCATCCAATTCCTGCATATCCTTGCCCATCAAAGTGCGCACATGCGCCTGGGCGTCCTCGACCCATGGGATGCCGACGCCGCAGGTCTCCAAGCGATCCGGAAATCTTGCCGCGATCCATTCCAAAGCCGGTCGGCTGTTGTCCAGGAGAACGTCGATTTCCGGTTCTCTGTCCGCGGGGTTTCCAGCAAAAGGAAACAGGTCGAGGAACAGGGCATCCGAGCCGTAGAACATGCAAAAGGCCATTTCGGACCAGCTCATGGTGTCTGACTTGGTCCAGCTGGTGAACGGAAAGTTCTCTATTTCAGGGGCGACTTCGCAAGTAGGGGGTCGGAAGTTTTTCTGGATGTCCAGCATCATGATACAAGAATCCTGGCTGTTTCCCGTGGCCTCACGATATCCGCCGTAGTGCGGTCTGTGGGCCACCTCGCCGTCGATAGTCAGGGCATCGAAAAGCCTGTGCCAATCACGACCCTCGGCGCTGTGGACGGCGGGCAGTGAACTCATAAGACCAATCTTGGTGGCGCCCGGGGCATTCTCTGATACTGCTCGCGTCACGCCTTCGGCCACCTCAAGGTGAATGTCACGCCACAACTCCAGCCACTTATCCCGCCACGGATGCGGCGTGCCCGGCAGAAGAATGTTTTGGACTACCTCTGCGCGGGTGACTGCCTGGTCAACCTTCTCGGCAAAGCGACCGAGGATCTCGTCCTCGAATCCGCCCCATTCCAGCGGGGTGTGGTTATGATACCGAAAATCATCCTCGATCCAGATCACCCGAAAGCCGAGCGTCGCAAAGCGCCCGTATTGGCGATAGATGTAGTCGCGCCATCCCGGATCAGCGAATGAGGCACATGCCAGGCTCACTTCGCCGGCAGGGGAGACCATGGGTTTGAAGTTGCGGTCTTTCGGGAATCGGCGTCCACGATCACAGTGCAGGACCAGCATCCAGGGGTTGAGGCTGACGACCACTCCGGCCTTGTCCAAGACCGATTTAATCGCCTTGATCGCTTCAAACCAGACGTCCTCCGCTTTTACGGTCAGCAGCCCATTGTTCCATTCCTCTCCAGCGAAGAAAAGAACGACTTCCTCAATGCCATGTGTCTGACAATAGCGGCCGAGAGTAGTTGCGTCACGTTCCGCATTTTCCCCGGGGAGAACCTGGAACCGTAAATGATAACGCAAAGAATTTGCTGCTTGTTCGGCCATTGTTTGAGCATAAGATTCTGAAACGATGTTGTCAAGCGGTAAATCCCGAAAGCGTGGGCGTCCAGCATGCTGCATGTCGCAGAGGTACACCCAAAGCGGCACTGACAGATCCTGTACGCGTGTTAAGCCGTGAACCGGTGTCATAGTACGCGTTCACCAACCAATGTCGACAATCACCATACGGGGAAATTATGATCACCACTGAACTCAAGGCGGTCTCGCTGGCATTTGTGTTACTCGTCGGGGTAGGGTGCCAGTCGTTTATACTGGCACCAGGCATCCCGGCACTGACGTTGACTCCGCTGCCGCCGGTTGGCGAGGCGGTCGACGGCCCATTTTTCGAGGACGCCACGGACGAGGTGGGCATTGGCAGTGGCCCCGATGCGGCCTGGGGTGACTTCAATAATGACGGTTGGGTCGATGTCTATCTCTCCGGTGGACTGTGGCAAAACAACGAGGGCAAATTCGCGCAGGTTGATTCAGTAGTCGGCGGCGGTAAAGGTTTCTGGGGCGATTACGACAACGACGGGTTTCTCGATATTTTCACTGCTGCGTCCGGAAAATTGTTCCACAACCTCGGTGGGCAGGGCTTCGAAGACGTCACCAATCTCGTGCCGGAACGCGGCGAACATGTTTCCCGTGGGGCGGTGTGGGGCGACTTCAACAACGACAGCTATCTCGATATCTATTACGCTGGCTACGAAGTCTGGGAACCCTCGAGGGACTATGCCGACATTCTTTACCTGAATGAAGGCGGCACGGCATTCAAGAAGCATTGGGAGTCCCCGTCAAAAGAGCGCGCTCGCGGCGTAACTGCGGCCGACTTCGACAACGACGGCGATCTGGACGTTTATGTTTCGAACTATCGTCTGCAGCCCAATAAGCTTTGGCTCAACGATGGGATGGCCGGCTTCACCGAGGTCAGTGAAGCGCGAAAGGTCGATGGCGATGGCGACCTCAGCGCCTGGGGACATACGATCGGCAGCGCCTTCGGGGACCTCGACAACGATGGCCTGATCGATATCTTCGTTGGCAACTTCAGTCACGCGGCCGCTTATCAGGATCGTCCGAAATTCCTGAAGAACCTTGGAGCCGACAGCGGTTGGGTGTTCGAAGACAAGAGCGACGGGGCCGGGCTTGACTGGCAGGAATCTTTTGCCTCGCCGGCCCTCGGCGACTACGACAACGACGGCGACCTCGACCTCTATTTAACGGCGGTGTACGGACACAATCACAACGTCATGTACCGCAACAACGGTGACTGGACCTTCACCAATGTGACTGACCGCGCCAACGTCAGCCGCGACAATACCTATTCCGCTGCCTGGGCTGACTTCGACAACGACGGCGACCTCGATCTGGCAACCGGCGGGCGGTTGTACCGCAATCGCGGCAACGCCGGACACCGCCTCAAGATTCGGTTGATCGGAGGTCACGGCGTCAACAGCGCCGCGATCGGTGCTTCGGTGCGATTGCGGGTGGGCGACAAGACCCTGACGCGCGAGGTCGAAGGTGCCACTGGCGAAGGCAACCAGAACGACTTGACCCTGCACTTTGGTCTTGGCGAGGTCACCGGCGATATCGAAGCCGAGGTGCGCTGGCCCGGCGGCGACGTGCAGAATTTTACCTTACAGAGCGATCATCTCGCAACGATTCGCTATCTCCCGGGCAAATAGCAGGACAGACAAAGGATTGGCAGGCTGGCGTTGGTCGAAGAGCCATTAATTTGCTGATATCCCCGGGATGCTCCGGAGTCGCTTCGATCGTGGCACGGGTGTTCAGGCGGCGGAGATCATTACAATCGCAGCAATTGCCAGGCCGAGGCCGCAGAGTTGCGACGGGTTCAGCCGTTCGTTCCACGCCAGGCGCATGATGACTATTGTGAGCATCAGTCCGAAAACGGTAGCGATCGGGAAGAAGACGATGCCCGGCAGCAACATAATAGCCTCGATCCAGAAGATCGTGGCGATGCCGCAGCACAGGCCCGATTGAATGCCGTGCCACACTTCCAGCCGCTGCGGAACCGCCGACCTGACTGCGGTGGCACCGGCTAATACGACGACGCTGACGAAATTGAACAGCAGGATGAACATGTAGCGCGAGGCTGCCAGATCCAGTTCTTTAACCAGCTTGAATGTGGTGCCTAAAATACCCTCCAGCAGGAAGGATATCAGGATGCAAAGCAGCCAGCCTCGCGTTGTTGACTGCGCCTGTCCGGGGGCATTGCTGCGTCCCATCAGCACGATACAGGCCGGCACCAGCAGCAGTCCCCACGTCTGCCATGCGGTGGGGCGCTCTCCCCAGACAATCGAAAACAGCACCGGCAGACAGATGGACAGGTTCAGGATCGTCCAGCTCAGCCCTGCCGGTCCGAGCCGCATGGCAGTGAGCAAGAGTAGCCTCGACACGGCAATACTCAGTCCCCCGACCAGTGCCAGGATGACAATCTCAGGGCCGTGGGTATACCCGTCACTGCTGACCAGGGCATAGAGGCAAAAGAGGATGACGATGGTCAGGCGTTCAACGGCCAGCATGGGCAGGCGTCGGGCATTGGCTGCCAACGCCGCCTTGTAGACGACGACGGCAAGTGTCCCGGTGACAACGCCGGCTGCAAGGATGAGATAGGCCAATGAGCAGGTGAGGTGAAGGGTAGGCTGTGAAAGGCGGGGCTGATCGGAGGCTAAATGTAACCCGGATCCGGGCAAGGAGAAGTGGAGCCGTCCCGATCCCTTCTCCATCCGTTGCAGTCCGCGTTATTGTAGCTTTTCGTTTTCCTGCTAATTTTCAAACATGACGACAGCTACAGCAAGCGAGTTGCTGCCTGCGGTTCACTGGGGCGGCACAGAGATCACACGCCTGATCATAGGCGGCAACCAGATCCGCGGGTTCTCCCACGTGTCTGTCGAGCTCGACGAGGAGATGCGGGACTATCATACGGTCGACAACACGGTGGCGTCCTGGTTCCGTGCCGAGGCGTGCGGGCTGAACACTATGCAGTCGCGCGGTGACGCAGTGGTATTTGAACGTCTGCAAGCATACCGGGAGCGTGGCGGCACGATGCAGTGGATCTGCCAAACTGCCGGCGAACATCCCGATCCGTTCGAGAATATTCGTGAGATCGCCGATCACGATCCGATCGCAATCTATCACCATGGATCGGTCAGCGACAGCTTGTGGCAGTCGGGAACGTTCGATCAGGTCGAGGATCGGCTGAAGGCCATGCGTGATACCGGCGCGATGGTCGGTATCGCGGCGCACATGCCCGAGATTCTACAGTACGTCGAGGACCAGGGATGGGATGTGGATTTTTATATGACCTGTTTTTATAACATTGCCAAAAACGCCCGGCGCGAGCTGGTGGCGGAGGGTGCGCAGAATATCGAACCTTTCGACGACGGAGACCGGGACGTCATTTGTGAGTTCATCCAGCAGACTGACAAGCCTTGTATCGCCTACAAGATCCTTGGGGCCTCCCGCAAGTGCAGTTCAGCTGAGTCGATTCGCGAAGCGTTCAAATTTGCCCTGGATCGCATCAAGCCGATTGACATTGTCAACGTCGGCATGTTTCAGAAGCACAGCGATCAAGTGGCAATGAATGCCGAGATCGTTCGCGAGATTGGCTGAGAATCCGCCTGGGCCACCCGGTGTTATGCCTGCTTAGCGTGCGTCGCAGAGGTGCGATCAGGCGGTATAGTATGCGTCAACCCGATCACGAGAAGAAGCCGCATGATATTGGCCAAAATTTTCGGCGGACTTCCAACCAACCCGGCCTGAGGAGCGAAGACAGTGGCGATGAAAACATACGGGGTCGGCATTGTCGGCTGTGGCGAAGTTTGGGGGTGGCATCGGGAGGCATTCGATCACTTGGATTGCCTGCGCTGCGTAGCTGTCTATGACCCGAACGCAGAGCGCCAGGCGGCAGCTGCGGCGGCGACGGGGGCACGGGAGGCGGCCAGTGCCGATGAGGTATTGACCGACGCCGATGTTGATATCGCGGCAATCCTGACGCCTGTGTTCACGCATGCGGATATGGTCGAAACCGCCACCGGTGCGGGGAAACATCTGATGCTGGAGAAGCCCATGGCGATCGGACTCGCGGAGGGCCAGCGCATTGTCGATGCGATCAGCAACGCCGGTGTCAAGTGTTTCCATCCCACGCTGAGGTCCCTGGCCTCCGATCTTTTTACGGAGCTGGAGGCGTGGACTGCCGATGACGGGCCGGTTGGGCCTGTGCGTGCAGCTTTCTACCATTTGGTTTGGACGCCGTTCTCATCCGCGGCGTGGTTGACAGACCGCAGCACCTGTTTGCCCATTGCGGAGTATGATCCGCATGTGCTCGACACGTTTCTGACGCTGACCGGTGACGAACCGGAGAGCGTCTGGTGCCACGCCGGTCGCTATTGCCGGTCGTTCGACCAGGATGATGTGATGAGCATGATCATCACCTTTCGCGATCAGCGTTTTCTGCAAGTCGATGTCCATTGGGTGATGGACCCGGCCTGGCAGGCGCCGGGTTATGTAAATTTCGATATCGTCTGTGAGCGCGGCTACATCCGACACAACTGGTTTTCAGCCGAATGGTTCAGCGCAGAAGGGTCAGGTTCGTTCGAGTCCGACCGCCTGGAATCCTGCGGTAAGCGCTGGGAGCACTATGCAGCGTTGATTGAGGCGATCGAAACCGGTGGCGACCTGACACCGAGTGAGTTCGACGGCCTTGCCTATGTCCGTATCCAGGACGCGGCCATGCGCTCGGTGCGCACCGGTGAAACCATCCAGTTGTAGCAGCGCTTGTCCCAGCTCAACGCATCTGCCAGCGAATGCCGCCAAAGAGCGAACGCAGACGTGCCAGGCGGTTGGTGTCGAGATAGGGCGGATCCAAGGCGGCCAGGTTTTCGCGAACTCGGCCTGGTGTGCGGGCACCGAAGCAGCAGCTGTCGATTTCCTGCGCCAGCACGAAACGCAATGCTGCTTCCGGGATGGAGTACGGCTTGAGGAAATCCAGTACATCCGCGTCGGTATATGGTGGAGCGTCCGGCAGGTTGCCGTGGTCGATATGTCGGCGAATACACTCATGTGCGGCATCTATGCTGACCAGCCCCGACTCCACTGAGGGCTGATTCAGCGGCATCATCACGACCGTGCCGACCCCATGCGCACGACAGAGCGGCAGGATGTCGTCGATGGCCGTCTGCAGGAGGAAGTTGACGGTCAGCATGACGACGTCAAAGACCCCGGACGGTACCGCCTGTTTAAGAATCTCATGGGTGCCGTCGGCTTCCGATAATTCGCTGATGCCGATAAAACGGACCTTGCCCTGGGCCTTGAGCTTGATCATGGCCTCGCAGCAACCGTCGCTCATGAACTGCTCGTAAGAGTCTGCCGTGCGCATGCCGTGGCCAAGAAAAATATCGAGCCGATCGCGTCGCAGCCGACGAAGGCTTTGTTCAGCAGCCGCGACAACGCCTTTCGGGGTGCCGATGTAGGTGGCTTCCGGTGAGAAGTCAGTGTACGGCATATGCTTGGTTTGGACGAGCACGTCGTCGTGTCCGAGTAGCGCTGCTCCTATGGCTTCCTCGCTGCCGGAATAGTGTTCTGCAGTATCGATGAGGTTGATGCCGGCATCGATCACGGCTTCGATTGATGCGGCAAAGTCATCGGGAGCATCAATGGCTCCGCGTGCAGCACCATAACTCAATTCGGATACAGTAAGACCGGTGCGGCCAAGGGGACGATAGCGCATGGAGATTGGCCTCGAATTAGAGTTGATATGCCCTTGGCAACAATTTGTTGCGGATAATTTGCACAGTTTATTCAGGAATGACACCGGTCTGCAGCGATTTTACCAATACTCGCCGTCCGGCCGTGGGTGATGTGGCCAGTGGTTGCTGCTGTCGCTGCCGCGGCAGATGATGGCCTGCTCGTGCCAGTTGGTCAGTGCCCGTACATCGAGCGGAGCGTAACGCAAGGTCAGTCCACAGCGTCGCCGGTCCGAATTATTGGGCTCCGAACCGTGCGCCAGCATGTCCGCGTGCAGTGAAATTTCGCCCGCCTGCAGGACATTGAGAACCGGTTGCCCAAGTTTCTCTGCATCGACGATTTCCTGTGGATTGGCCGCGGGGTCCAGGGTGGTTTTCCACTCGAGATGTCCCATTCTGTGGGTGCCAGGGAGGAACTGCATAGCAGCATTTCCGGCATCGGCATCATCGATCGCCAGCCACGCAGTGACGCAGCGGGATTTGTCGAACGGCCAATATGATGCGTCCTGATGCCAGGGAACCTTTTTTTCATCGTACGGTGATTTCGAGAAGAAGTGACTGGTCCACAGGGCGAAGTTCGGCCCGACCAGATCTTCGACCAGATCCAGCATGCGTTCGTTCATGCAGATATCGTACAACCGGGCGGAACACAGGTGGTAACTCATGATCGAATAGCGGTCCCTGTCGATCGCTTCCGCCTTGACTTGCAGTTTATCGAAAAACTCACGGTTCTCTCTGGCGGCAGCCGTATCAAAAACACGGAAGGGGGCGAGGAAGCCGCGTTCGTTGTAGTCGACTATTTGCCTTTGCGACAAAACCCGGGGATTCGGGTTGTCGACCGGCACGAAGCGGAGGTCGCGCTGCAGTGGGTCGAGGTCCGCACCTCGGTGGATAAGGGGAGGGGGGCCTTGTTGACAATCCCAAAGCATCTTTTTCACCGCCTCTCGAACTTCGTGGCATTGCGCGTGTTGTTCAGGCATTTATGTCCGGCTGCGTTTTTTGAAATCGCAGGTGTTTAGCGAGCATTGCGAGGCATCGCTGCTGTCGGACACAGGCCGGGATAGCTACTGTACCAGTAGCACTGCTTGTCGCAAGCTGCTGTGACAGATCGGGGAACCTTCGCAGCTCGCCATCAAGGCGGGGGGGCGATCATAGTCTCGATGCGAAGGGTGACCGTTTTACTGGGCCAATTTCCAAGCGTAGACAGAAAGACACCACAGCACCAGTTTTGAACTGCAATCGACCAGACCATGCAGTGTACATGATTGCGAGTTAAGTTCCCTGCAACCCCACATGCCGTATGACCACTTTTTGCAATCCCATTCCACTTCCGAACTACCCGCGCGGGCGCTTCAGTATTCCGGACGACATCGCGTTTGGCTGGGTCAATAACGGCGAACGCCGGGACTACCGCGAGGCCGCCGACCCGAGCGTCCTCTGGCACGACGGCAAATGGTATCTGTACGCTTCCTGCGGCATGGCCTGGCAGAGCAGCGATTTCGTGTCGTGGGAGTATTGCCCGATGAACGTGTACGACATCGGCTATGCCCCGACGATCATGGCGCACGGCGGCGCTTTCTATCTCACCGCCAGCGAGGCGCCGCTTTTCCGCAGTGACAGCCCCCTGGGCCCCTGGGAGGAAGTCGGGCCACTGCTGACTCCGGCTGGAGAGCCGTTGCCGCATTACCAGGATCCGATGTGCTTCTCCGATGACGACGGTCGTGTGTACATATATTGGGGCCTGGGGGCGCCTGGCATCTACGGTGCTCAGCTCGACCCGGATCAACTGAACCAGACGATCACCGAGCCGGCAATCATGTTCGCCTATAACCCGGACCATGTCTGGGAGCGCTATGGTGAGTTCAACGAGAATCCGGCAGTCAGTTATGTCGAAGGTTCGTGGCTGTTCAAGAACGGTGATGCTTATTACCTCACCTACACGGCGCCGGGCACCAGTCTCAGTACATATGCGATGGGAACCTACGTCTCGCAGTCGGCCCTGGGACCGTACACCTACCAGCCGCGCAATCCGATCCTCCGCAAGACGTCGGGACTGGTACGCGGTCCCGGGCATGGCAGCTTTGTGCGTGGTCCGAGTGACACGCTGTGGGTTTTCTACACGTGCACGCGCTGTTACAATCACATCTTCGAACGACGCATCGGCTTTGATGCAGCCGGTTTCGATGACGACGGTAATTTGTTTGCAACCGCTACCGAAGTACCGCAGCTTGCACCCGGCGAACATGCGCATCCGGAGCAGGGCAACGATGCCGGACTGTTGCCGGTGAACCTGAATAAACTGGCGAGCAATTCGAGCAGTGCACCGGGCCGCGAGTGTTCGTATGCGATCGACGGTTCCATGCGCACCTGGTGGCAGGCGGCGAACGACGACACCGAGCCATGGTTGTCTGTCGACAGCCGCGGCTTATTCACGGTTTCGGCCGTACGTTTGATCTGGGCCGAACCGAATCTCGATTATCGGGCGGGCATCGTTCCCGGTCCGTATCGCTATCGTGTCGAGACCAAGGTCGACGCGGACGATGTCTGGGACATCGCAGTGGACAAGTCGGACAACGACGTCGACATGTTGATCGACTATATCACGTTCGCGCCGCGTCCGGCGACGTTCATGCGCCTGGTCGTTGTCGGATGGCCGGATGACCTTGGCGCGGGTGTCGTCGATTTTACGGTGTTCGGCAAAGGTGAATGCTCGAACTGACTACGGTCTTCGTATGCCGTAACACACTCAAGCATTCTTCATCAGATGCTTGAGCCAACGAGTCAAACCTTTCTCGCCTTTTGCGTCGAACTTGCCGGCCTCCATGCAGGTTTCCTTCGCAATACTGACAATCGGGTCGTACTTCGACTTGCCGCTGTGCGCGGATTTCTTGAACACAATGCCTTTCTCCCCACTCGTTGAGGAGAGCACGACGATGGGGATACCCGATGTTTCGCCACGTGATTCGTAGTCCTTCTTAAGCTCATCGATGAGCTCCCAGCCGTCCATGACCGGCATGTTGAGGTCAGTGATGATCAGTACCGGGTCATTATGGTATTTTTCTCGTATGATCTCGAGTTTTTCAAGTGCATCCTGACCGTTTTCCGCTTCGAAGATAACCACGCCGTTCGAACTCTTGCGAATCTGCCGGGCAACGAATTTTCGAATTGGCATCTCGTCATCAACAACCAGCACGGTATTGCTGTTCGGGTCCATTGCCTGGTTGATGGAGTCGATCATGTTTTCGTATTCAGCCTGATTCGACTGGCTGGCTTTGTCTGTGCTTTGGTAATGCGTTTTCTGGTCGGGATGCTCGGCCATTTTATGTCTCCGTATCCTGCGGACGCCATCGCTGGTCATCCGATTGGTGTTTACAGTAAAATAGTGAACGACGTGCCGTTTGAGCCGGTTTCGCATTTGATGCGGCCGTTGTGGACGTCGATGATCTTCTTGGTGATCGTTAGACCGAGTCCGGTGCCGCCCTGCTTCTTGGTCTTGAATGCGACAAAGAGGTTGTCGGCGATTTCTTTCGGCATCCCCTTGCCGTTGTCGGACATGACGACCGTAATCTGGTCGTCATGGAATGTCGACGTTATCGAGATTTCCGGATTTTCAACGCCGTGTTCGATCAAGGCTTCGGCGGCGTTCTTGCCGATGTTGAAGAAGGCCATGGTCAACTGCGCGCCATCGAGTTGGCGGGTCGGGATGGCGTCGTCGAAGTCGGAATTCACGGCGAGTTGCTTACCGCCGTTCTGCGTTGCAAAGGCCTTGATGTTGGCCGCGGCTTCCTTGAGCACGTCGTTTAGATTGGCGTCTTCAAAGACCGGGTTGTAGATCTTGGTAAACTGCAGATAACTCACTGCCAGCGCCGAACCGGCGGTGACAGCGCTTTCGGCCAGTTGCAGATCTTCCTGGATACTCTCGTTTTCGAGGGCCTCGGGTGAGATGTCCTCCAGGTCCTCCTTCAGGCAGTTGATCCAGGAGGTGGCGCCGATCAACTTGTTCTTGAGTTCGTGAATCGCCTGGTACGAGGTTTGTCGCAACCGCATCACTTCGAGGCCGAACGCGATGTTCGGCAGGATCATCGTGACTTCCTGAAACCCCGTGGCGCAGTCGTTGAGGGTGTTCAGTTCATCTATCGTAAATTCACGGGCACCGTTGGAAACGTCGAACTCCGGAAAAATGTCGTGGTCAAACAGCAACTGCAGGGCCCCGGCGTTCTGGGTCTGCTGCTGTTCCTTGTCGCTGCTGCGGTGAATAGAGGGGATTGGCAGGCTCAGCATATAATTCGTTTGCCCTGCGAGATCGGCGTCGATACCGTCGAAATGACGATCATCCTTCGGCGCATACGTGTAAATCACCAGGCCCTGGCTTACTGAACTGCCGGCGAGACTGTCCCAGGGCACCGACATACCAATCAGGGATTCGACATCGGAAAAAAGAAACTTGAGCGCCGGTCCTTCTTCGCCCAGAATCGAGCCGCCGGTCGCCCCGGATACCTCGATGAGAATATTCAGACACTGTTCCAGCATCTCTTCCGGCGATGATTGCAGGCTGTTCTGGATGACTTCCTGAATGTTCTGTTTGGACTGGTCCATGGTCTCCTTTTGGTGTGTGAGTGGTCCTGGAAGTTAGGTTGGCTGGTTGCCGGATTTCGGGCAATGTACGCCGTTCCACAGCTGCTGTCTATTGCATCCCAACCTTTAATTGCAGCCTGATGCCCGCCGGCCTTAATCCCCGTGAGTCTGTCATTCAGGGGACTTTGGATTAAGGTGTATCAGAATTGTGGCCCAGGGCATGATACGCTTCATCGGCAACTCGGGAACGACGGGAAATGATACGAAGATATACCAGTTGTTTGAATCACGTCGTGATTGGCACATTTGCAGTGTTCGCACTGGCGACTGCTGTAACGGGTGTCCAGTTCGAAGAAGTCGCTAATGACGTCGGTGTCAACGGTTTCTGCTGTACCGAAGTTGCCTGGGGCGATTACAACAATGACGGCTGGGTCGATATCTACAGCGACAGCCTGTGGCGCAACAACGAAGGTACGTTCAGCAAAGTCGATGGACCGTTCGAAGGTTCGGGAATCTGGGGCGATTTCGACAACGACGGCGACCTGGACTTGTACATGTACTCGGAAGGAACGCTGGCGCGGAACGACGGCGACGACAAGTTCATCGACGTGAGCGGCATCCTCGACGAGCGACCGATAGGGATCTGCCGTGGTGCTGCGTGGGGCGATTTCAATGGCGACGGTTATCTCGATCTGTACATCACCGGATACGAGAACTGGGATACCGGGGGAGAATGGCATGATGTAATCTTCAGGAACAACGCCGGCAAATCGTTCACCAACATCTGGCAGACCCCGTCGATACGCCGGGCTCGCGGCGTGACTTGTGCCGACTACGATGAGGACGGCGATCTGGACATCTACGTGTCGAACTATCGGCTGCAGCCGAACTGGCTGTTTCGCAATGACGGCGACTTCACGTTCACCGATGTCGCTATGGACGTCAGCAGCGTTGCCGGCGACGGGGACCAAGGCGCCTGGGGGCATACTGTCGGCTCGGCATGGTGCGACTTCGACAACGATGGACACATCGACCTGTTCGTCGGCAACTTCAGTCATCCGCCCGCCTATCAGGACCGGTGCAAGTTCTATCGCAACGTGGCAACTGTCGATGGGCGGAACTTTCAGGCGCATCCGGGTGAGATCTTACGCTGGCAGGAATCTTATGGCACACCGGCGTTCGGCGACTTTGATAACAACGGCTTCCTCGACCTCTACCTGACAACCCTCTATGGCGGTGATCGCAGTTCGCTGTTTCAGAACACCTCTGCGGCCTTGAATATTCACCCGGGTGAGGACGTAGTCGGGCTGCAGGCGGACACCTGGACGATGGCAGACGTCACGGACGCCACGGGCACCGCCCATTCCGGCTCATACCAGGCGGCCTGGGCGGATTTCGACAACGACGGCGATCTCGACCTGGCGACCGGCGGCCTGATTTTTCGGAATCGCATGAATGAGGACACCCCGGAAGCCGAGCGCCATCACTGGATCAAGGTTCGCTTGAAAGGGGAGGGGATCAATGCGTATGCGATCGGTGCGGAGGTCCGCATACGCCCGAACCACAGTCGCTGGATCCTGACGCGCCAGGTCGAAGGCGGCACCGGCGAAGGCAATCAGAACGACCTGACGCTGCATTTCGGGCTGCGCGACCACAGCGCTGCCGTCGAGCTCCAGGTGATCTGGCCAGACGGCACGGAGCAAGTGCAGACATCCGAAGTAGACCGGACAGTCGAGATCGTCAAAGACACACCCAATGCTTTTCACAGTTCTAAAATTAGCCGACGACGCATGGGCTATGTCGTCTTCGAACACAGTCCCATGGTGACCCTGCAGCCGCGCCATGTACCGGAGCCTGAGCGCATTGTCGACACAATTTCATGCGTCCTGGCCCAGGAGGAGTACGAATCAATTCAGCTTGGTGTGCACGCTCTGGCAGCCGGCATCAAGGATATTGAGGTGACGGTCGAGTCCGACCTGACGGTGACCACGTACCACCGTATCAGTGCGGCGGACAAAGAGAAATTGGCGGTGCTGTCTGTGCCGCCCGATCACGACGAGGTCGTGCGCTGGATCGGGAGCTCCGTACATTTGCAGCGTGGCAATGTTTATGAGGCGCTGGACAGTGGCGACAGCGTCAACTTCTGGTTGACATTCCACGCAGACAAAGAGACGGAACCAGGCGTTCATCAGGGAAAGATCCGGATAAAGCCTGCCGGCCGGCCCGAGACGGTGCTGGATCTCAACGTGACAGTCCGGCCCTTTGAATTGCAGCCGCCCAGGGCTGCCTTCGGCATATGGTTTCGGGAAGACATGCTGCCCAAACGTCTGGGTGGCCTGGCAACACCGCGGGATACCGTGTTGGCGATCTACCAAGACATGGCGGCACACGGCCACAACTCCTCCATATTCTATCCCGGGGGGGACTTCGGAGTATTGCCGCCCGAGAATAGCCATTCGCTTGACAAGCTGATTCCTCTGGCCCACCAGGCCGGCCTCCTCGATCCAAACATCCCGAGCCTCATCATCGGCGGTATCCCCGGAGACCTCAAAGGTGAAAAACTGGCCGCTGCAGTCGATTGGCTGCGCCAGGCGTGTCGGGACCGGGGCTGGCCGGAGATGTTGACCTTCGTATTCGACGAACCCAAATACCCGCAACAGGATAATCGGGTAACGGCAATGTTGACGAAGGTACGCGATATTTCGACCCGATCGACGATCGATGTGGGCGCTTCTGCGGCATACGGGTATGGATATCTCACCGATGTCATGACCGTTCATGATGGATTGATCTCGCCGGAGTTGATGGCGGAGTCGCAGCGCCGCGGAACGGAGATTTGGACCTACACCTACCGCATGTGGCGCAAGGACATGGATCCTTTGCGCCAGCGCTACTATGCCGGATTCTACACATGGGCGCTCGGGCTCGGGGGTAACTGGGTCTGGGCGTATCACCACAACCACCATCGCCATGCCTGGTTTCCACCAGACAGCCACGAACCCATGCCCCTGACGGCGCTCGAAGCGCGCCGCGAAGGCATTGACGACTACCGCTATCTGCAGATGCTCGAGGACTCAGTGGCGGCACATCCCGACAACCCGGCAGCCCGTGAGGCCGCGAAATGGCTGGAGGCTTTGAGACCCCGCATTATTGGTACGGCGCCCTACGTTTCGGAGGCCGGCAAACCACTGGCACTGACAGAATATGACCAGATTCGCGATCAGGCGGCGGCCTTTATAGAGCAATTGGGTCCTGTTGCAAACGAAGATCTGATGCTTTCGCCGATCACCGGCGCCAGGGACGAGGCGGCGGCCTACCGGGGCAAATCAGTGGCAGCGTGTATCGTTGGACTGAAAAAGCCCAACGTCTCACAGCGTCGTGCTGCGGCCTGGGCACTTTTTGAGATGGGGAAAGCAGCGGCACCGGCGGCGGAAGCACTGGCCTCGCTGCTTGAGGATCCCGGCGTACGGGTGCCGGCACTGCGTGCCCTGGAAGCCATTGGGCCGGAGGCGGTGCTTGCCCTGCCTGAGCTCACGAAGTTGCTGGGACATCCAGATTTCTACATCCGTGTCGGCGCTATGCTGACCCTGGCAGAGATCGGTTGTCCGCTGGACAAACGGGAGATCGGCGGCAAGCGATCGCCTTCTGCCCATGCCGCTGTGGTAAGCGAATCGCTGGTCATTGCTTTTCTGGATGAATTCCCAACAATCGCCCATGAGGCCGCGGAGGTCATGGCTGCTTTCGGCTCCTTCGCCAGACCGGCGCTGCAGCCGGCGATTGAGATGCTCGGCCATGCTGATCCGGGTCGTCAGATAGGTGCACTGCGCGTCATCACCGCACTGGGGCCGGATGCTGCGCCGGCGGTGCCAAAGCTCATCGAAATGCTTTCCGGACAATCGCAGGAAACCCGATGTATCGAGGCACTGGCCGCGATCGGGCCAGCTGCCGCCGCCGCCATTGCAACGCTGGAACAACACGCCGCGAAGCAGACCGGGGCGGACCAATCGGCTTTGTATGCCCTGTGTTGTATCCGGGGTGACATTTCCGACTTCCGCAAACTGATCGATTTGCTCGAAGACGCGAACGTGGATGCTGCAACGAAAAAGCAGGTCGTCACGAGGCTCGATCAATTGGGTGCCAAGGCACAACCTGTTGCGGATGAAATCCGACGGCTGCTCACGTCGGAGGCACCAGGCGATTGGCAGGAGGGCTTAAAGTCATTTCTCGAAAACGTCGACAAAGGCAGCGTGCCGTAGGCTGTATTTCATTAGTGACCAAGCTGCACAGCACCTGGCCGCAATGCTGCTGAATGCAAGCGAATGCGTCATGGGGCGCCGCTTGCCGCCGGGCGGCATCCCGACGGTGCCCGCATTCGGACCTGGGCTTTTGCCACTGGCCCATGGACCTAACGAATACGTTGGTATCGAGAGCATCGTGCAGGCGAGCAAGATGCACGGGCTTGCTGCCCTGGATTATCTTCACTGAGCAAACTTCAACCCGGAATTCGCCATGTCTTTCATCGAGTACATTGACCGCCACATCGTTTACGAGAATCCCACACCACAGAACCGCAGCCGTCATGGTTTTTTCCCTGGACTGGTAAAGCTGCCGTCCGGGGATTTGCTGGCCTTGTTCATGTTGGGTGAGGCGTTTGAAGCAGCCGATGCAACGACGGTGGTGTCGCGCTCGCAGGATCAGGGGCGCACCTGGCATCTGGAAGGGCCCCTGCACGTGAAAGAAGAGGCGCACCGCTACGACTCCGACTTCATGAAACCGACGGTGCTGAGTGACGGCACGCTGATCGCCATGGGCTACCGCTTTCACCGATCCGACCCCGACCAATTGCTTACCAACCCGGAAGCCGATGGCCTGCGCAATGGTGACGACCTCGTTTCGGTTTCCCGCGATGAGGGGCGTACATGGTCGCATCCCAGGGTCATTGCCAGGACACGTCCGGAGTTGATCGAACACTCAGGCCCTGTTATTCAACTGCGGCGGGGCACGATACTGGGGGCCGGTTCTTTGTTCCCCATGTGGGACGGTACGAATCCCAGCGGCTTTGTCGGCGCCTTGCTGCAGAGCGAAGACGGGGGCGAGACGTGGGACGATCAATCCATTTTCTTTGAAGACCCTACTGGACACTACGCACCGGCCGAGCCGCGATTGTGTGAGATGCAGGATGACCGGGTCGTCGCCCTGGTGTGGATGGTGGATCACGTCGAAGAAAGAAACCTGCCGAACGGCGTGACGGTGTCCCATGACGCCGGAAAAACGTGGTCCGATCCGATCGATACCGGTATCCCGGGGCAGGCCTCGAACCTCATGCATTGGGAAGACGACCTGCTGCTGACGATTCATTGCCAACGGGAAGGTGAAGACATCGGGCTGTATGTGCGGTTGGTGGATTTTTCCCAGGACCGGTGGCGCACCATCAAGGAAGCGAATATCTGGGCCAATGCACCCGCCATGAAGGTGGCTGCCTACGCGACGATGGGGCGCAACCTGAGATTCGGTCAACCTTCGCTGTTACGCCTGGATGACGGTGACATTCTGGCGACCCATTGGGCGATCGAGGAAGGGCAGGGCATGATTCTGACGCATCGCCTTCGGATTCACCCCTGACCGCTGCCAGGCGACGCGGCGGTGACGTTCTTCATTCCACCCTTCGTCCCGATCTGATCTTCCTGAAACCTGGAACCTGAACCCTTTTCCCATTCTTACGGAATGTCGAAGACAAGCGGCTTATCGGGATACACGCCGTCGATGTCCCGCTGCCAGAAGTATATCCGCCGCTTGTCGAAGAGCAGGCCGCTGGTGCGTAGTGTGTACTCGCCCAGACCCTGGTCCGGATGCAGCTTCTCACCGCCTTTGTTCAGCCCCTTCGGCCATGGCGTGGTGAGGAGATCAAACACCTCCTGCACCGTTACGAATTCCTGGTTCATCAGGTTCCCCAGCATCTCCTCGGCGCGGTCGCAGGCGTTCCAATAGGTCATGTCCGGGCCGTCCGGCGGTTGGTTGAAACGCTGCAGGTATTGCAGCCGCTTGTCGCGCGCAAACCGGCCATGTGCCGTTTCCGGTTGACGGAACGCCATGCCGCTGCAGTGGCTGCCGCCGGCGGTTCCCGGTTCAAACACATCAATGTAGTTGTAGCTGCCCTTCTCTATTGCCACCGATCGCTTCTGATCGTCGTGAAGCACGATGTTCTGGCCGCCCCAGAACTGGCTGTAGCGCGTCAGCAATTCGATGGCGCCGGGAACATCGTCGCAGAGTTCATGGCACATGTCTGGGATTGGCAAGGGAAAAATTTCCTCGGGCTCGTCGTCCATGTGCAGACCGGACCCGACGCCGTCCCAGATCAAGCCTTTCGACATTCCCGCATTCTTGAACGGGTCGGGGTTCGGCTTCCAGAAGGTAATGGGATCGTCGACATTCTTGATATGCAGTGGCCCCTGATCCGTCTCCGGCAGGTAGACGACGCGACACTTCTCGGTTGTCGGACCGGCGTTCGCATAGCCGCGGAACATCAGATAATGCGACAGACTGCGGTAGGCGGCCAGTTCGGCGTCGGTGAGCGGAGCCACGGCTTGTAATTCCCTGTCAACGGCCAGCACATGTTCGATCCACGGCTTGGCCTCCGGATACTGCGTGGTCGATGGGGCTCTTGCCACCCGCTCGCGGTGAAATTGCTCGAGGCCCGCGAGGAGTTCGTCGGGGTCGACGAACGGTGAGTCCGCCACAGCCCGCTGGAGGTTGCCCGCGAGAAATTGGTGGCGATTGGTGTTGATCTGGTCCGCTTCTTGGCGAGCGACAATGACGGGGTCGGGCAGCTTAACTGACATTGGTGTGTAACCCTGACTTGGATGAAAAAGAAAGACGGGTGGAAAGATCAGGAGGAAAAACAAAGAGGCACGATCGCATCAACTTTTTTGCCTGATCTCTTGCATGAAGTATTTCCTCGCATTCCGGGTTGTCAATCTTTCGATATCCAGTATTCGTGTGTCTTTGACAGGAACAATATACTGAACAGGACGCCAACGATGGAAGTGGACGCCAAACAGTTTCTCAAAGACGGCTATCTCATTCTGCGCCAGGCAGTGGCTCCCGAGCGCCTGGATCACATGCGTCTCCTCGTGGAGTTGATGGTCGACAAGTCCAAGGCCATGTCGGCGGCTGAGCGGACAGCGGATGACCCCCTCGGCGGCGCCTGGTATGCCGGTGGTCAACCGCGGGTCGAAGTTCCGGTTGTGGTCGATGAGGATACCGCCGAATTCGTGGATTTTTGTCTGGAAGAGAACACCATGGGGGTGAGCCGGAAGATTTTGCAGGAATCGCGATGCGTTCTCTCGGGGATACAGGTTATGTGCAGTCCCATCATCGATTTCGGTCACACCGACTGGCACCGGGACAGCAGCGCCATCACGCAGGCACCGCTCTTCGGCCTGACGCAGGACCTGCTCGAAAACAAAACGGGCTACGTGCAGTGGAACATTGCCCTGTACGACGACGACGTGTTCTGGCTGTTGCCTGGCAGCCACGCCCGGGCAACCACAGAGTCGGAACGCCGACAACTGTTGCTGGATCCAACGGCGGCCTTGCCCGACGGAATGTGCGTCGACTTGAAGGCCGGTGACGCGGTCGTCTACTGCAACCTGAGCATGCACTGGGGATCGTACTACAGCAGCAAAATGCGCCGCACCATCCATCTCAGTTACCGTGCCTTCGCCAGCGACATCTTTCCCTATTCCTACCAGGTCGGGTGGGGAAACGATCTGGCGTTCGCCCGGCATCTGTCGACCGCGGCACGATCGCATTTTGAGCAGGCTGCGCAGTGGTATGCCGAAGAACGAGATGTAATTGAAGGAACTCTGCGCGGTATTGTCGACAATGACCCGGCCGCGTTTCGCGACAAACTTGCGGAATTGCACCGCGGCGAAAAACATCGGATGGTGACGGTCGTGCTGCTCTGCCGGATGATGGATGAGATTTACCGTCTCAAGGCAGTGGAGACGGCAGTGTCGCCCAAAACCCCCGGGGTCAGCCCACGGGTCGGTTACCTTTTCAGCGACCTCAGCGCGCGGTTTACAATGGAAGAGACCGATATCCTGCGTCACCGTTTCGCGCCCCTGAACGAATTGCTGCAGGCAGGCTATGACAAGGTACAGGAGCACTACACCAATGTGTATGCTGAACTGCGGCCTGATGCCGAACCACCCAGCTTCGAGTCGCGGCCGCTTAGACATTTTTATACAAACATGCCGGAGAACTTCGGGATCGATGAGTTCATCGCCAGTTGGAACTGATTCACCGCCGGTATCAGCATTGCCACGAGAATCGCGATGACGGCGATGACGAGAAGCAGTTCGATCAGGGTAAACCCACTGTGCCTTCTATGAGGGGACAAGATGCTGTCGTCTCCAGCAGTCATGGGTTGCTTCGGTTTCTGCACTCAGTAAGACAGTGTTTCGCCATACCGCTGCACGATAGCCAGCCGTTCCGGCGTCAGGCGTGCGGCGAGTTCGAGCGACGGAGCATAGCCAAAACGATGGGCGACCGTGTTCTCCGTGTAGCGGGTCGCCAGCATGCGCCGCTGACCGGGATTAACGCGTGCGGCTGAGCCGTGCAGGACCGCGTCGTTAAAGAGCAATGCGTCGCCGGCTTTCAGGTGAACCTCGATGGCGCCCTCGAGGTTTTCGGTGGAGCCGAAATCCTGCCCGATGTCGTTCGCCGTTTCGGGATGCGGCAGGTCGGACTTGTGGCTGCCGGGAACAATGACCGTTGCACCGTCTCCCGGGCCGATATCGGTCAGCGGCACCAGCAGCGACAGCATCCAGCAGACCCACTCGTCTTTGTAGCGTCCGGAGCGATGAATATGGGTCACGGCGTGTCCGCCCGAATGCGGCCAAATGAAGGCGCCCGGCTCACGCACATTGAGAAAAATTTCGTTGATATACGGCTTCCCGCTCTTGCCAATATAATGGCAGACCCGCTCGAACCAGGCAGGATGATCGATCAAGCGCTCGAAAATTTCACCGCCCTCAATTATATCTTGGATGTTGACGCCGTCGACGACGCCATATGCCTGGGCATACATCTTGCCGTACGGATCGCCAGGTTTCAGCGGCGGCAGTTCGTCTATCCACGCATTGATGGCGGCAATATGGTCGGTGTCGAGTGCGTTGGGGATGATCGTGTAACCATGCAGGTCGAAGAAGTATTCTTCCGATGAGAAATTTTCGTGCAAGTTATCGCCCTGCAGTTGATTGGGTGATGAAATATCTATGTTGCAACGTTAATGTTCGTCACAGATAGGGCAAGATCAAGGGGCTCCGCCAGACTTGGATGATGAGGCACTGGAGTATGCGTGCCGGAAATTCAGGATTCCTCAACTATCGTTGTGTAAGTCTGGGCATCGACGAACCAAAACCGGGAATTTATCAACATGCGCGTGATCGTTGTCGGCGGTACCGGTAACATCAGCACCGGAATCGTAAAAGCCCTGCTCGAATTCGGGCACGAGGTGGCTGTCTTTACCCGAGGGCAGCGGCAGTCCCAGCTCCCCGATGGCGTCAGCTTTATCCACGGCGACCGACAGGACCGCGCCGCCTTCGAAGCAGCGATGCAGGCGGGAGCATTTGATGCGGCCATTGACATGATCTCCTTCGACCGGGAAGATGCCGAGTCGGCTATCCGTGCCTTTCGCGATGTCCGGCATTACATCCATTGTTCGACCGTCTGCACTTACGGCGGGCCACTGTCCGAGTTGCCGGCCACTGAATCATGCGAACTTCGCCCAATCAAGGACTATGGCCGCGGCAAAGTTGCTGCCGATGACCTCCTGCTACAAGCCCATGCCGATGGCCTCATGCCCGTGACTATCATGAAGCCGGCACACACTTTCGGGCCGAGCTGGTCGGTCTTGCGACAACTTGGCTCCGATGGCGCCTGGCTGGACCGCGTGAGGAAGGGGAAACCGATCATCGTCAGTGGTGACGGTACCAACCTCTGGTCTGTTTGCTCCAGTGACGATGCCGGCCTGGGTTTCGCCGGTGCCGTGGGACGAGAGACGTGCTTCGGCCAGATCTACAACATCACCCACCCGGAATTCATGACCTGGGACGAGTATCACACCCGCGCCGCGGCAGCCATTGGCTGCTCAATCGAAATCGTTCACGTGCCCGCCGAGGTGCTGCTCGATGTCGTACCCGACCACTGCGGGTTGCTCGAAAGCCAGACGCAGTGGCATCAGTACTACGACGTCGGCAAACTCATGCGCGATGTGCCGGAGTTTCGTCCGCAGAGGTCATTCGAAGAAGCCGTGCTTGCCTGTTGTGAAGCTGAAGCCGAACGGGGCATTTCCGAAAACAGCGATGACTCGACCTGGGAAGACGAAATTATCGCGGCACAGCGGGATATGGCATGCAAGCTGAAATCGCGGGAAAAGAAATGACATTCGACAACAAAACAATCGAACTATTGGCAATCGATCATTCCTGATCGATTACGAGAGGGAGCCTACGAAGTCGGCCTGTCCAATTTTCGATGGCCATTCGACGTGACCAGCTCGTCGGGCATGTGAGAGGTGTCGCCGACTTGTCCCACCCCGGTTGTCCAATCCCGGTTCACTGTGTAAGTGGAGAGACAGCAGTTCCAATAGTGCGGCAGATCTTCAAGATATGCGTCCCTGTCCGCTTTCGGAATAAAAAGGTTGATGCCCGAGATCACGGTTGCACCGTGTCCAACGAAGAGAAACTCACCTTCTGAGTATTGCTGCAGCATCGTTTCGACGAAACGTTCCAGTCGGTTCACAGTGGCACCGAGATCCTCCGGGCCTTCCACCAGCCAGGGGCACTCCAGTTCGGCCGTTGCCGGGACGTTGGCGTATGTTTTCCGTATTTCGTCAAGCGTCAGACTTCTGAAATCAGGACGTCCCGGATTCAACAGATGTTCCTGGAGCAGCGGTTCCGGAAAGAGAACGGAGCCGGTAACTGCCGCGAAGATACTTGCAGTTTCGAACGTTCGGCGGTAAGGCGAGCTGTATATCGTTCCACGGAAGTTTTCCGCAGAAAGCCGTTGTCCAAGCATTTCAGCCTGCTTCATTCCAAGGCTTGAAAGGCCCGGGTCATCCTCAGAGTATTCCGGGTCACCGGACTGGTCCTCTGATACTTGGCCCGGCTGACCATGGCGCGTAATGTGAATTGTGAGCATGTGAATCCTCTCCTTCACTTTATCTATTAATCATGATTTTTCACCTTAAGCGGGAATAGAGGTAAAAGGTTGGGAATTGAGATTGGGGAACTAAAGTCCAGTAGTTTATGAACTGAGTCTGGAACCCTTTTTTGCGGTGGGGTGTGAAATGGTGAAAAGTGAAAGGAAATGGAGTCTGCCGAGTGCAGGATCAAGATCGCGTCAACTGGCCGGACAACGATTATCCGAAGGCCAAACTCGTCCGCAGTCAGAGCGAGAAGGGACTGGTAAACAACTCGGCGATCGGTGCGCAGGTGACCATCTACGTGCCGGGCGGTGTAGCCCAGACTGTCGTCGACGTGTCAGTCAACCGGCGCCTGCAGATCCGAGTGCCAACGCCCCGGTGCCAAGGCGTGGCATGGTGGTCATGCCGGTGAGGGTTGCGGCATCGTTCAGCGTATTCCTGTTTACGATGCTGGCCGCGTCGATGCTTCAGGCCGCACCGCTCACGAT